>CAUPQO010000001.1:0-73943 GCA_963513295.1 uncultured Hylemonella sp.
CGCGCATCCACTGGCAGGCCCTGCGCCTGTGGCTCAAGCGCGTGCCCTTTTTCGCCAAGCCGGCACCGCCGACCGACTTCGTCACCCGTTCCACCCCTCCAGCCTCCACGTCATGAACACCACCACTGCCCCCCGCCTCGTGCTGCCGCGCAGCGCGCCTGCCAGTGCCCGTTCCGTCCTGCGCCTGCTCGAACGCCTGCGCCATGGCACGCTGAGCCTACAGTTGCCCGATGGCAGCCAGCTGCGCTACGGCAACGGCGAACAGCCGGCGGCCAGCCTGGTGCTGCATGACTGGGCCGTGTTCGGCCACACGCTCAAGTCAGGTGACATCGGTTTTGCCGAGAGTTACATGGACGGCCAGTGGAGCTGCTCCGATCTGGCTGCGTTGCTGCGCCTGTTCATCCGCAATCGCCAGGACCTGGAGGACGTGATCTACGGCAGCTGGCTGGGCAGCCTGTTCTACCGCCTGCGTCATCTGTTTCATCGCAACACGAAGACCAACAGCCGCAAGAACATCCACGCCCACTACGACCTGGGCAATGCCTTCTACCGCCTGTGGCTGGACAGCACCATGAACTACTCCTCGGCCTGGTTCGAGGGCAAGCTGGACGGCGACATGATCGTGGCCCAGCAGGCCAAGGTGCGGCGTGCGCTGCGCCTGGCCGGCGTGCAGCCGGGCGACCGCGTGCTGGAGATCGGCTGCGGCTGGGGCGCACTGGCCGAGATGGCCGTCACCGAATTCCAGGCTTCGCTGACCGGTGTCACGCTGAGCACCGAGCAGCTGGGCTGGGGCCAGGAGCGCATGCGCCAGCTGGGGGCCGAGGCGGCCGCGCGCGCCGACCTGCGCCTGCAGGACTACCGCGACATCAGTGACGGCCCCTATGACGCGATCTGCTCCATCGAGATGGTCGAGGCCGTGGGACAGGAATACTGGCCCACCTACTTCCAGAGCGTGGCCCGCCTGCTCAAGCCCGGCGGGCGCGCCTGCGTGCAGAGCATCGTGATCGAGGACCACCTGTTCGAGCGCTACGTGAACTCGACCGACTTCATCCAGCAATACATCTTCCCCGGCGGCTGCCTGCCGTGCCCGGCGGAGTTCCGCCGCCAGGCGCAGGCGGCCGGCCTGAAGGTGGTGGACGAACTGCCCTTTGGCGCAGACTATGCCGAAACCCTGCGCCGCTGGCGCCACCAGTTCCTGGCCGAACGCACCCGCATCCTGCAACTCGGATTTGACGAAAGGTTCATGCACTTATGGGAGTTCTATCTCGCCTACTGCGAAGCGGCCTTCGACGAAGCCAATATCGACGTGGTGCAGTACACGCTGCAAAAAGCGTAGCCATCGTGTGGCTGGGCCTGGCGGCGCTGCTGGCGCCGGCGCAGGCCGAGATCGCGACGGCGCCTGTCGCCGGGGTGGCCACGTCCCTGCTGGCCCAGCCGCGCCAGGCCGGTAGCGGTCGTTACACCTACTGGGGCTTTGATGTCTACCAGGCCAGCCTGTGGGTCGAACCCGGTTTCGACGCCGCGGCCCTGGCACGCCAGCGGTATGCCCTGGACCTGCAGTACCTGCGCAATTTCAAGGGGCGCGACATCGCCCAGCGCTCGATCGACGAGATGCGTCGCGTCGGCCCCTTCAGCGAGGCGCAGGCCCGGAACTGGCTGGGCGAGATGGCGCGTCTCTTTCCCGATGTGAGCAGCGGCGACCGCCTGACCGGTGTGCACCTGCCGGGCCGCGGCGCGCAGTTTTATGCCAACGGCAAATCCCGGGGCGAGATCGCCGACCCCGAGTTCGCCCGCCTCTTCTTCGGCATCTGGCTGTCCGAGCAGACTTCGGCGCCCCAGCTCAGGCTGACCCTGCTGGGCCAGGCCCCGACGGCGCGCTGAGGCACCCGAGCGTATGCGCACCGCCTCCACACTCACCCTCGCGCAGGCCTGGCGCTACGGCCTGATGGGCCTGCCGCTGGCCTTCGTGGCCTTGCCGCTGTACGTGCTGCTGCCCAATCACTACGCACGCGAGTTCGGCGTGCCGCTGGCCACGCTGGGGGCACTGCTGCTGGCCACACGCCTGGCCGATGCGCTGATCGATCCGCTGCTGGGCCGCGCCAGCGACGGTCTTTACCGCCGCTCGCCCTCATTGCTGCTGGTCTGGGCGGCGGTGGCCTGTGTGCTGATGGGCGCGGGTTTCGCGCTGCTGTTCTTTCCGCCCTTGCGCAGCGGCAACGGACTGCTGATCCTGAGCGCCGTGCTGCTGATGCTGACCTACGCCAGCTTCAGCGCGGTCACGCTCTCGCACCAGGCCTGGGGTGCGCTGCTGGGCGGCGACGCGCTCAAGCAGAGCCGCCTGGTGGCCTGGCGTGAAGGCCTGGGCCTGGTGGGCGTGCTGCTGGCTTCGGTGGTGCCCGTGCTCTGGGGCCTGGAGGCCATGGTGTGGCTGTTCTGGCTGGCCTTGCTGCTGGGCGGACTGGCCTGGCGCGCCGCGCCGCGCCCCGCAGCCGATGCCATCACCGGCACGGCGGCCGAGGCCAGCCAGCTGTGGCAGCCTTGGCAACGCGCGCCCTTTCGCCGCCTGCTCGCTGTTTTCATGCTCAACGGCATCGCCAGCGCGGTGCCGGCCACGCTGGTGCTTTTTTTCGTACAGGACCGCCTGCAGGCCCCTACCAATATGGAGCCGCTGTTTCTCGGCAGCTACTTCCTGAGTGCGGCGCTGTCCATGCCGCTGTGGCTGGCGGCGGTGCGCCGCTTCGGCCTGGCGCCAGGCTGGCTGGGTGGCATGGCGCTGGCCGTGGCTGTCTTCGTCTGGGCCAGCATGCTGGGCGAGGGCGATGCCTGGTGGTTCATTGCCATCTGCGTGCTCTCCGGGGCCGCCTTGGGTGCGGATCTTGTGATGCCTGGCGCCATGCTGGCCGGCCTGATCGCACGCGCTGGCGACCTAGGTCGCACGCAGGGCGCCTATTACGGCTGGTGGAACTTCGCCACCAAACTGAACCTGGCCCTGGCCGCCGGCCTGGCCCTGCCCCTGCTGGGCTTCTACGGCTATGCCCCCGGCGCGCGCGAGCCCCAGGCCCTGCAGGCGCTGACCGTCGCCTACTGCCTGCTGCCCTGTGTGCTCAAGCTGGCGGCGGGCGGCCTGCTGTATTTCTCCTTCATTCATCGCAAAGGGTCACCATGAAACGTCGTCTGCTGCTCACCGGTGCCGCTGCGCTCGGCGCCACCACCCTGGCCGGTTGCGCCTCGCCTACCGTGGCCGATTACGCCAACGAGAAACCGCTGCTTGACCTGCGTCGTTATTTCAACGGCACGGTCGATGCCTGGGGCGTCTTCACCGACCGCTCGGGCAAGGTCGTCAAACGCTTCACCGTGGTCATGAACTGCAGCTGGACGGGTGAGAGCGGCCGCGAGGTCGGTGTGCTCGACGAAGACTTCATCTACTCCGACGGCACGACGCAGAAACGCATCTGGACGCTGCGCCGCCAGCCCGGTGTGGGGACCCAGGGGCGTTACGTCGGCACCGCCGGCGACGTGGTGGGCGAGGCCCAGGGCGAAGAGCGCGGAAATGCCTTCTACTGGGGCTACTATCTGGACCTGCCGGTGGATGGGCGCAACATCGTCGTGCGCTTCGACGACTGGATGTACCAGATGAACGATCGCGTGATGCTTAACCGCGCCACTATGAGCAAATGGGGCGTGACCCTGGGTGAAGTCACCCTTTCGTTTTCGAGGCGCGGCTGATGTCCCTCAATCCACCCCTGCGTGACTGGGCTGGCAAGACGGTGTGGCTGGTGGGTGCCTCCAGCGGCATCGGCCAGGCCTGTGCCGACCTGCTCCACGCCCAGGGTGCCACGGTGTTTGTGTCGGCGCGCAAGGCGGCACAACTCGATGCCTGGGTGGCCGCGCATCCGGGGCCCGATGCCCAGGGCCGCCCGCGTGCCGTGGCCCTGCCGCTGGACGTGACGGACCGCCGTGCCCTGCAACTGGCCACCGACGCTCTGGCTACACGCGGCTCGCTGGACCTGGTGGTGTACTGCGCGGGCTATTACCTGCCCATCGATGCCCGGGCCTACAGCCTGGAGGAAATGCTGCGCCACGAGCAGGTCAACTACGTGGGCGCGCTCTACCTGCTCGATGCCGTGTTGCCCCTGCTGCAGGCCCAGGCGACGCGCGGGCAGGGCGGGCACCTGAGCCTGGTGAGCAGCGTGGCGGGTTTCCGCGGCCTGCCCAAGAGCCTGGCCTACGGGCCGACCAAGGCCGCGCTGATCAACCTGGCCGAGGCCCTCTACCTGGACCTGCGTGCCCTGGGCCTGGGTGTGAGCGTGGTCAACCCCGGTTTTGGCGAGACACCGCTGACCGCACAGAAGGATTTCAAGATGCCGGCCCTCATCACCCCCGAAGTTGCCGCGCGCGAGATGCTGGCCGGCTGGGCCCGCGGTGACTTCGAGCTGCATTTCCCCAAACGCTTCACACGCTGGCTCAAGTTCATGCGCCTGCTGCCCTACCGTCTCTACTTCCCTCTCATCAGAAAATTCACCGGAGCCTGATCCCGTGTCCCATGCCGTCGAGAAAATCGCTGTCTTCTTCGAAACACTGACGCCCCAGAGCATCGAGCGTTTCAGCCAGTTCTATACCGAAGACGCCTACTTCAAGGACCCGTTCAACGAAGTGCGGGGTGTGCCGGCCATCCAACGCATCTTCCAGCACATGTACCAGACGCTGGATGAGCCGCATTTTGTCGTCACCACCCGAGTGGTCGAGGGCGAGCAGGTCTTCCTGAGCTGGGACTTCCATTTCCGCTTCCGCAACTTCAAGAGCAGCGAACTGCAGACCATCCGCGGGGCCACGCACCTGAGGCTGGCCCACGACGGGCGCATCCGTTCGCACCGCGACTACTGGGACGCGGCCGAAGAGCTCTACGAGAAGCTGCCGCTGGTGGGTGCACTCATGCGCTGGCTCAAGCGCCGCGCGAACAGCTGACTCAGAGGAACAGCGCCTCGAAGCCGGCCTCCGGCACGAAACGTTTTCCCTGGTAGCGCAGCCGCGTGGGGCCGGGCAGGGCGCGCGCGCCGACCGTGTGGCGTGGGTCGCCAGGGTAGCAGAGTACGCGTACCCCGTTCTCGTCGTCGTAGGGCTCGGGCTGTACCAGGGCGGGTGTCTTGCCCCGTGCCTCGGCCAGTACGCCGGCCACGCTGGCGTGCCGCGCCAGGTGCGCCAGGCTCATGATCTGCGGTGGTGCCAGGTCGATGATGCTGTCGCGGTACTGTTCCAGCGCAGCGCGTGGTGCCACCCAGAGGCTCTCGGTGGCTTCATGGTTGTCATGGCTTGCCGTCTGCACCGCCGGCACGGCAGCGACAAAAAAGCGCGTGTCGAAACGTTTGCTGCTGACCGAGGCCATCCTGGGCGTGACCCAGCGTGACCAGGGCAGCACGCTGCGGGTATCGAGCTTCAGGCCCATGCGTGTGAGCACCTCGGCAAAACCATGGCCCTCACGTAGCAGGGTGGTGGCCTGGGCCACTTGTTGCGCACTGGCACCGTGCGCGTACAGTACGCCCGATTCCTCGAAAGCCTCGCGCAGTGCCGCCACGTAGCAACTGGCGGCCAGCTCGGCCGCCGTTTCAGGTTCGCCCAGTGCGCCGTGCAGGGTGGCCAAAGGCTGGTCCAGCTGTGGAATGAGTGCGGCGTCTTCGGCGTCGATCTTGCCGCCGGGAAACACATAGGCCCCGCCCAGCACATCGGAGGCGCTGTGGCGCTTGAGCAGGAATACCTCCAGCCCGGTGGGCGCATCGCGCAGCATGACCACGGTGGCTGCGTCGCGCGGCGGGGTTTCAATGAGGGTGCGGTTCAGTTCCATCGTGTCGGGTGGGAGACGGGGTGGGTCATGTTCGTCCGATAAGATTTGAACATACGTAACCAAGGAGACAGCATGATCGACTTCAAGGGCCGTGTGGCCATCGTGACCGGGGCCGGTGGCGGACTGGGCCGCCAGCATGCGCTGGCTTTGGCCCGGCGCGGCGCCAAGGTGGTGGTGAACGACCTGGGCGGCGCACGCGACGGCTCGGGCGGTTCGGCCAGCGCTGCGCAGCAGGTGGTGGACGAGATCCGTGCCGCGGGAGGGGAGGCCATCGCGAACGCCGCGTCCGTCACCGACTTTGATGCCGTGCAGGCCATGGTGCAGCAGACGATGGATAGCTGGGGCCGCGTGGACATCCTGGTCAACAATGCCGGCATCCTGCGCGACAAGACCTTCGCCAAGATGGAGCTGGCCGACTTCCGCCTGGTGCTGGACGTGCATCTCATGGGCGCCGTGCATTGCTGCAAGGCCGTCTGGCCCCATATGACGGCGCAGAAATACGGCCGCATCGTGATGACCACCTCGTCCAGCGGTCTCTACGGCAACTTCGGCCAGTCCAACTACGGCGCGGCCAAGCTGGCCTTGGTGGGCCTGATGCAGACGCTGTCCCTGGAAGGCGCGAAGAACGACATCCGCGTCAACTGCCTGGCGCCGACCGCAGCCACGCGCATGACCGAAGACCTGATGCCGGCCGAAGTGCTGCGTGCCCTGCAGCCCGAGGCCGTGGTGCCCGCCATGCTGGTGCTGGCCAGCGCCGATGCGCCCACGCGCACCACGCTGTGCGCCGGCGCGGGTAGTGTCGAGGCCGCTCACATCACCATGACGCAGGGTGTATGGATCGGCATCGACGAGAGCGCCGACGTGCGCCTGCAGCAGCACCTGGCCGAAGTGCTGGACCGCACCAACGAGATGGTGCCCGGCAGCGGCGGCGCGCAGGGCACGCACGAGGTGGGGCGGGCGATGGCGATGCTGGGCCAGGGCTGAGTGCGTTTTTCAGCGCAGCCAGTCGTTGCCCTGCAAGGAAACCAGCAGCACGAAGACAGCCATATGGATCAGGACGGTGAGCCAGAACAAGGCGAGGAATCGGGTCTTGCTGGATTTGTGGCGCAAGTGTTGTTGGGCCAGCAGCGCACCGGGCCAGCCGCCCAGCAAGGCGAAGATGTGCAGCATGCGTTCCGGCACGCGGCGCCGGCCTCCCCGTGCCGCCGCCTTGTCCGCGGCGTAGACGGCATAGGTGATGAGGCTCATGAGCCCATAAGCCAGGCCGGCGAGAAGGACGAGTTTCATGGGGGCACGCTCAGGCCGGCAACCGAAGCTCGGCTTCCTGTCGCCAGTACTCAGCCGCCGCATAAAAACCCTCCCACACGCAGCCGTTGCAGCCGCGCCCGCAACAGGCGGTGGGCAGAGGCGGCGGAGGGCGCAGGCTCAGGCCGGCGGCTGATGCGCGCTGCTGCAGCACGGCAAACATGGCCTGGGTGCTGGTCAGCGGGCCTTGGGTGATGGGTGTGCTCAGGCAGTCGCTCATGCAGGGGGTGCGCGCGTCACTTGACCCCGCGCAGCAGGGTTTATCCCCTCATGGTACCTTCCGTGTCCGATTACAAAGAGAACAGTCCGCTGGATTCCCGCATGAGCAACCCGTCCACCCCTCCTTCCCTGACCGCGGAGCGCCTGCTGGGTATCCGTCGCGGCATCGAGAAGGAAAGCCTGCGCGCGTTGCCTGACGGGATGCTGGCGCTCACGCCGCATCCGGCGGCGCTGGGCTCGGCGCTCACGCATACGCACATCACTACCGACTACTCCGAGTCCCAGCTGGAGCTCATCACCGGCGTGCATGCCGGGGTGCAGGCCTGCCTGGACGAACTCACCGAAACCCACCAGTACACCTACCGCACGTTGCGCGAGGCTGGCGAGGAGATGCTCTGGGTTTCCAGCATGCCCTGCGGGCTGCCCACCGACGAGACCATTCCGCTGGGTCGTTACGGTTCGTCCAACATCGGGCGCGCCAAGAGCGTCTACCGCATGGGCCTGGGCCACCGCTACGGCCGGCGCATGCAGACCATCTCGGGCATCCACTACAACTGGTCGCTGCCCGGTGTCAGCAACGCGCAGTACTTCGCGCTGATCCGCAACTTCCGCCGCCACGCCTTCCTGCTGCTGTATCTCTTCGGCGCCTCGCCGGCGGTGTGCTCCACTTTTGTCGAGGGCCGGCAGCACGAGCTGCAGTCGCTGGACGGCAAGGCGCTGTACATGCCGCACGGCACCTCGCTGCGCATGGGGCGCCTGGGTTACCAGAGCGACGCGCAGGCCTCGCTGGCGGTCAGCTACAACAGCCTGGAAGGCTACGCTGCTTCGCTGCACGACGCGCTCACACGGCCCTGGCCGGCCTACGAGGCCCTGGGCGTCTTGAACCCCGGGGGCGACTACATCCAGCTCGCCACCAGCCTTCTGCAGATCGAGAACGAGTTCTACGGCACCATCCGCCCCAAGCGCACCATCTTCCAGGGCGAGCGCCCGCTGCACGCGCTGCGCGAACGCGGCGTGGAGTACGTGGAGGTGCGCCTCATGGACCTGGACCCCTTCGAGCCCGTGGGCATCAATGCGCAGACCATGCGTTTCCTCGACGTCTTCCTGCTGCACTGCCTGCAGAGCGAGAGTCCGAACGACACGCCGCAGGAGATCGCCGAGCTGGCGCGCAACCAGCACCTTACCGCTGCGCGCGGGCGCGAGCCGGGCCTGCAACTGCTGCGCGGCGGCCAGGCGGTCACGCTGAAAGACTGGGGCGGCGAACTGGTGCAGGCCTGCGAGCCCATCGCGCGTGCGCTGGATGCTGCGCATGGGTGCAGCGACTACAGCGCGGCCCTGGCCTCGGCCCGTGCCGGCCTGGACGATCCTTCGACCCTGCCTTCGGCGCGTGTGCTGGCCGAGATGGCCAGCGGGCACGACAATTCTTTCCTGCGTTTCGTGCGCGCCCGCTCGCAGCAGACGCGCCAGGATCTGCTGGCCCGGCCGTGGGCCCCGCAGCAGCAGGTGAAATACGAGGCGATGGCACGCAAGTCGCTCGAAGACCAGCGCGCCATCGAGGCGGCTGACACCATGCCCTTCGAGATCTTCCGCCAGCAGTACGTCTCGCCGGCTCGGCTTGGATTACCCGCCCGCGCGGCGGCGCAGGTAGTAGCGGCCTAACAAAGCCAGGCCCAGCACCAGCGAGAACCAGCCCACCACGCGTCCTCCGGTCAGCAGTTCCTGGACGGACGGGGAACGCGCGAAGTGCGGCCCCAGCAGGATCGCCACGCCGATCAGCGCGATGACGATGCCCTTGAACAGCAGTTCCTGGTCGGCCTTGCGGCGCTCGGTTTCCTGTCGGACGGGATTTGTCATGCGGTGATTATCGGTGCCAGGTCCCGGCCTGGCGAGTGCTGTGGTGTTGCCTGTGCGTCCGGACAGTGCGGGGCCCGCAACGCAAAGGGCACCCGAAGGTGCCCTTTGCAGTGCCAGCGCCGAGAAAATCAGTTCTGGGCAGAACCCTGCTCGAAGGGCAGGGTCATGTCGCGCAGGTCCTTGCGCGTCTCGACCAGGATCAGCGGACCCTCGTCGATCACCACCGGCGCCGGCCGCTCGCGCGGCACATGCACCGGCTTGGGTTCGGCGGCGATGGCAGCCTGGACGACGGCGATCTTCCCGGCATCGGAGTTGACCCATTGCAGGCCCGCCGTGCTGGCGATCTGGTCCAGGTCGGACAGGGGCAGGGTGTAGGCTTGCACGTGCGGCAGCGCACGCCCGGTCGCCGCGGCAGCAGGTGCAACGGCCTTGGCGGGGGCTGCTGCAGGCGTGTGCGGCGCACGGATGTCGGCCAGCGCTGCGGCCGGCACGCTCTCGGGGCTCACGAGCGCATCGGCTGCGACGGCTTCCTGTGCCGGGCGCTCCTGGCGTTCACCACGCTCGCCACGTTGGCGGTCACGGCCGTAACGGTCACGCGAGCGGCGCTCACGCTGGCCGTTGCTGCCGGCATCGCCTTCGGGGCGTACGTCGTACATGGGCTGGGTGTCGGCTTCGCCCTGGGCTTCAGGCGCCAGTTGCTGCTCCGCAGCGGCAGGCACCGGCTGGCGCAGGTCCTCGACGGGCCGACGCTCGCCTTCGGGGCGCGGGCCACGCTCAGTGCGCTCGCCGCGTTCCTGGCGTTCACCACGCTCGCCATTGCGGCCACGCTGTTCGTTGCTGCGCGGGGCGCGTTCCTGGCGCTGCTGCTGCTCACCACCTGCCTCTGCCGTCTGGGGTGCACGTTGCTCGGCTTCACCGCGCTGACCTTGACGGTCGCCACGATCGCCACGGTTGCCACGTTCCTGGCGCTCGCCACGTGGTTGGTCACCGCGCTCGCCGCGACCACGCTGCTCGCCGTTGCGCGGGGCACGCTCTTGGCGCGGCTGCTGTTCAACGCCGGCCTCTGTGGTCTGCGGTGTGCGCTGCTCGGCCTCGCCGCGCTGGCCCGGGCGTTCGCCACGGTTGCCGCGCTGTTCGCTGCGATCGCCACGTTCCTGGCGCTCACCGCGCTCGCCCCGACCACCGCGGCCACCACGGCCCCGGCCTTCACCGCGACCTTCGCTGCGGCTGCCGTCACGGCCGCCACGGCCTTCGCGTTTCTCTTCCTTCTTCTCGGCGGTCTTGGCCGGCTCGGCGGCCGGCTTGCTGCCGAACAGGCCCTTGAGCCAGCCGACGAAGCCTGTGCTGGCCGGTTGCTCGGCCTTGCGCGCCACAGGCTTGGCAGCGGGCTGCGGCTCGGCCGCCGGCTTCGGTGCCACGATCGGGGCCGGTGCATCGGGCAGCACGCCCTTGATGAGCGGGGTCTGCTTGTTGGTCGGTTCCTGCGAGCGACGCGTGACGGCGGTGGGATCTTCGATCTCCTCGACCATCTGGTAGCTGGCTTCGATGTGGTCCAGGCGCGGATCGTCGTGCTTGAGGCGCTCGAGCTTGTAGTTCGGCGTTTCCAGCGACTTGTTGGGCACCATCAGCACGTTCAGGCGCTGCTTGAGTTCGATCTTGGTGATCTCGTTGCGTTTCTCGTTGAGCAGGAAGGAGGCCACGTCCACCGGCACCTGCACGTGCACGGCGGCGGTGTTGTCCTTCTGGGCCTCTTCCTGGATGATGCGCAGGATCTGCAGGGCCGAGCTCTCGGTGTCGCGGATATGGCCGGAGCCGCCGCAACGCGGGCAGGGGATGGAGGCGCCTTCGGACAAGGCCGGGCGCAGGCGCTGGCGGCTCATCTCCATCAGGCCGAACTTGCTGATGGTGCCGAACTGCACGCGGGCGCGGTCCTGGCGCAGGGCGTCGCGCAGGCGGTTTTCCACCTCGCGGCGGTTCTTCGACTCTTCCATGTCGATGAAGTCGATCACGATCAGGCCGCCGAGGTCGCGCAGGCGCATCTGGCGCGCCACTTCGTCGGCGGCTTCCAGGTTGGTGCGGGTCGCGGTTTCCTCGATGTCTCTGCCCTTGATGGCGCGCGCCGAGTTCACGTCCACCGAGACCAGCGCTTCGGTGTGGTCGATCACGATGGCGCCGCCCGAAGGCAGGTTGACCGTGCGGGCGTAGGCCGACTCGATCTGGTGTTCGATCTGGAAGCGGCTGAACAGCGGCGCGTTGTCGCGGTAGCGCTTCACGCGGGCGGCATGCTCGGGCATGACGTGCGCCATGAACTGCTGGGCCTGCTCGTACACGTCGTCGGTGTCGATCAGGATGTCGCCGATATCGTTGTTGAAGTAGTCGCGGATGGCGCGGATCACCAGGCTCGATTCCTGGTAGATCAGGTAGGCGCCCTTGCCGCCCTTGGCGGCGCCGTCGATGGCGGTCCACAGCTTGAGCAGGTAGTTCAGGTCCCACTGCAGTTCGGGCGCGGCGCGGCCGATGCCGGCGGTGCGCGCGATGATGGACATGCCGTTGGGGTACTCGAGCTGGTCGAGCGCTTCCTTCAGGTCGGCCCGGTCGTCACCCTCGATGCGGCGGCTCACGCCACCACCACGCGGGTTGTTGGGCATCAGCACGACGTATCGGCCGGCCAGCGAGACGAAGGTGGTCAGGGCGGCGCCCTTGTTGCCGCGTTCTTCCTTTTCCACCTGGACCAGCAGTTCCTGGCCTTCCTTGATGGCGTCCTGGATGCGGGCCTGGCTGACCGAGACACCCTGCTGGAAGTAGTTGCGGGAGATTTCCTTGAAGGGCAGGAAACCGTGGCGGTCTTCGCCGTAGTCGACGAAGCAGGCTTCCAGCGAGGGCTCGACGCGCGTGACGACGGCCTTGTAGATATTGCCCTTGCGCTGTTCGCGCCCTTCGACCTCGATTTCGTAGTCGAGGAGCTTTTGCCCGTCGACGATGGCCAGGCGGCGTTCTTCGGCCTGCGTGGCGTTGATCAGCATCCGTTTCATGGGATGTTTTCCTTTACATCAGTACACATGCCCTGTGCGGGCGCACGATGCCGGAACAGACGCTTCGAAACGGATGGAATTGCCGGAGAACCGCGGACTCAGCTTGTGAGCCGCGGCATAGGCGCGTGGATGGGGGCGAGGGGAGGTGAGTGTGGGGCCACCACCAACTTGGTGGCCCAGGCGGCCCGCACTGCGGGCGCTGACGGCTGATCCGTGCCATTGAGCAGCACGCGTACACGCTGCAGGCACATGAGTATCAGGCTCATCAACACAAACATTTCGCTTAGATCCGGCTGCCAGCTTGTGGCTGGCAGCACTGGGTATTCCGTTCAGTGTTTCAAGGCGTCGGTTGCGCCTTCCACTGGGCAGGCCACGGCAAGCAGCTGGCTTGCGGTTTGCGTACCCGGTGGTCGGTGACATCGACCTTCCAGCGAGGCCGGTGGTGTCATGTGGACTAAACTCCAGACAAATCAACCACTTACAGCGCGTCGCTAGTGAAACACATTATAGGGGGCAAATCGGCCCCCGCCAGCCCTGAAGTGAAACAGGTCGAAGTCGACGAGGAATCGGCCGGCCAGCGCCTGGACAACTTTCTGCTGCGCCAGCTCAAGGGTGTACCCAAGACCCACGTCTATCGCATCATCCGCAGTGGCGAAGTGAGGATTAACAAAGGCCGGGCCTCAGCAGATACGAGGGTCGAGGCCGGTGATGTGGTGCGGGTGCCGCCGGTGCGCCTGTCCGAGCGGGCCACTGAAAAGGCCGAGGCCATGGCGGGGCTGGTGGCCAAGGGGGCGCCGGCGCGTGAATTCCCGGTGCTGTTCGAGGACGATGCCGTGCTGGCCATCGACAAGCCGGCCGGCGTGGCGGTGCACGGCGGCTCGGGCGTGAGTTTTGGGGTGATCGAACAGTTGCGCATGGCCCGGCCGCAGGCCAAATTCCTGGAACTGGTGCACCGGCTGGACCGTGAGACCAGCGGCATCCTCTTGCTGGCCAAGAAGCGCAGTGCGCTCAAACACCTGCAGGACCAGTTCCGCGAGCGCGAGACCGGCAAGACCTACCTGGCCCTGGTGGCCGGGCAGTGGCCGCTGAACAAGAAGGTACTGGACAAGCCCTTGCACAAATACCTGCTGGAAGACGGCGAGCGCCGGGTCAAGGTGGTGGCGCGCGACGACCCCGATGGCATGAAGTCCGTCACCCTGGTCAAGGTGCGCAGCCGCTCGGAGGGGAAGGTGGCCCCGGCCGCCGCGGGTTACAGCCTGCTGGAGGTGACCATCAAGACCGGCCGCACCCACCAGATCCGCGTGCACCTGGCTTCCGAAGGCCTGCCGATCGTGGGCGACGACAAGTACGGCGATTTCGAACTCAACAAGGCCTTGCAGAAACCCGCCGCCCCGCAGGGACGAGTGCCTCTGCGCCGCATGTTTCTGCATGCCTGGCGTTTACAGTTCAACCATCCGGCCAGCGACGAACGCATCGAGCTGCTGGCCCCCTTGCCGCCGGAGCTGGAACAGTTCCTGGCTCAGGCCATTCCCGACAAGACCTGAAGATTTCATGAGTTCCCGACCAAGACAGTACGACCTGATCGCCTTCGACTGGGACGGAACGCTGTTCGACTCCACGGCCATCATCACGCGCTGCATCCAGAACGCGGTGCGTGACGTGGGCGGTACCGTGCCCGGCGACAAGGAGGCCGCCTATGTGATCGGCATGGGCCTGATGCAGGCGCTGGCCCATGCCGCGCCCGATGTGCCGGCCGACAAATATCCCCTGCTGGGTGAGCGCTACCGTTTCCACTACATGGCGCACCAGAACGATCTGAGCCTGTTCACCGGCGTGCTGGAACTGCTGGCCGACCTGAAACAGCGGCACCACTGGCTTGCCGTGGCCACGGGCAAGAGCCGGCGCGGCCTGGACGAGGTGCTGCACACGGTGCAGCTCAAGGGTGTGTTCAACGGTTCGCGTACCGCCGATGAAACCGCCGGCAAGCCGCATCCGCGCATGTTGCAGGAGCTGATGCGCGAGTTCGGCGTGGAGCCCGAGCGCACGCTCATGATCGGCGACACCACACATGACCTGCAGATGGCGCTCAATGCCGGCTGCCCCAGCGTGGGGGTGAGTTATGGCGCCCACGAGCCCGAGGCCTTTCATGCCCTGCAGCCGCTGCATGTGGCGCATTCGGTGCGCGACCTGCACGACTGGTTACTGCACAACGCATAAGGTCATGGAGGCCGAGGAACTGATCCCCCTGTGCAACTCGGCTGACCTGGCCGACGGCGGCCTGGGTGTGCCTTTCGATGTGGTCTATGGCGGCCAGACCTGCCGTGCCTTTGCCATCCGCTACGCGGGACGAGCGCAGGCTTACCTGAACCGCTGCACGCACGTGGCCATGGAGCTGGATTACCAGCCCAACCATTTTTTCGACATCACCGGCCACTGGCTGATCTGCTCCACGCATGGCGCCCTCTATTCGCCCGAGTCCGGCGCCTGCCGCGGCGGGCCCTGCCGTGGCGGACTGGTCAAGATCGCCCTGACGGAGCACGATGGTGTCGTGCACTGGCATACTGCCTACAACCTGAAACCCCTCGAGTTCTGACATGAGTGACAACTTTGGCGCCGAATCCGGCAGCCCTAAACAGGAAGCATCCACGTCCGCGGCCCAGGCCCCGGGCTGGGAGCGCGCCGTGCTGGAAAAACTGGCCTTTGCCGCGCTGGAGGAACAGCGCGCGGCACGGCGCTGGAAGATCATCAGCCGTCTGGGCTGGCTGGCTGTTTTCGGGGTGCTGGTCTGGCTGGTCGCCGGTCTGGGGAACTCGGGGTCTGCACCCAGCACGCGCCACACCGCCCTGGTGGAGATCCAGGGTGAAATTGCCTCGGACAGCGAGGCCAGCGCCGATCTGGTGGTGGGCGCGATCCGCAACGCCTTCGAGGACCATGGGGCCCAGGCCGTGGTGCTGCTGATCAACTCGCCCGGCGGCAGTCCGGTGCAGGCCGGCATCATCAACGACGAAATCCGCCGTCTCAAGGCCAAGCACAACAAGCCGGTCTACGCCGTGGTGGAAGAGGCCTGTGCTTCGGCGGCCTATTACATCGCCGTCTCGGCTGACAAGATCTACGTGGACAAGGCCAGCATCGTGGGCAGCATAGGCGTGCTCATGGACGGCTTCGGTTTCACCGGGCTGATGGACAAGCTGGGCGTCGAGCGCCGCCTCATGACGGCCGGCGAGAACAAGGGCTTTCTCGATCCCTTCAGCCCGCAGACCGAGAAGCAGCGCGCCTTTGCCCAGGCCATGCTGGACCAGATCCACAAACAGTTCATCGACGTGGTCAAGACCGGGCGCGGCAAGCGCCTGAAGGAGACGCCGGACATGTTCAGCGGCCTGTTCTGGACCGGCCAGCAGGCCGTGGACCTGGGCCTGGCCGACCAGCTGGGCAACCTGGACTACGTGGCGCGCGAGGTGGTCAAGGCCGAGGAGATCGTCGACTACACGCGCCATCCGAATGTGGCCGAACGTCTGATCAAGCGCTTTGGCGCAGCGATCGGTGATGGCTCGGTCAAGGCTGTGCGCGCACAGCCTGCCTGGCGCTGAGCCGGGATTTGCGCGTCAAGCCGGACGGCCGGGCCCTTGGCCTGCACCCTGCGCGGTTGCGGAGGGGCGCTGCTGGTAGCCGTAGATCCGTTCCGGAGGCATGCGGGCGACCAGCGTCTTGTCGGCCACGGCCCCGACGATGGCGTACGGCGCCTGGGAGGTGTCGCGCTGGACGGTGTGGACCGTCGGGTAACCCTTGTCATCGGTGATGGATGCCACGATGGGGCATTTCACGCTGTCGGTGCGTCGCATCACGACCCCGATCTCTCCGCTGCTCAGTTTCACGACCTCGCCTGGCGGGTAGAGTCCGAACTCCTTGATGACGGCCGATGAGAGTGGGCCGCCATGGTCTTCACGGAACAGCTGCCGGGCCGCCTCCTGGATCGGCAGTGCGGCCCGCAGTTTGCGGGGACTGATCTTGGCGGTGAAGACATCGGCGACACGCAAGGCGACCGCCAGGTCGGTGGGATCGGTCCTGCCCTGCGGATAACCGTTGCCATCCGCATGCTCGTGGTGCTGGGCGATGGCCGTCAACCAGTCGCCATCGGTGACGCCGGCCTCGGTCAGCCATTGGACCGCCAGTTCCGGGTGCGCGTGGATCTGCGTTTTCTGGCTTTCACGCATGGGCTCTTCCTGCTCGGCCATCACACCCTGCAGCTGCAGGATGGGCATGTTCATGGTGAGTGCGGCGTGGACCAGGCTCAGGTTCCTGGCTTGCGGCCACTGCAGCCGGCGCGCCATCAGCAGGCAGATAACGGACGCATGGATGGCGTGGTTGTAGCCGTAGTAGTAGAGGTGCGCCGATTCCTGCCGGACCATGTGATACAGGGCCATGTCCACGTCCTGGTCCACCAGATCGATCAGCCGGTGGGCAAAGTCGGTGATCTGGGGCAGCGCGGGCGGCATCTCCGGCAGCTTGGCCATGAGCTGGTGCATCTGCTCGGTACTCTGGTCCCACAGGCTGAACAGATTTTCCGGGCGTTTCAGGGCGGAGAGTTTGGCGCGCTCTTTTTCGGCCAGGTCCGCCAGGTGAGCGACCGCACGGGCTTCCTCGAAATCGACGAACGCACCACGGGTCAGCAGCGCATCGAGTTGTTCCTCGCTCTCGACGATGTGGCCCCGCGACAGCAGGAGCCGGGTGCTCTCGTCACGGATATTCCATGGCAAGGGTTCCCCGAGCCTGACCTTCGAGCGGGGCAGTCGAAGCAGCTTCATGCCGGACCATTATGGGGAAGATCCTCCTGGGCAACAAGCGGGGTTGCCCCGCGATGGGGTCAGCGTCCGATGGCGTAGACCGCCGGCGTATCTTTGTCCGGCACCAGCGGCTGCTGCTTCCAGTTCTTGACGGTGTCGCTGCGCAGCTGCGCGGTGGCCAGTGTCAGCCCGCTGGCCACCGCCAGACGGGTGTTGTGCTGCAGGGTCTTGAGCAGGGCTTCCTGCAACGCGGCGTTGCGGTAGGGCGTTTCGATGAAGAGCTGGGTCTGGCCGCTTTTGAGCGCCAGCGACTCCAGTTCGCGGATGCGCGTGGCGCGCTCGGTGGCGTCCTGCGGCAGGTAACCGACGAAGGCAAAGTTCTGGCCCGACAGGCCGCTGGCGGCCAGTGCCAGCAGCAACGAGACCGGGCCGACCAGGGGGATGACTTCAATACCCAGTTCGTGCGCTGCGCGCACGACAGACGAGCCCGGGTCGGCCACGGCCGGCATGCCAGCCTCGCTCAGCAGTCCGATGTCATGGCCGGCCAGGGCCGGGGCCAGTAGAGGGCGGGCGTCGAAACTGGTGCTGCCGTGGTCACCCTTCTTGTGGACTTCGCGCGGCAATTCCTGGAGGTCCAGCGCCTGTAGCGTATTGGCCAGGGGGTGCAGTTCGCCAACGCGTTTGAGGTAGGCGCGGGCGCTCTTGGCGTTTTCGCAGATCCAGTGCTGCAACCGTGCGGCCGTGGCCAGTGTGCCGGCAGGCAGCACGTCGGTCAGGGGCGTCTGTGCTTTACAGCCGAAGTCCAGCGGTGCCGGCACCAGATAGAGCTTGCCGGGCGTTGTCATGCGGCGCTTCGGGAGGGTGTCAGCAGTGACAGCCCGGCTGCCTGCAGCAGCCGCGCCGTGCGGATGAGCGGCAGGCCGATCAGTGCCGTGGGGTCGTCGCTCTCGATGGATTCCAGCAGCGCAATGCCCAGACCCTCGCTTTTGGCGCTGCCGGCGCAGTCATAAGGCGTTTCGGCGCGCAGGTAGAACTCGATCTCTGCGTCCGTCAGTTGGCGAAAGCGTACGTGAACCGGTGCCAGCTCGGCCTGTTCGAAGCCGCTGTCCTGGCAGACCACGGCCACGGCCGTCTGGAACACCACGGTGTGGCCGCGCATGCGGCGTAGCTGGGCCACGGCGCGCTCGTGCGTGCCGGGTTTGCCCAGCGCTTCGCCGTCCAGGTCGGCGACCTGGTCCGAGCCGATCACCACGGCTGCCGGATGGCGTGCGGCCACCGCGCGCGCCTTGGCCAGCGCCAGGCGCAGGGCCAGATCACGGGGCGTTTCATCCGGCCGGGGGGTTTCGTCGACCTCGGGTGAAGACACCTCGAAGGGCAGGCGCAGGCGGGCCAGCAGTTCGCGGCGGTAGGACGAGGTCGAGCCGAGGATCAGGGGGCGGGCGGCGGGGGCGGTCATGCGTCGATTCTCTTACACTGCGGTCATGACCCAAGAGTTTCATGCGCGCCGGCTGGATATCCAGGCCTTTGCCCAGGCAGGGGCATCGCTGTCCGGTTGTGATTTGCTATCAAAATATGAGCGCCTACTGGCCGAAACCGGCGGGCAGGGGGCGGACCGCCCGGTGCAGTGGGAGGCACACGGTGAACTGCTGGCCCACGCCAGCGGGCAGGGGCAGATCTGGCTGCATCTGAGCGCCCGGACCAGCCTGCCGCTGACTTGCCAGCGTTGCCTGGGGCCGGCCGATATCGGGGTGGCGGTGGAGCGTTCTTTCCGTTTCGTCGCCAGCGAAAAGCAAGCCGAAGCCGAGGACGAAGAGGCCGAGGAGGATGTGCTGGCCTTGAGTCGGGACTTCAATCTCCATGAACTGATCGAGGACGAACTGCTGATGGAGTTGCCCGTGGTGCCGCGCCACGAGGTGTGCCCGACCGAGGTCAAGCTCGTCGCCCAGGATGCCGATTTCGAGGCGGCCCAGGCCGATAAGCCCAATCCCTTTGCCGCCCTGGCCGGGCTCAAGGGTGGCAAGCCTGGCTGAAGTGATTGGGCTTGGTTTGTGAAACTGGCCTGGAATCAACAAGTTAGGCTATAATTCGTGGTTTCGCGCAGCCCCAACCTGTGCCGAGCCGTCCAACCCTTGAACAACCTGTGCCGAGCGTCCGTCGCGCGGCCTGATTACCAGGAGCCAACCATGGCAGTCCAGCAAAACAAGAAGTCGCCCTCCAAGCGCGGCATGCACCGTTCGCACAACGCCCTGAACGTGCCCGGCATCGCTGTCGAGCCGACCACGGGTGAGACCCACCTGCGTCACCATATCAGCCCCAACGGCTTCTACCGTGGCCGCAAGGTGCTGAAGACCAAATCCGAAGCCTGATCATTCCAGGTTGCAAAGGGCCCGACGCTACAACGCAGGTAGCTCGGGCCTTTGTCTTGATGCTGAGCGTCTTTCCCGGTCTTTACCGCGCCTGATCGCGCTGCCAACCCATGATCACGATTGCTGTGGACTGCATGGGGGGCGATCACGGCCCCCGCGTCACGCTGGCGGCGTGCCGCAACTTCCTTGACCATCACCCGGATGCCGAGTTGCTCCTGGTCGGCCTGCCCGACCGCCTGAGCGGCCCCGCCCATGCGCGTGCCCGTGTGGTGCCCGCCAGCGAGGTGGTGGGCATGGACGATCCGATCGAGGTGGCGCTGCGCCGCAAGAAGGACTCTTCGATGCGCGTGGCCATCGAGCAGGTCAAGGCCGGAGTTGCGCAGGCGGCGGTTTCCGCCGGTAATACCGGCGCCCTGATGGCGATTGCCCGTTATGTGCTCAAGACGGTCGAGGGGATTGACCGCCCGGCCATTGCCACCCAGTTGCCCAATGCCGCCGGTGGGGCCACCACGGTCCTGGACCTGGGGGCGAACGTGGATTGCACGGCCGAACACCTGCTGCAGTTTGCCGTCATGGGATCGGCCCTGGTCTCGGTCCTGCGCAATGATCCCAACCCTTCGGTAGGACTGCTCAATATTGGCGAGGAAGTCATCAAGGGAAGCGAAGTCATCAAAAAAGCCGGTGAATTGCTTCGATCTGCAGCTAACTCTGGCGATTTGAATTTTTACGGCAACGTTGAAGGCAACGATATCTTCAAGGGCACCACGGATATCGTGGTCTGCGATGGTTTCGTGGGCAATGTGGCGCTGAAAGCCAGCGAGGGCCTGGCTTCGATGATTGGGGGCTTCCTCAAGCAGGAGTTCTCGCGCAATATTTTTACGAAAATTGCGGCCATCTGCGCCCTTCCGGTTCTTTCAGCATTTAAAAAGCGGGTTGACCATCGCCGCTACAACGGCGCGGCCCTGCTGGGCTTGCGTGGGCTGGTGTTCAAGAGCCATGGTTCGGCCGACGAACTTGCTTTTGAGCAGGCCCTTAACCGCGCGTATGATGCAGCCCGGAACAAGCTGCTTGAGCGGGTCCAGGCCCGTATCGCGCATGCCGCTCCGCTGTTGGCCGGCGTGGCCGCCGCGGAGTAGCCCGGGCGGGCTGCCTGGCCGGCCCTGGAACCCACTACTGAAACATCCATGAGACGTTATTCCCGCATCACCGGTACCGGCAGCTTTCTGCCGCCCAAGCGCCTGAGCAATGCCGACCTGGTGGCCCAGCTGGCCGCCGATGGCGTTGAGAGTTCCGACGAATGGATCGTCGAGCGCACCGGCATCCGCGCGCGCCATTTCGCCGAGACCGGCGTGACCAGCAGCGACCTGGGCGCCGAGGCCGCGCGCCGCGCGCTGGACGCTGCCGGCGTGGCGGCCAAGGACATCGACCTGATCATCGTGGCGACCTCGACGCCGGACATGGTCTTTCCCTCGGCGGCCTGCATCCTGCAGAACAAGATCGGTGCCAACGGCTGCCCGGCCTTCGATGTCCAGGCAGTCTGCAGCGGCTTTGTGTATGCCCTGACCGTGGCCGACGCCATGATCAAAAGCGGTGCGGCGAGCCGGGCGCTGGTGATCGGTGCCGAAGTCTTCTCGCGCATCATCGATTTCAAGGACCGGACCACCTGCGTGCTGTTCGGTGACGGTGCAGGGGCGGTCGTACTGGAAGCCTCGGACGAGCCGGGCCTGCTGGCCAGCGACCTGCACGCCGATGGCAAGCATGTCGACATCCTGTGCACGCCGGGGCATGTCTGCGGCGGCATCGTGCTGGGCGACCCGCTGCTCAAGATGGACGGCCAGGCGGTCTTCAAGCTGGCCGTGGGCGTGCTGGAAGAGACGGCCCGTGCGGTGCTGGCCAAGGCTGGCAAGCAGGAAAGCGACATCGACTGGCTGATCCCGCACCAGGCCAATATCCGCATCATGACGGGCACGGCCAAGAAGCTGAAGCTGCCCATGGACAAGGTGATCGTCACCGTGGACCAGCATGGCAACACCTCGGCGGCCTCGATTCCGCTGGCCCTGGATGCGGGCGTGCGCAGCGGTCGTGTCAAGCCGGGTGATCTGGTCATGCTCGAGGGCGTCGGCGGCGGCTTCACCTGGGGCTCGGTCCTGCTGAAAATGTAGGCAGGGGCTGCCACACAGGGCAGCCCCACTCCCAACCACACACTCTTCAAGTCAACACCATGAAACCGTTTGCCTTTGTCTTCCCGGGCCAGGGTTCGCAGTCGGTCGGCATGCTCGACGCCTGGGGCGATCACCCCGAGGTGCGTGAAGCCTTGCACGAAGCCTCCGAGGCGCTGGGCGAAAACCTGGCCCAACTGATCAAGGACGGCCCCAAGGAAGCCCTGGCGCTGACCACGAATACCCAACCCGTCATGCTGGTGGCCGGCGTGGCCGCCTACCGTGTCTGGATGAGCGAGACCGGTGTGGCGCCGGCAGCCGTGGCCGGCCATTCCCTGGGCGAATACTCGGCCATGGTGGCCGCTGGCGTGCTGACGCTGTCGCAGGCTGTGCCGCTGGTGCGCTTCCGTGCGCAGGCCATGCAGGAAGCCGTGCCGGTAGGGACCGGCGCCATGGCCGCCATTCTGGGCATGGACGCAGCCAAGGTGATCGCCGGTTGCGCCGAGGTGGTGCAATCCTTTGGTCCGGATTCGAGCGAGGTGGTCGAAGCCGTGAATTTCAATGATCCGGCCCAGACCGTGATCGCCGGTTCCAAGGCGGCGGTGGAGAAGGCCTGCGAAGTGCTCAAGGCCAACGGTGCCAAGCGCGCCCTGTCACTGCCGGTGTCGGCACCCTTCCACTCCAGCCTCATGAAACCGGCCGCCGAGAAGCTGCGCGAGCGTCTGGAGGATGTGGAACTGGGCGAGCCGCAGATCACCCTCATCAACAACATCGACGTGACGGTCGAGGTCGACGCCGACCGGATCCGCGACGCCCTTTATCGCCAGGCTTTCGGGCCGGTGCGCTGGGTGGAGTGCGTGCAGGCCATCAAGGCGCATGGCATGACCCACATCGTGGAATGCGGTCCGGGCAAGGTGCTGGCCGGCATGGTCAAGCGCATCGACCCCGAATTGATCGGCATGGCCCTGTTCGATCCCTCCACGCTGACAGAAGTCCAAGGAGCTTTGGCATGAGTGAGATGAAATTCGACGGCCAGGTGGCCCTGGTCACCGGCGCTTCGCGCGGCATTGGTGCGGCCATCGCGCACGAGCTGGCCCATCAGGGCCTCAAGGTCATCGGTACCGCCACCAGCGACGACGGGGCCGCCAGGATCAGCGCTGCCCTGGCGGCCTTCAATGGCTGCAAGGGCATCAAGCTCAACGTCAACGACGCGGCAGGCTGCGAGGCCGCCATCGATGTCATCGTCAAGGAACACGGTGCTCTGCACGTGCTGGTCAACAACGCCGGTATCACGCGTGACAACCTGGCCATGCGCATGAAGGATGGCGAGTGGGACGAGGTGCTGGACACCAATCTCAAGGCTGTTTTCCGCATGAGCCGGGCCGTGATGCGCACCATGATGAAGCAGCGTTACGGCCGCATCATCAGCATCACCTCGGTCGTCGGCGCCTCGGGCAATCCGGGTCAGGCCAACTACGCGGCTGCCAAGGCCGGTGTGGCCGGCATGACGCGGGCCTTGGCGAGAGAGCTCGGTACGCGCAACATCACGGTGAATTGCGTCGCGCCGGGTTTCATCGAAACCGACATGACGGCCCACCTGCCTGAAGAGCAGCAGAAAGCCCTGCTGGGACAGATTCCGCTGGGCCATCTGGGCAAGCCGGCCGACATTGCGCACGCGGTGGCCTACCTGGCCTCGCCGCATGCGGGCTACGTGACGGGGCAGGAGTTGCACGTCAATGGCGGCATGTACATGTAACGAGACAAGAATCAAGCCGAATTATCCGTACGGCAGCAGCCCGGGAAAACCCTTTTCCCGGGCCAGCTAAAATCACGGATTCATTTACAACCCTCTGAGGGAACACATGAGCGATATCGAAGCACGCGTCAAAAAAATCATTGCCGAACAACTCGGTGTGGAAGAGTCCCAGGTGACCAGCGAGAAAGCCTTTGTGGCTGATCTGGGTGCCGACTCCCTGGACACCGTCGAACTGGTGATGGCACTGGAAGACGAGTTCGGCATCGAGATTCCGGACGAAGACGCCGAGAAGATCACCACGGTGCAAAACGCCATCGACTACGCCAAGGCGCACCAGAAGGCCTGATGGCCAACCGGCGGTTGCGGCGCAGCCGTGCCGCCCGCCTCTGCAAGCGGCCTGTCCATCCGGATGGGGTCTTCCGCTTGCGGTGGTTCCTGTTTCCTAGCCTGCACAGAAAACTATGTCCCGTCGTCGCGTCGTCGTAACAGGTATGGGCTGTATCAGCCCGGTCGGCAATACCGTGGCCGAGTCCTGGTCCAGCCTGCTGGCCGGTCGCTCCGGCATCGATCTGATCACCAAGTTCGATGCCGGCAACTTCGCCTGCAAGTTCGCCGGCGAAGTCAAAGGTTTCGAGCTGGAGAAGTACATCGGCAGCAAGGAAGCGCGCACGATGGACACCTTCATCCACTACGGCATCGCCGCTGCCGTGCAGGCGGTCGAAGACGCTGGTCTGCCCACCGGTGCAGGTCTGAACGAAGAGCAGGCCGTGCGCATCGGCTGCCTGATCGGCTCGGGCATCGGTGGCCTGCCGCTGATCGAAGAGACACATGCGGAGTACACGAGTCGTGGTCCGCGTCGCATTTCCCCGTTTTTCGTGCCGGCGTCCATCATCAACATGATTTCCGGTCATGTCTCGATGCGCTATGGTTTCAAGGGACCGAATCTGGCCATCGTCACGGCCTGCACCACGGGTCTGCACAGCATCGGCCAGGCGGGTCGCCTGATCGAGTACGGCGACGCCGATGTGATGATTGCCGGCGGTGCCGAGGCCACGGTGTCGCCCCTGGGCGTGGGTGGTTTTGCCGCCATGCGTGCGCTGTCCACCCGCAACGATGATCCCAAGACGGCTTCGCGCCCCTGGGACAAGGACCGCGACGGCTTTGTGCTGGGCGAGGGGGCGGGTGTCATGGTGCTCGAAGAGTACGAGCATGCCAAGGCCCGCGGCGCCAGGATCTATGCCGAACTGTCCGGTTTCGGCATGAGTGCCGACGCCGGCCATATGACGGCGCCCAATATGGACGGCCCGCGCCGCGCCATGCTGGGGGCCATGCGCAATGCCGGTGTCAACGCCGATCAGGTCGATTACCTGAATGCCCATGGAACCTCGACGCCGCTGGGTGACATCAACGAAACCAACGCCATCAAGGCGGCGCTGGGTGAGCACGCGAAGAAGACCGTGGTCAATTCGACCAAATCCATGACCGGTCACCTGCTGGGCGGGGCCGGCGGTATCGAGTCGGTCTTTACCGTACTCGCGCTGCATCACCAGAAGAGCCCGCCGACCATCAACATCTTCAACCAGGATCCGGAGTGTGATCTCGACTACTGCGCCAATACTGCGCGGGACATGAAGATCGACGTCGCGGTGAAGAACAACTTCGGTTTCGGCGGAACCAACGGTACCCTGGTGTTCAAGCGCATCTGACGCGCAGCATCCGCCAGCCATATGTACAGCGCCCCAGCGGTTTCATATCCGGTGGGGCGTTCTTCCATGCGCATGGCCGGTCTGCTCCTGCCCTGGCTGCTGGCGGGGCTGTCCTGCACAGCCTGGGTCCTGCAGTCGGATTCCCGGTCTGCCGTCCAAGACCTGGCGCTGCTGGGGTGCTTGGGCGGTTTGTGGATGGCTTACCGGCTGGCGCGGCGCCTGGACGAGGGCCAGCTGGACTGGGATGGCCAGTCCTGGGTGTGGGAAACACCGGGACAGCGTCGCATCGGCGAGGTCCGGGCCCGTCTGGACTGGCAGCAGGGCCTGCTACTGGAGTTCCTGGCGCAGGACGGCCCGGGTGCCTGGCTCTGGCTGGAGCGCGGCAGGGCGCCCCTGCGCTGGGATGAGATGCGGCGAGCCGTTCACGCGTCTGCGGCAAGGGTGTCGACACCGTCAGCGGCGGCAGGGCAGGGGGCTGCATGGTGAAGGAGGCGGCTGATACACCCGGTGACAGTGATGCCCAGCTCGTGGAGCGCACGCTGGCCGGTGACGCCCGCGCTTTTGAGCTGCTGGTCATCAAGTACCAGCGCCGCATCCAGCGCCTGATCGCGCGCATGGTGCGCGACACCGATCTGGTGGAAGACATCGCGCAGGAGACCTTCATCCGTGCCTACCGGGCACTGCACCAGTTCCGCGGCGATGCCCAGTTCTACACCTGGCTGTACCGGATTGCCGTCAACACGGCCAAAAAAGCCCTGCTAGATCTCAAGCATGACCCCTTGATCACCGAGGCGGCACTGCGACCTGATGGTGATGACGATGAAACTTTCCAGCCCGGACGGGAACCAATAGGAGAAGAAACGCCGGAAACCCTGCTGGCAGCGCGCGAAATCGTCACTGCCGTGCAGGCCGCCCTGGAAGCGCTGCCGGAGGACTTGCGACAGGCCGTGACACTGCGCGAGATCGAGGGCATGAGCTATGAGGACATCGCCACCATGATGAATTGTCCGATCGGCACGGTGCGCTCCCGGATTTTCCGGGCGCGTGAGGCGATATCGGCAAAGGTGCGTCCCATGCTGGAGCGCCAGACAGGCAAACGTTGGTAGGAATGGAAGCGATGCACGAAACCAAGACACAGCAGACGGAGCAGGCCCATGAACTGGTGTCGGCATTGGCCGATGGTGAATTGCATGGTGCCGAGTTCACGCGGGCCCTGGCGGTGCTGGCGTCCAGCCCGCAGGCTCAGGCCCATTGGCACAGCTACCACCTGGTCGGCGATGTCCTGCGGGCGGGCGCTGGCACAGTGGTCGGCGCCCATGATGCTGCGTTCGTGGCGCGCCTGCGCTTGCGACTGCAGCAGGAGGGTGCTCCTGTCCTGCCGGGCACCGGGGTTGGCCGCGTCAACGTGCAGCCCAGCGCCAACGACAGCATCTGGCGCTGGAAGCTGGTGGCCGGCTTGAGCTCTCTGGCCGTGGTCGCCGTGCTGGGCTGGCAACTGGCGGTCCCCTCGCAGCCAGCCGCGCAGATGGCGGCTTCCGGGCCGCCGTCCGTACCGGTGGCGCAAGCCGGTGCTGAAGCGCCCGTCATGATCCGTGATCCCCGGCTGGACCAGTTGATCGCCGCTCACCAGCAACTGGGTGGGACATCGGCCTTGCAGATGCCGGCGGGTTTCCTGCGCAATGCAACCTTCGAGCGCCCGGCGCGTTGAAGCCGGCATGGACATGGTGTCTCCTCTGTCGCTCCTCAACTGGCTGCGCCTGATCGTCCTGGTGGCGCTGCTGCCGGGCCTGCTGCCCGTGGCCGGCGCCGATCAGCCGGCGGCCCCCGCAGCCTCGCCGGCAGCGCGTGAGCGCAGCATTTCCGAGTGGCTGCTGCGCATGCACGAGGCCTCGCGCCGCCGGGCCTATATCGGCACCCTGGTGGTGTCTTCGGGGGGCAGCATGGCCAGCGCCAAGGTCTGGCACGTCTGCGATGGACAGCAGCAGATGGAGCGCGTCGAGTCGCTGACCGGCACGCCGCGCTCGACCTTCCGGCGCAATGACGAAGTGGTCACCTTCTCGCCGCAAAGCCGTGTGGCCGTGGCGGAAAAGCGCGAGGCCCTGGGCCTGTTTCCGCACCTGCTCAAGTCGGTGGACGCGGCGATCGAGCAGCACTACAGCGCTAGTGTGCAGGGCAGTGAACGCGTGGCCGGGTTCGAAGCCGACATCGTGCAACTCGCGCCCAGGGATGGCCTGCGTTTCGGCTACCGCATCTGGAGCGAAAAGCGCACCGGCCTGGTGGTCAAGCTGCAGACCCTGGATGCCCAGCAACAGGTGCTGGAGCAGGTGGCGTTTTCCGAGTTGCAACTGGACGCGCCCGTCAGCATGGACAAGCTCAGCCGCATGATGGGCAATACCGAAGGCTACAAGGTCGAGACCCCTGCGCTGGTCAAGACCACGGCCGCCGCCGAAGGGTGGCGGCTGGCCCAGGAGGTGCCGGGTTTCAGGGCCATGAGTTGCTACCGCCGACCTTCGGCTTCGGGTATGGGCGCCGTGCAGTGGGTTTTTTCCGATGGCCTGGCCTCGGTCTCGGTGTTCATCGAAAGTTATGACCCCCGCCGTCATGGCCAGGAGGGCCAGCAGGCACTGGGGGCGACCCATGCACTGGTGCGCCGCCTCACGTCGGGCAGCTCGTCCTGGTGGCTCACCTTTGTGGGCGAGGTCCCGGCCCAGACTTTGCAGATGTTTGCCCAGGGGCTGGAGCGCGCGCCATGAGCCCGCGCCTTCATGGGTATCTTTTTTCTCTAATTGTTTGATCACATGAGGTTCAACATGTCTGCGATGGTTGTGTCGTTTTTCCTCCGATTCAAGCGCAAGGTCCACCCGCTGGGGGCGGTGTTGCTGCTGGTGCTGGCCCCGCTGTTCCTGAGCAGCCCGGCGACGGCCCAGGTGCGTGGTTTGCCGGATTTCACCGAACTGGTTGATCAGGTCGGGCCGTCGGTGGTGAACATCAGGACCCTGGAGAAGGTCAGCGCCCGCTCGGCGGAAGACGGCAGCGGCATGGACGAGGAAATGCTGGAGTTCTTCCGCCGTTTCGGCCTGCCGGTGCCGCCCAATCTGCCGCGCCAGCCGCCGCGTTCAGGGCGCCCGCAGCCGGAGGAGCAGCCGCGGGGTGTGGGTTCGGGTTTCATCCTCTCGGCCGACGGTTACATCATGACCAATGCGCACGTGGTCGATGGCGCAGACGAGATGCTCGTGACCCTGACCGACAAGCGTGAATTCAAGGCCCGCCTCGTGGGGGCCGACAAGCGTACCGACGTGGCGGTCGTGAAGATCGAGGCCACGGGCCTGCCGGCCGTGAAGGTCGGTGACGTGAACCGCCTCAAGGTCGGCGAATGGGTGATGGCGATCGGCTCACCCTTTGGCCTGGAGAACACCGTGACGGCCGGCATCGTCAGTGCCAAGCAGCGCGATACGGGTGATTACCTGCCCCTGATCCAGACCGACGTGGCCATCAACCCCGGCAATTCCGGCGGACCGCTGATCAACCTGCGCGGTGAGGTGGTGGGCATCAACAGCCAGATCTATTCGCGCTCGGGCGGCTACATGGGCATTGCCTTCGCCATCCCGATCGACGAGGCCATCCGGGTGAGCGAACAGCTGCGCACCAGCGGGCGCGTGACGCGTGGTCGTATCGGCGTGCAGATCGACCAGGTGACCAAGGAGGTGGCCGAGGCCATCGGCCTGGGCAAGCCCCAGGGCGCGCTGGTGCGCGGGGTGGAGACCGGTTCGCCGGCCGAGAAGGCCGGGGTGGAAGCGGGCGACATCATCACCCGGGTCGATGGCAAGGCGATCGAGAAATCGACCGACCTGCCGCGTGTGGTGGGCAGCCTCAAGCCGGGCTCGCGCAGCACGCTGTCGGTGTTCCGCCGCGGCGCCAGCCGTGACCTCACGGTGACCATCGGCGAGTTCGAGGCCGAGAAACCGGTGGCTCGCAAGGAGCGCGAGGACAAGCCGCGTTCGGGCGCCGCACCGACGCTGGGCCTGACGGTGACCGATCTCACCGAGGCGCAGAAACAGGAGCTCAAGCTCAAGGGCGGGGTACGGGTGGAGTCGGCGGTCGAGGCCGCCGCCCGGGCCGGCCTGCGCGAAGGGGACGTGATCCTGGCGCTGGCGAATGTCGAGGTGGCCAGCGTGCGCGAATTCGAGGCCTTGCTGGGCAAGCTCGAAAAGGGTAAACCGGTGCATGTTCTGTTCCGCCGGGGTGAGTGGGCCCAGTACGCGGTGATCCGGCCCTTACGTTGAGGGGGATGCCGATACCCCCAACCTGAGTCGGGTTGGGGGTTTTTGTCGTGCAAACCGCCCGTCGAAAAATATTAATTTTCAGAGCGGACGTTTGAATGATAAGTTTGCATTCACTGACTTGTTGTCAGGACTCGACAATTTGGTTAGAATGCAGCTGGTTCAGACAGGCATTAGGTGCATATAGCCCTGTCCTGAATCCACCATGCGGGATCCTGTGACTTTCATACAGAAACATCCACAGATCACCCACAACTTGTTCAAGACTGGCGCGCAAGAATCTGTTGATAAACTGTTGATAAAATCATGTTGTGACGTCGCAACGACGGAAATATGCGATTTTTCGGGCTGTACGGAGGTGCCTTTTTGCCTACAATGAAGCTCCAACTATCGCAGTTGCCATAGATTGTTGGTTCAGGGCGCATCACAACCCGACGCGCCCTTTTTCTTGCCCGCGTCTTTTTAAATTCAACCACTTAAGCGTTCTCGTTGATGAAGCACATCAGAAATTTTTCGATCATCGCGCACATCGATCATGGCAAATCGACGCTCGCGGACCGCTTGATCCAGCGCTGCGGCGGACTGGAAGAGCGCGAGATGGAGGCGCAGGTGCTCGACTCCATGGATATCGAGAAAGAGCGTGGGATAACCATCAAGGCGCAGACCGCTGCGCTGCAATACAAGGCGAGTGACGGCCAGGTCTACAACCTGAATCTGATCGACACGCCCGGCCACGTGGACTTCTCCTACGAGGTCAGCCGTTCTCTCTCGGCCTGCGAGGGCGCCTTGCTGGTGGTCGATGCCAGCCAGGGCGTGGAAGCACAGACGGTCGCCAATTGCTACACCGCACTCGACCTGGGGGTGGAGGTGGTGCCGGTGCTCAACAAGATGGATCTGCCCAATGCCGATCCCGAGAATGCCAAGGCCGAGATCGAGGATGTGATCGGCATCGACGCCGACGACGCCATCCCCTGTTCGGCCAAGACCGGCATGGGTGTGGACGACATCCTGGAGGCCATCGTGGCCCGGATTCCGGCACCCAAGGGCAATCCGGACGGCCCCTTGCGCGCCATGATCGTCGACAGCTGGTTCGACAGCTATGTTGGCGTGGTCATGCTGGTGCGGATGGTCGACGGCCGCCTGCTCAAGGGCGAGCGCATCCGGCTGATGGCCGCCAATGCCGTTTATGAAGCCGGCAGCCTGGGGGTGTTCACGCCGGCCAACCAGCCTCGCGAGGCGCTGCATGCCGGCGAAGTGGGTTACATCATCGCCGGCATCCGGGAGTTGCAGGCCGCCAAGGTGGGCGACACCGTGACGCTGGAAAAGAAACTGCCCAACAACGCCGGGCCGGCCACCGAGGCCTTGCCCGGCTTCAAGGAAATCCAGCCGCAGGTGTTCGCCGGCCTGTACCCGACCGAAGCCAATCAGTACGAAGCCCTGCGCGACAGCCTGGAGAAGCTCAAGCTCAACGATGCCTCCCTGCACTTCGAGCCGGAGGTGTCGCAGGCCCTGGGCTTCGGCTTCCGCTGCGGTTTCCTGGGCCTGCTGCATATGGAGATCGTGCAGGAGCGTCTGGAGCGTGAATTCGACCAGGATCTGATCACCACCGCGCCCAGCGTCGTCTATCAGGTGGTGCGGGGTGACGGCGAGGTCATCATGGTCGAGAACCCCTCCAAGATGCCGGACCAGAGCCAGATCCAGGAGATCCGCGAGCCCATCGTGACGGTGCACCTGTACATGCCGCAGGAGTATGTGGGCCCGGTCATGACGCTGGCCAACCAGAAACGCGGTGTGCAGCTCAACATGGCCTACCATGGCCGCCAGGTCATGCTGACCTACGAGCTGCCCCTGGGCGAGATCGTGCTGGACTTCTTCGACAAGCTCAAGTCCGTCAGCCGCGGCTACGCCAGCATGGACTACGAGTTCAAGGAATACCGCGCATCGGATGTGGTGAAGGTCGATATCCTGCTCAACGGCGAGAAGGTCGATGCCCTGTCCATCATCGTGCACCGCACCCAGGCTGCCTTCCGGGGCCGGGCCGTGGCGGCCAAGATGCGCGAGATCATCAGCCGCCAGCAGTTCGACGTGGCCATCCAGGCCGCCATCGGCGCCAACATCATCGCGCGCGAGAACATCAAGGCGCTGCGCAAGAACGTGCTGGCAAAATGCTACGGCGGCGACATCAGCCGCAAGAAGAAACTCCTCGAAAAACAGAAGGCAGGCAAGAAACGCATGAAGCAGATCGGTTCGGTGGAAGTGCCGCAGGAGGCCTTCCTGGCCATTTTGCAGGTGGAGGATTGATGCAGATCCTCACCTCCATGGTGCTGGCGGCCTTCGCCGGTTATATAGGGGCCTGGTATTTCGGGTCGATCGAAGGCAATTTCGCCCTGCTGCTTTTCCTGGCTTCGGTGGTGACCGGCCTGTACTGGCTGGCCGAGCGCTTCTATTTCCTGCCGCAGCGCCAGGCCGCAGCGGTCAGGCTGGAGGCCGAGGCGCAGGAGCGCCGGATGGCCAACGAGAAGCTCGGCATCAAGAGCGACGAGGGCGGCGAACTGGTGCAGGCCCGCGAACGCCTGCTGATGCAGCCCTGGTGGCTGGACTGGACGGCTGGCCTGTTCCCGGTGATCGTGGTGGTCTTCCTGCTGCGCTCCTTCCTGTTCGAGCCCTTCAAGATTCCTTCCGGTTCCATGATCCCCACCCTGCTGGTGGGCGACCTGATCCTGGTCAACAAGTACCATTACGGCATCCGCCTGCCGGTGCTCAACACCAGGCTGACAGAGGGCAACAAGCCCGAGCGTGGCGATGTCATGGTGTTCCGCTACCCGCCCCGGCCCAGCCAGGACTACATCAAACGTGTCATCGGCGTGCCGGGTGACGAGGTGGCCTACCTGAACAAGCGGCTGACAATCAACGGCCAGCCGGTGGCGACCAGCGAGATGCCCGAGTTTTTCGATGAGGACGCCATGCGCTATTTCAAGCAGTATGGGGAAGCCCTGGGGGCCAAGCCGCACCGCATGATTGTCGACGCCGAACGCCGTGGGGGGTTTTCCGAGGATGAGATCGGCGACTTTCCTGCCCGGAAAAACTGCCGTTACAGCGTCGAAGGGGTGGTCTGCAAGGTGCCCGAAGGACACTATTTCATGATGGGCGACAATCGCGATAATTCGCTGGATTCGCGCTACTGGGGCTTCGTGCCGGACCAGAACATCGTGGGCAAGGCCTTTTTTGTCTGGATGAACTTCGGCAATCTCAAGCGCATTGGTGCGTTCAACTGATATAGATGATGGATAGACGGGGGAAACTATGGCAAGGCAACTGAAATCGGCACAGCGTGGCATCACCTTTATCGGCCTGCTTTTTATCGGTGGCATCCTGGCGGTCAGCGGGGTCATCCTGGCACAGATCGTCCCGACGGCGATCGAGTTGCAGGCCATCCACAAGGCGGCCAAGAAGGCAGCGGCTGAGGGCGGGACTGTCGCGGATGTGCGGGCAGTTTTTGACAGGGCCGCAGTAATCGATGACATCAAGTCCATCAGCGGCAAGGACTTGACCGTGACCAAGAACGGGGACAAGGTGGTGGTCAGCTTCGCTTATGAGCGTGAGATCCATCTGACCGGTCCGGCCTGGTTGACGCTCAAGTACGAAGGGCAGACCAAATAGCGTGGCTGATGGACTGACCGCGTTGCAGGATCGGCTGCAGCATCTTTTTGCCGATCAGACCCTGCTGGTGCGTGCCGTCACGCACCGCAGTTTCGCGGCGGATCACAACGAGCGCCTGGAATTTCTGGGGGACTCCGTCCTCAATCTGGCAGTGGCCGACCTGCTCTACCAGCGGCTCAGCACCCTGCCGGAAGGTGATCTGTCGCGCATCCGTGCCAATCTGGTGAAGCAGGACACCCTGCACTTGCTGGCCGTCAACCTGGGCCTGCCCGAGGTGGTCCGGCTGGGCGAAGGCGAGGTGCGCTCCGGCGGCAGTCGCCGACCCTCCATCCTGGCCGATGCACTGGAGGCCCTGATCGGCGCAGTTTATCTGGATGCCGGATATGCTGCGGCACAAGGGCTGGTGCACCGCCTCTTTAAGGAAGTGGAAATCAATCCGCAGATGCAGGCCAGCGCCAAGGACCCCAAGACCGAGTTGCAGGAATGGCTGCAGGCGCGCAAGCTCAAACTGCCCTTGTACCGGGTCATCGGCACCCTGGGGGCGGCCCACCGGCAGACCTTTGATGTCGAATGTGAAGTGAACGAACTGAATCTGAACGAACGGGGCATCGGCAGTTCGCGGCGGGCTGGTGAACAGGCGGCCGCAGCCGCCATGCTGCAATCCCTCAAGACGCGGGACCCAGGCTGAGCATTATGGAAACTTCCTCCCCCTCATTGCCCGCCGATGTGCCGCGCCGTTGCGGCCTGGTGGCCATCGTCGGCAAGCCCAACGTTGGCAAGTCCACCCTGCTCAATGCCCTGGTGGGGCAGAAGATCAGCATCACCTCGCGCAAGGCTCAGACGACGCGCCACCGCATCACCGGCATGCGAACCCTGGGCGCGACTCAGTTCGTGTTTGTGGATACGCCGGGCTTCCAGACCGTGCACGGAAATGCGCTCAACAAATCGCTGAACAAGACGGTGGTGGGCGCGGTGTCCGACGTGGACCTGATCTTGCTGGTTGTGGAGGCCGGCAGCTTCACCCCCGCAGATGCGCGTGTGCTGGCCCTCTTGGGGCAGGGCATTCCTACCCTGCTGGTGGCGAACAAGCTCGACAACGTGCACCGCCGCGGTGACATCGCCCCCTGGTTGCAGGTAATGCAGGCCAAGCACGCCTTTGCCGAGTTCGTGCCCATGTCGGCCAAGAACGCCAAGGACATCGAGCGCCTGCTGGGTATTTGCGAAAAATATCTTCCCGAGCAGGACTGGTGGTACGCCGAAGACGAGCTGACCGATCGCAGCGAAAAATTCCTCGCCAGCGAGCTGGTACGCGAAAAACTCTTCCGCCTGACCGGCGACGAATTGCCCTATACGTCGACCGTGGTGATCGATAAGTTTGAAGAGGAAGCGCCGCAGAAGAAAGGCCAGAAGCGCCTGGTGCGCATTGCGGCCACCATCGTGGTGGAACGCGAGGGGCACAAGGCCATGGTGATCGGTGACAAGGGTGAGCGCATCAAGCGCATCGGCACCGAGACCCGGGTCGAGCTGGAGAAGCTCATGGATGCCAAGGTCTTCATCGAACTCTGGGTCAAGGTGCGTTCGGGTTGGGCCGACGACGAGGCGCGGGTGCGCAGTTTCGGCTACGAGTGAACGGTCGCCAGGCCGGTCCGTGCGATGGCGAGCAAACGCATTTCCGATGAGCCGGCCTATGTGCTGCACCGCTACGACTGGAGCGAGACCAGCCTGATCTTGGAGGTGTTCACCCGCCATCACGGACGCATCGCCCTGGTCGCCAAGGGCGCCAAACGGCCCAGTTCCAGCTTCCGTCCTGTGCTGCTGCCCTTGCAACCGTTGCAGCTGAGTTATGGCGGCGATGCCGAGATTCGCACGCTCAAGGGTGCCGAATGGATGGGTGGGCATGTCATGCCCACGGGTGAGTCCCTGTTGTCGGGTTATTACCTCAACGAACTGCTGCTGCAACTGCTGGCGCGGGACGATCCGCATCCCGCCTTGTTCGATGTCTACGCCAATGTGGTGCGGGTGCTGGCCTCTGAGCATGACGAAGTGCTGCAGGCCGCCCTGCGCACCTTCGAGCTGCTGCTGCTGCGCGAGATCGGCCTGCTGCCGCGGCTGGACCACCAGACGCTGACGCTGGCGCCGCTTGCGGCCGACACCTTCTATACCCTGGTGCCGGAGGGCGGGCTGCGCGCCCGCAGCGAGGTCGATCGCGGCGGCTTGAGCGGTGCGCAGTGGCTGGTTTTGCAGCGCACGCTGGAAACCGCCGCCCCTTTTACCGACACCTTGCGCGCCTGTGCGGCGGTGATGAACGAGCTCAAGCCACAGCTGCGCGCACTGCTCCAGTACCATTGCGGGGGCGGCACGCTGCGTACCCGGCAGATGATGGTCGATCTCCAATCGTTATGAAACAAACAACCGCGCTTTCCGTCAACGTCAACAAGGTCGCCCTGGTGCGCAATACGCGTCATCTGGGCATCCCCAGTGTCACGCGCGCAGCCGTCTTGTGCCTGCAGGCCGGTGCCCATGGCATCACGGTGCATCCGCGTCCCGATGAACGCCACATCCGCGCCCAGGATGTGTTCGATATCGCCGCCCTGATGCAGGACTGGCCGGACCGCGAATTCAATATCGAGGGCAACCCTTTTCACAACCTGATGGACTTCATACGCCAGGTCCGCCCGCAGCAGGCCACCTTCGTGCCCGATGCCGAGGGGCAATTCACGAGCGACCACGGCTGGACTTTCCCGCAGGATGCCGAGCGGCTGCGCCCGCTGATCGCCGAATGCCATGCTCTGGGTGTGCGCGTCAGCCTGTTCATGGACCCGAACCCTGAGCAGATGGCTGCGGCCAAGGCGGTGGGCGCTGATCGTGTGGAGCTTTATACCGAGCCCTATGCAGCGTCCTGGGGCAAGGCCGACCAGCTGGCCCAGTTGCAGCGTTACGCGGCAGCAGCCCGGGCGGCGCTGGACGCCGGTCTGGGCGTGAATGCCGGCCATGACCTGAACCGCGACAACCTCACCGAATTCCTGCGCCAGGTGCCCGGCGTGGCCGAGGTGTCGATCGGACATGCCTTGATGGCCGATGCGCTGGAGCTGGGCTACGGCGCCACGGTCAGGGACTACCTGCGCTGTATCAGCGACGCTGCCAGATGATCTACGGCATCGGCACCGACATCTGTGACGTGCGCCGCATTCGTCTGAGTGTCGAGCGCCATGGTGAGCGCTTTGCCCAGCGCGTGCTCAGTGACGCCGAGTTCGCCACCTGGAAGGCGCGCAGTGTGCGCTGGCCCGAGCGCGGCCTGCGTTACCTGGCCACCCGTTTTTCCGCCAAGGAGGCGTTCTCCAAGGCGATCGGCCTGGGCATGCGTTTGCCCATGAGCTGGCGTTTGTGCGAGGTGGGCAAGCTGCCCAGTGGCAAGCCCTTCATCGTGCTCCATGGCGAGCTCAAGACCTGGTTCGAAGCCCAGGGGTTGAGTGCCCACGTGAGCGTGACCGATGAGACGGATTACGCGGCCAGTTTTGTCGTGGTCGAGAAAAATTCGGCCACATCTGGTGAATCGCCCAACCCTTGATCTCCTGCGAAAGACCCGTATGAGCCAGCACGCACCCCTGATCATCGACATCGCCAGCACCACCCTGAATGCGGACGATCGCCGCCGCCTGGCACATCCGCTGGTGGGCGGCATCATCCTGTTTGGCCGCAACTGGCAGGACCGCGTCCAGCTCTCTGCCCTGTGTGCCGACATCAAACGCATCCGGCCCGACCTGCTGATCTGCGTCGACCATGAAGGCGGGCGCGTGCAGCGCTTCAAGACCGGGGGCTTTACCCATCTGCCACCCATGCGCGCCCTGGGGGAACTGTGGTTACGCGATCAGCTGGGTGCCACCAACGCGGCCACCGCCAGCGGCCTGGTGCTGGCCAGCGAGCTGCGCGCCTGCGGCGTGGACTTCAGCTTCACGCCGGTGCTGGACCTGGACTATGGTGAGAGTGGTGTCATCGGCGACCGTGCTTTCGGCCGCGACCCGCGCGTCGTCACCCTGCTGGCCAAGAGCCTGATGCACGGCCTGCGCCTGGCTGGCATGGCCAGCTGTGGCAAGCACTTTCCCGGCCATGGTTTCGTGAAGGCCGATTCGCACACCGACATCCCGGTGGATAAGCGCAGCCTCAAGGCCATCCTGGCCGACGATGCCGCGCCTTATGGCTGGCTCAGTACTTCACTGGACAGCGTGATGCCCGCCCACGTGATCTACCCCAAGGTCGATGCGCGGCCGGCGGGCTTCTCCGAAAAGTGGCTGGGTGAGATCCTGCGCGGTCGTTTGCGTTTCCAGGGCGCCGTCTTCAGCGACGACCTCAGCATGGCCGGCGCACGCATGATTGACGGGCGCCAGGTCAGCTACACCGAGGCTGCCGTGACCGCGCTGAACGCCGGCTGCGACATGGTGCTGCTGTGCAACCAGTCGCTCGATGGCGGGCAGGCGGTCGATGAGTTGATCGCCGGCATGACCGAGGCGCAGGTCAGGGGCCGGTGGCAGCCGGACGAGACGGGTGAATCCCGGCGCCTGGCCCTGCTGCCGCAGACGCCGGCACCGGACTGGGATGAACTCATGATCAGCCCGGCTTACATGCACGCTCTGGATCTGCTTCCCTGAAGTCTGGCCTCGAGTGTCATGAAAGCGTAACGCGACGGTCATAAACTTTCTTCGTCACACATGAAGGCCACGCCTGTGGTCAGGTGGATCGAGGAGAGTTATGAAAGCGCTGAAGCTGACGCTGGTGCAGCGGATTGAACTGACCATCGGGTTGTTGCTGGGGTTGATGCTGGTCGCCGGTGGTTTCACTGCCTGGTCGGTCTACGGGATCCACCAGCAGGCCAGGCAGATGGTGGAATCCGATCTGGTGAAGTTGCTGCGCATGTCGAACATGCAGAAGAGTGTCAGCCAGGCACGCAGAGCCGAAAAGGACGTCTCGATCGACCTGCTGATGAAAATGGATCGGGTGCCACAGCGCATTGCTGAATGGAAGCAGCACGTCGCCGAGGCCAACGCCCTGATGCGTACCGTGAACGAGGCTGAGCTCCATCCGCAGGTGCTGGATTCGATCCAGCAGGGCGCACGAGAGTTCGAGGCCTACACCTCGCGACTCAGCGGCATTCTGGCGCGCATCGAGAGCAAGGAAATTCTCGATCAGGCCGTCTATGAAGAGGAAATCCAGGCGCACCTGAAATCCGCGGTGGCTGCCGAAGCGCAGATAGGCCAGGCCATGCTGCACACCAGTGAATTGACCACGCGGGGCGGCGAGCAGGTGAGTGCAGCCGTCCGTCAACTCTTCTGGATCGTCGGGCTGGGGTTGACGGGTGCCATGGTCTTTGGCCTGTTGCTGGGCCAGTCCTTGTTACGTGGCATCCGGCGGCCGCTGGCGCATCTGACCCGGGGCATTGCCAGTGTCAGGGCCGGCAATCTGTCCCAGGAGGTCCCCGTCTATTCCAGCGACGAGCTGGGACAAATGGCCGGCGACTTCAATACCATGGTGGCCTCGCTGCGGGCCATGGTGCAGGAGGTCCGGCAAGGCGCCGAGGGCGTGACCGAGGCGAGTTCGCAGATTGCCAGCGGCAACAATGACTTGAGCAGCCGCACCGAGCAGGCTGCCGCCAGCCTGCAGCAGGCCGCAGCGTCCCTGGACACGCTGACCAGTACGGTGCGCAAGACGGCCGATTCGGCGCACGCGGCCAACGGGATCGCATCGTCCGCGGCTTCCTCGGCGGGTCAATGCGGCGATCTGGTCCAGCAGGTCGTGCTCAGCATGGCCGGCATCCAGACCTCCAGCAGTCGCATCGCCGATATCACGGCCGTCATCGACGGGATTGCCTTCCAGACCAATATCCTGGCGCTCAATGCGGCGGTAGAGGCTGCACGGGCGGGTGAACAGGGGCGGGGATTTGCCGTCGTCGCCGGTGAAGTCCGCCTGTTGGCCCGGCGTTCAGCCGAGGCGGCCCGCGAGATCAAGGCCTTGATCGAGGCCAGCCGCGACGAAGTGGCGTCGGGTTCCCGTCTGGTGCAGGAAGCCGGGAGCGCGATGTCGCAGATCGTGCGGCAAGTGGCCGAGGTCAGCCACGTGATCCAGGCGATCACGCAGGACGCCCGCATCCAGTCGAGCGAGATCGGGGGGGTCAACCAGTCCATGGGACAGCTCGAACAGATGACGCAGCAGAATGCCGCGCTCGTCGAACAGGCGGCAGCCGCTTCCGCCAGCCTCAGGGACCAGGCCGACCGCATGGCCGACGTGATGCGGATGTTCAACGTGGGCCGGGAACATCAACTGCTGTTGGCGGTCTGAAGCCGGACTACACTGCGGCCTGATTCCGGAGGCCCCTCATGTCGACGCATCAGTTCGCACAGCTGCCAGCACCGCCGTATTACGCCGTGGTCTTTTCTTCCCTGCGGACGGCGGGTGACGACGGCTATGAACAGACGGCCGAACGCATGGTTGAGCTGGCCGCAGGTCAGCCCGGCTTCCTCGGCGCCGAGAGCGTGCGCAGTGCAGATGGCTTCGGCATCACGGTGTCCTATTGGCTGTCCGAAGCGGCGATCGCCGCCTGGCGGGCGCATGCCGAGCACCGCATCGCACAGGAAAGCGGCCGCACGCGCTGGTACGAGCACTACGAAATCCGTGTGGCACGGGTCGAGCGGGCCTGGGGCAAGCCGGCCTGAGAGGCCGCTGCCGGGCCTCGGCCTCAGCCCACGGGGCAGGTCGGCTGGCTGAGAAATTCAATCTGGGTCAGGTACAGACGCAGATCGAACTCCAGCTGGTGGTAGTCGGGTTCCATGTGGGTGCAGAGCTGGTAGAAGGCTTTGTCGTGGGCCTTTTCCTTGAGGTGAGCCAGCTCGTGTACCACGATCATTCTCAGGAACTCGGGAGGCACGTTCTTGAACAGGGTGGCGATGCGAATTTCGCGTTTGCTCTTCAGCCTGGATCCTTGCACCCGCGAGACGCTGGTGTGCGTACCCAGGGCATGGTGGACGACGTGCAGCCTGCTGTCAAAACAGATCTTGTTCAGTGGCTCGGCACTGCGCAGGTATTCTGCCTTGAGGCCCTGCACGTAGTCGAACAGGGCCTTGTCGCTGCGGATGTCATGGGTGTCCGGGTACTTCTTGTGCAACACCTTCCCCAGCTGCTCGTTGGCCAGGAGCTGCCGCACCTGTTCCAGAACCGCTGGCTGGTACCCGGTGAGGTAGCGTAGCGGGTCTCTGGGTTGCGGCAGAGGTGTGGCGGCGCTGGGCGGCCGGGATGGTTTCATGGCTGCGTTAGCAATCCTTTAGGAATTTTCTAGTGAGTTCTTAAGAGACATGAGGCGGCCAGATTTCTAGACTTCCTGCATGTTCCTGCTCGGGGTGAGCGGGGACCAAGACCAGCCCGGCAGTTCTTCCGGGCCACCAGGAAGTAAACCATGAAAATTGACACGAATGAAATGGCGAAGGTCGAGCGCGCCACCGGCACCGCCCCGAGGGTGGACCTTTACAGCGGCATCCACAAGGCCCTGCGAGCCCTGATGGCTGACATTCTGGTGGCCGTCGGCCGCATGGACCCGGAGGATGAATCCGAATTCGACTGGGTCAGTTCGCGTGTGCTGCAGCTGGCCGACGTCTGCACCTCGCATCTGATGCACGAGAACGAGTTCGTGCACGGGGCCATGGAGGCCTGCCAGCCGGGCTCCAGCGGGCGTATCGCCCATGAACACCTTGAGCATGGGGATGCGATCGCCCGCCTCAAGGACGCGGTGCAGCAGATGCGTGCCAGCCAGGGTGCGCGGCGTGCCGGCGAGGCCTTGTCCCTGTACCGGCAGCTGGCGCTGTTCGTTGCCCATAACTTCGAGCACATGCACACCGAGGAAACGGCGCACAACCAGGTTTTGTGGGCGCATTACAGCGATGAAGAACTGATGGCACTGCACGCCCGTCTGGTCGCTTCGCTGCCACCTGAGGAGAACCTGTTCGCACTGCGCTGGATGGTGCCTGCCATGACGCCGGCGGAACGCCTGCAGGTGCTCGGGGACATGCAGGCCCACGCTCCGGCACCAGCCTTTGCGGCCGCTCTGGACGTGGTGCAGCCGCACCTGGACCTGCGCGGCTGGGGCAAGCTTTCACGCGGCCTGGATCTGGCGCCGGTGGCAGGCCTGGTCGAGGTCTGAGCCGTGGCGAGCCTAGTCGCCCTCACTGAGTTCGAGGGCGGCAGCCACGCACAGCCTGAACTGGCCACGGCCTGTCTTCTCGATGCGGATGGGCTGAGCCTGCTCGGCCAGCCGGCGCTCCAGCAGGATCAGCCGGGCTTCCAGGTTGTCCACCACCTCCGGCAGGCCGATGCCGGGATCCAGTCGCAGTTCGCGGTTGCTGAATTCCGTTCGGCCGCGCTGTCGATAGTCCTGCAGCAGCTTCCAGAAGATGGCGCCGGCCACGCCTTTGATGACATAGTGGTCGTTGAGAAAGATGCTGTTGTTGCTGCGGTAGCGGCGCACCTGCACCGTACCCTGCGCGACGGGACACGGCGCCGTGGTCGGCGGAGCCGCGGGCTCTGCCGTGGTGCCCGTGTCCAGGCGTAGCAGGTCGATGGCCGCTCCGAGGTGACCGGCGACGGTGACCAGGACATCCTCGTCTTCGAAGGTGAAGCGCAGTTCCTGCGTGCTTTCGACGAAGATCACACCCAATACCTGGCCGGTCGAGAGGATGGGTACGGCCATCTGGCTCTGCGGCCGGGGCAGGCCCGGGTAGGGGATGTCGGTATTGAGCGCCAGGCCAGGCTGCCCGCTCTCCATATTGCGGCGCACGGCATGGCTGTAGAGGCTGGCACTGGTCATGTGGGGGATGCGCACCGGGGTACGCTCGCGCGCCGCCATGCCGATCACGCCCTGGCCCAGTTCGATCTCGGAGCCCACCCCGGACTCGGCGTAGCCATGGCTGGTCACGGTATAGAGGCGCTGCAGGGTCGGGTCCAGCAGCAGGATCATGGCGTGGGCGGTGCCGAATTCCTGTGTCAGGGTGGCCATCACCGCGCTCAGCGCATCGTCGAGCGTGCTGCAGCGTGCCAGCCGCTCGCTGCAGCGGCGCATCTGGCCTAGGAGGCCGCAGCGCGGCGGCGGAGCCTCCATGGCGTCACCAGGCACCTGCTCGATGGCCTGGATCTCGTAGATGTCCGATCCTTTGAGCTCGAACACGTCGGCCATGCCGCTGTGCGAGGCGATTCCGGCCAGTTGGGCCCGCATGCTCTCGAACAGGGGCCCTTCGGTTTCGGTGTGCTGGTAACGGATCTGCAGCCGGTAGAAGATGCAGGTCTGGGGGTGCAGCAGCAGCAGCGTGGCCTGTGGGTGCGCCAGGATGTTCTGCCGTGTCTTGTTGAAAAACTGGAAGGACAAGGCGACGTGGCCAGCGTCCAGGTAATAGACTTGGGACAGATAGGCCACATTGGGGGTGCCGTCGGGCGCACAGGTGGCAATCATCGCAGGGATGATGCCTTCCAGGCAGGGCCGGATGTCGTCCAGGGTGGGTTCGTTCATGCCCGAGCTCCGCTGCCCGGCAATTGCGATCCGGCTTTGGGGCCGGGGGTCTGGTCGTAGGCCTGCTCCGGCGCGAAGCTGACGGCGACGACATCGGCCAGCTGGTGCGCCAGCATGGCGCGGGTCTGCTCAGCCCGGATGCCCACGTGGGCGAGCTGTCCTTCCATGGCCCGCAGATAGCGTTGCAGCAGATCCGATTCGGCCGGCAGGGCCGCGCGCAGCTGCACGGCGCTGGCTTTCACCTGGACCGTGCGGTGGGTGGAGGGCTCGCTGAACACCACGGCAATGTGTCCCGTGGCCTGCAGGTCGGCCAGCAACTGGGCGGAGCTGGGACGGTTCAGGTAGACGGTGATGCGATCACCCTGAGGCGTGATGCTGGCGCCGACCGCCCGCATCAGGCTGGGGCGCTGCGCAGCGTCGCGCGAGGCGACGATGGTGGACACCCCGCTGTCTATCAGGGCGATGTGTTCGGCGCTGAGCAGGCCTGGTCCGCCTGTCGTCTTGCCTGTCATGGGGGTGTCCTTCATGCAAGCAGGCCGTTGCGGATCAGCCCTCGCGGCGCAGCGCGGGGAAGAGGATCACGTCGCGGATGCTGGGGCTGTCGGTCAGCAGCATCATCAGGCGGTCGATGCCGATGCCGCAGCCGCCGGTGGGCGGCATGCCATATTCGAGGGCGCGCACGAAGTCATGGTCGAAGAACATGGCCTCGTCGTCGCCGCTGTCCTTGGCCGCCACCTGGCTGTGAAAGCGTGCGGCCTGCTCCTCGGCATCGTTGAGCTCGGAGAAACCGTTGCCGAACTCGCGGCCGGTGATGTAGAGCTCGAAACGTTCGGTCACGTCCGGGCGCGTGTCGCTGGCGCGCGCCAGCGGCGAGATTTCCACCGGGTGCTCGCAGATGAAGGTGGGCTGCCAGAGCTTCTCTTCCACCACTTCTTCGAAGTACAGCACTTGCAGGCTGGACAGTGAACGGGTCGAGAGCTTGTGCTTCTCCTCGTTCATGCCGAGTTTCTTGAGCGCGTTGATCAGCCAGGCGCTGTCGTCGACGAAGGCGCTGCCGGCTTCGCTGTGGCGGATGATGGCTTCGCGGATGGTCAGGCGCTCGAAGGGCTGGGCCAGATCCACCGGCTTGCCGCCGTAGCTCAGTTGCAAGGTGCCCGTGGCCTGCTGGGCGGCATGGCGCACCAGGCCTTCGGTGAAGGTCATGAGGTCCTGGTAGTCCCAGTAGGCCGCATAGAACTCCATCATGGTGAACTCGGGGTTGTGGCGCACCGAGATGCCTTCGTTGCGGAAGTTGCGGTTGATCTCGAACACGCGTTCGAAACCACCGACGATCAGGCGCTTGAGAAAAAGTTCGGGCGCAATGCGCAGGAACATCTCCTGGTCCAGCGCGTTGTGGTGCGTGATGAAAGGCTTGGCATTGGCGCCGCCCGGGATCGGGTGCAGCATCGGCGTCTCGACTTCCAGGAAGCGATGCGAAACCATGAACTCGCGGATCGAGCTCACGGCCTTGCTGCGCGCGACGAAGCGCTGGCGCGCCTCCTCGTCGGTCATCAGGTCCACGTAACGCTGGCGGTACTTGACCTCCTGGTCGGCCACGCCATGGAACTTGTCGGGCATGGGGCGCAGGCTCTTGGTCAGCAGGCGCACGCTCGTCGCCTGGATGGACAGCTCGCCGGTCTTGGTCTTGAAGACCAGGCCTTCGGCGGCCACGATGTCGCCCAGGTCCCAGTGCTTGAAGGTCTCGTAGGCCTCTTCGCCGATCTCGTCGCGCTTGACGTAGATCTGGATGCGGCCGCTGCTGTCCTGCAGGGTGGCGAAGCTGGCCTTGCCCATGACGCGCTTGAGCATCATGCGGCCGGCCACGCTGGCGCGACTGGCCTGGGCCAGCAGGCCCTCGGGGGTCTGGCCGGCGTGGGCGGCGAAGAGGTCGGCCGCACGGTCGGCCGGCTTGAAGTCGTTGGGGAAGGCCGGGCCCTTGCCCTCGACCTGCCGCTGGCGGATGGCCTTGAGCTTTTCGCGCCGTTCGGCGATCAGCTGGTTTTCGTCCTGGGCGGGGGCAGCGGTGTGTTGTTCTGACATGAGAGGGCCGGGTAGGAGGTGGCCCTGAGAGAGGGCCAGAACCCGCTATTTTAATGACGCTATCATCCCTTCAGCTTTTTCCCTTCTGTCCGGGCCCGTCATGCTGTTCCAGATCTTTTCCCTCTTGCTCGAAGTCGTGGCCGGCGTACTCGGTGGCGCCTGCCTCTTGCGCCTGTACATGCAGTACCAGCGCATTCCCATGTCGGCGCGCTCGGGCAATCCGCTGGGTCGTTTTGTCTTTGCCTTGACCGACTGGCTGGTGCTGCCGCTGCGCCGTTTCGTGCCATCCGCCGGCCGCTGGGACTTGTCCAGCCTGCTGGCGGCCTGGCTGATCGAACTGGCCATGTTCTCGCTGCTGTGGGTGTTCACCAGCTTCGTCGCCAGCTATGTATCCGTGCTGATCCTGGCCGCTTTTGGCGTGGTGCGGCTGGTGATCTCCGGCCTGACCGGCCTGGTCATCGTTTATGCCGTGCTGTCCTGGGTGCAATCCCACACGGTGCTGTCCGACATCATCGAGCGCCTGGTGGCACCCTTCCTGGCGCCGATCCGCCGCTTCGTGCCGCTGGTGGGCGGGGTGGACCTGTCGCCCCTGGTGCTGCTGGTCCTGCTGCAGGTGGCGGCCATCGTGCTGGGCCATCTGCAAGGACTGGCACTGCTGTAAAAAAGCCGGCGCAAGGCCGGCTTCTGGCGGGGCTGGCGCGGTTCAGATCACGGCATCGGCCGGCTGGCGCTGCAGCATGGCCAGGGTGTTGGCCACGGTCTTGCGCAGTTCGCGGCGGTCGCAGATGAAGTCCACGGCGCCCTTTTCCTGCAGGAACTCGGCACGCTGGAAACCTTCGGGCAGTTTCACGCGTACCGTGGACTCGATCACGCGCGGGCCGGCAAAGCCGATCAGGGCTTTGGGCTCGGCAATCACCACGTCGCCCAGGAAGGCGAAGCCGGCGCTCACGCCGCCCATGGTCGGGTCGGTCAGCACACTGATGTAGGGCAGCTTCTTCTTCGCCAGGCGGGTCAGGGCCGCGTTGGTCTTGGCCATCTGCATCAGCGAAAGCAGGCCTTCCTGCATGCGGGCGCCGCCGGTGGCGGTGAAACACAGGAAGGGCACTTTCTGCTCGATGGCGGTCTCGACGCCGCGCACGAAACGTTCGCCGACCACCGAACCCATGGAGCCGCCCATGAAGCCGAACTCGAAGCTGGCCGCCACCAGGCTGATGCCGTGCACGGCACCGCCCATGACCACCAGCGCGTCGGTCTCACCCGTGGCTTCCAGGGCTTCCTTCAGGCGCTCGGGGTACTTGCGGCTGTCCTTGAACTTGAGCGCGTCGACCGGCAGCACCTCCTGGCCGATCTCGAAGCGGCCTTCGTTGTCCAGGAAGAGGTTGAGGCGCGTGCGCGCGTCGATGCGGTGGTGGTGGCTGCAGGTCGGGCAGACGTTCTGGTTCTGTTCCAGGTCCGTCTTGTAGAGCACGGACTCACAGCTCGGGCACTTGATCCACAGGCCCTCGGGCACGCTGCGGCGGTCGGCCGGGTCGGTGTGCTGGATTTTCGGGGGCAGAAGTTTTTCGAGCCAACTCATGGGATGCTTCCTTTAATTGGGGTCAGGTTCCAACGACGGTCAGGCGCAAGACCGGGATTATGAATCCAAAGCCTGTCGAATTTCCCGCAGGAAATCCGAGGCCACGGTAACGACTTGTGCCCGGGGCAGGGGGTCGATCAGCTGGATGATGCGGCTGCCGATCACCACGGCGTCGGCCACCCGGCCCACGGCCTTGGCGCTGGCGGCGTCCCGGATGCCGAAACCCACGCCCACCGGCACCTTCACGTGCTGGCGGATGCGAGGCAGCATGGCTTCCACGGCGGCGGTGTCCAGGGTCCCGGCGCCTGTCACGCCCTTGAGCGAAACGTAATAGACGTAGCCGCTGGCCACGCGGGCCACCTGGGCCATGCGCTCGTCTGTGCTGGTGGGGGCGAGCAGGAAGATCAGGTCCAGGCCGTGCTGCTTGAGTGCGGCGGCGAAGGCTTCACACTCCTCGGGCGGGTAGTCCACCACCAGCACGCCGTCAACGCCGGCCGCTGCGGCATCGCGCGCGAAGGCGTTGGGGCCGCCGGCCTGGTGTAACTGGTCGTAGCGCTCGATGGGGTTGGCGTAGCCCATCAGCACCACCGGGGTACTGCTGTTCTTCTGGCGAAAGACACGCACCATCTCCAGCACCTGGCGCAGGCCGATGCCGGCGGCCAGGGCCTTGTCGCCCGCCGCCTGGATGACCGGGCCGTCGGCGCTGGGGTCGGAGAAGGGAACACCCAGCTCGATCACGTCGGCGCCGGCCGCCACCATGCCGTGCATGAGCTCGGGCGTAATGTCGGGATAGGGGTAGCCGGCCGTGATGAAGGGGATCAGGGCCTTGCGCTGGCTCTTTTGCAGCGCGGCGAACGTGGAAGCGATGCGGCTCATTTTTTCAACTCGATCTTTTGTTCGGCCAAACCACCCTTGACGGCCTGGCCCTTGCAGCTCGGGCGGCAGTAGAAGTCAGCCTGGCTCAGGTCGGCCACGGTGCCGATGTCCTTGTCACCCCGGCCGGAGAGGTTGACCAGGATGGACTGGTCAGCGCGCATGGTCTTGGCCAGCTTCATGGCGTAGGCCACGGCGTGGCTGGATTCCAGCGCGGGGATGATGCCCTCGGTGCGGCAGAGGTAGTGGAAGGCAGCCAGGGCCTCGGTGTCCGTGATGCCGACGTACTCGGCGCGGCCGATGTCCTTGAGGAAGGCGTGCTCAGGGCCCACACCGGGGTAGTCCAGGCCGGCGCTGATGCTGTGGGTCTCGGTGACCTGGCCGTCCTCGTTCTGCAGCACATAGGTGCGGTTACCGTGCAGCACGCCCGGGCTGCCGCGCTGCAGCGAGGCCGAGTGCTTGCCGCTGTCCATGCCCTCGCCGGCAGCTTCCACGCCGATCAGGCGCGTCTTGTCGTGCTGGATAGAGGGGTAGAAGATGCCCATGGCATTGCTGCCGCCGCCCACGCAGGCGACCACGGCGTCGGGCTGGCTGCTCTTGCAGCCGGTGCGCTGCAGCATCTCGGGCATCTGCACCAGGCATTCCTCACCGATCACGCTCTGGAAGTCGCGCACCATCATGGGATAAGGGTGCGGGCCGGCCACGGTGCCGATGATGTAGAAGGTGTTGTCCACGTTGGCCACCCAATCGCGCATGGCCTCGTTGAGGGCATCCTTGAGCGTCTTGCTGCCGGATTCGACGGGCACCACGGTGGCACCCAGCAGCTTCATCCGGTAGACGTTGGGGCTCTGGCGCTTAACGTCTTCCGAGCCCATGTAGACCACGCACTCCAGCCCGTAGCGTGCGCAGATGGTGGCCGTGGCCACACCGTGCTGGCCGGCGCCAGTCTCGGCAATGATGCGCGTCTTGCCCATGCGGCGGGCCAGCATGGCCTGGCCGATGGTGTTGTTGATCTTGTGCGCGCCGGTGTGGTTCAGGTCCTCGCGCTTGAGGAAGATCTGTGCGCCGCCCTGCTCGCGGCTCATGCGGGCTGCGTGGTAGACCGGCGAGGGGCGGCCGACGAAGTGGGCCAGCTCATACTTGAACTCGGCGATGAAGTCCGGGTCGTGCTGGTATTGGGCGTAGGCCGCGCGCAACTGGTTGATGGCGTGGGTCAGTGTTTCGCTGACGAAGCTGCCCCCGTAGATGCCGAAATGGCCCTTGGCATCGGGCTGGTGATAGTCGAACATGTTTTAACCTGCGAGTTGTGCGTCGGTGGCACGCACGGCCGCGACGAACTGGTGGATCTTGGCGGCGTCCTTGATGCCCTTGGCGAGCTCGACGCCGGAACTGACATCAACGGCCAGCGATTTACAGCGCGGCCGCAGCTGTCGTATGCCTTCGGTCACGTTTGCAGGCGTGAGTCCACCACTCAAGACGAGGTGAGCGTCGACGCTTGGAGGTAGAAGTGACCATTCGAACGATTTGCCGCCGCCGCCGAACCCCTCGACATGCGCGTCGAGCAGGACGGCCTGGGCGGCCGAGTAATGCTGGGCGTATTTTACGAGATCGAAGCCACGGCCGGCTTCGCCCAGGGGTATGCGGGCGGCGCGCAGGAAAGGGCGGGCGCCGGCCGCCGCCAGGCATTGCTCCGGCGTCTCGTCGCCATGGAATTGCAGGGTGGCGTTGGGGATCAGGGCGCAGGCGGCCTGGATCTGTTCCGGGGGGGCGTTGACCACGAGCAGCACCGGCGTCATGAAAGCGGGCAGGCGACGGACCAGCTCGGCGGCGCGTTGTGCCGTGACATGACGGGGGCTTTTCTCGTACAGCACAAAACCAACGGCATCGGCGCCGGCCTCCACGGCTGCCTCCACGTCCTGTTCACGCGTGAGGCCGCAGATCTTGATGCGGGTTCTTGCTGTCATGGCAACCAATCATACGCAGGCGTACGGTCCGGCAGGCCCCAGCGGGTCTCGTAGCGCGGCCCCAGGAAGTACAGGCCATCCGGGGCGAAGGTCGGGGCGGCGGCGTCGCGGCTGCGCGCGGCGATGACCTCGGCCATCCACTCGGGCGGCTGCTTGCCCTGACCGATGGTGATGAGACAACCCATGATGTTGCGGATCATGTGGTGCAGGAAGGCATTGGCCTCGAACTCGAAGCGCCAGTAGGCACCGCGGCGGCTGATATCGATCCGCATGAGGTTCTTGACCGGCGACAGGGCCTGGCAGGCCGAGGCACGCAAGGAGGTGAAGTCGTGTTCGCCCAGCAGGTGGGGCAGTGCCTGTTGCATCCGTGCCAAGTCCAGGGGCTGGAACACCCAACCGACGCGATGGGTGTCGATGCTGGGGCGCACCGGCGACTCCAGCAGCAGGTAGGCGTAGCGCCGTGAGGTGGCGCTGGCGCGGCAATGGAAGGCCTCGGGGACGACCTGCGCCCATTGCACGGCGATGTCGCGGGGCAGGAAGCTGTTGGTGCCGCGCACCCAGGCGTAGGGAGTCCGTTCGGCCGTAGTGTCGAAGTGCACCACCTGCATCAGGCCATGCACGCCGGCATCGGTGCGGCCGGCACAGAGGGTGGAGATGCGCTGATCGGCGAACTGGCCCAGCGCTTTTTCCAGCTGGTCCTGGACCGTGCGGCCCGACGGCTGGCTCTGCCAGCCGTCGTAAGGGGTGCCGTCGTAACTGACGCCGAGGGCGAGCCTCACGACACGGCCTGCAGGGACGAGCCCGGCCGGATCAGCCGAGCGCGGCCAGTGCCTTCTGGGCCCTGGACTTCATGTCACCCGAGGCTTCGGCAATGATTTCCTCGATCAGGGCGCGGGCACCATCGGTGTCACCGATAGCCTTGAACTCGTCGGCCAGCGCCAGCTTGGTGGCCAGCGGGTCGTCCGAGCCGCCACCCGGCTGCTCCGAGGGCGAGTCCAGGTCGAGCGACAGGCCACCCATGTCGAAATTCATCATATTGTCTGCAGCCGGGGCGGCGGCGGGTGCCATGCTGATCTCGGGCAGGGGCGGGGCCTCAAAAGCCATGCCATTGTCGGGTGCCGTGGCGATCGGCGCGGGCATGGTGGCGGCCGAAGGGGCCGGGCCGCGTGACTCGGCTTCGTCGAGCGAGAAGTCCAGGTCCAGATCCAGGTCCATGCCGGCACCTGCGGCCGCAGCGGCTGCCGCGGGGGCGGCTTGTCGCACGGGCTGGCTGGCATAGCTGCCGGAACTGGCCTGCAGGGGGGCGGGCGCCGAAGCGGGCGGCTCGCCTCCGGGCTGGTAGGCCTCGTTGTTCGGGTCGATGCCGCGGCCGAGTTCACAGATGTGTTCCCATTCGCTGCCGCTGCCGCCGGTGACCTTGTAGGCTTCCTTGGCGATCACGCCAAAGTTCTTCACGTCGCGCCGCTTGGCGTAGATTTCCAGCAATTTCTGGTGGATGGCGACGCGGCTGGGGTGGTTGCGCAGCGCTTCCTTGAGGATTTCCTCGGCCTGCAGGTCACGGCCGTAAGCGAGGTAGACATCGGCTTCAGCGACGGGGTCGACATCGTCGCCAGCATCAAGCTGGCTGGGCGAGTAGACCATGGACGAGGAACTGCTGGCACCGTTGTCATTGGTGTCAACTCGTTGTCCGCCGCTTGCTCCGAAAAAAGAGTCAGGCTGGAGACGGCTCTCCAGGTAGGCGCTATCGACTTGGGAGGCGTTCTTGCGCTGACGGCTGCGGTAAAAGGCCAGACCGGCCAGCAGGGCCACCAGACCACCAGCCGCCGCCGGGATCAGCGGGTTGTCCATCAGCTCGTCGAGCAGGGAGGGCTCTTCGACCACGGGGGCCGGCCTGGGGGCCGATGCCACCGGACGCGGCATCGGCGCGGTGGCCTGGGGGGCAGGCGCCGGGGCGCTGGCCGCCGGAACTGCTGCGGGCGCCACGGTGACCGTGGGGGCGGGCGTCGCGACCGGCGCAGAGGCTACCGGAGTCGCGGCCGGCACAGCGGGTGCCGCCGGTTTGGCCGGCGCCGAGGCCACCGGTGCGGGTGTGGCGGCTGCCGTCTTGCTGAGTTTTTCCAGTTCAGCGACGTTCTTGGACAGGGCCTCGGTGCGGGCTGCGGCGTCCTTGGCACTGCGCTCCATGGCCAGTTTGTCTTCCGGCGCCTTGGCCTGGACGGCGCCCTTGGACAAGGTCAGCTTGTCGGGGGCGGTGGTGGCCGGCTTCTTTTCCTCGACCTGGGGCTGCACGCTGCCGCTGGTCTTGCGGTCGGCGGCCGCTTCGGGGCTGGCCGGGGCACTGGCCGCCAGGCGGCGGCGGAATTCGTTGAAGTCCCTGCTCTGGGTCTGCAGGATCTGGCGGGCCTCGTCGGCCGGGGTGGCTTGTGCCTCCTCGGCGCCGGGCATGTCCAGCACAGCGCCCTTGCGCAGCCGGTTGACGTTGCCACCAATAAAGGCTTCCGGGTTGCTGCGCAGCATGGCGACCAGCATCTGGTCGAGTGATACGTCGGCCGCTTTCTGGGCCAGGGCAATGCGCCCGGCCGTATCACCGGCCTTGACGGTCAACTGCTGTCGTCCCGCCACGGCCGGGGCTGGGGGCTCCGTGCTCTTGGGGGGCTCGGCGGTGGCCACCGGGGCGGGCTCCGGACTGGGCTGGGCAGGTTCGGCCACCGGGGCGACCGATTGTGCAGGCGCCACCGGGGCGGGAACCACGGCCGGGGCTTCGGCCGGTGCAGGTGCGGGTGCCGCGGGCGGTGCGATCTGGACCGGCACGGCACTGACCTGAGGGGCCTGCGGCGTGACGGGCTGCGATCCGTTGAGGACCGGAGGATCAAAAAGCATCGTGTAATCGCGCACGATGCGGCCGGAGGACCAGTTGGCCTCCAGGATCAGGTCCACATAGGGCTCGTTGATGGCGCGTGAGTTGCTCAGACGCAGGTACTGCTGTCCGTTCGCGCGTTTCTGCAGGGAAATCTGCAGGCCATTGAGGGCCGAGCTGTACTCCATGCCACTGGCCCGGTAGGTATCCGGCAGGGCGACACGGGGCCGTAGGGAGGAGGCTTCGTCCTCGTTGATCTCGAGGATCTCGATTTCGGCACGTAGCGGTTCGCCCAGCGCCGACTGGACCACGATGCGGCCCAGGGAGAGCGCAGCAGCTTGCGTGCCCCACAAACCGAGAACCGTGGCGGAGGCAATCGCCAGGGCTCTTTGCCAGCGTTGTGACTTAGCAATCAATTTAGGGGCCTCCGGTGCTCGGGCGAAGTAGGTGTGAACGCCACGGTTTTTAGTCCAAAACCATGATCATGAAACTGGAAAAGTACGTTAACATCAATATGTTAGCCTGACAAGCTGAGAAAGCGCTTAACTTTCTTGGCCTAAGCTCCTGGCTCTGGTTCAGGCTGTATTTGTTGTTAACGGACAACGAATATCTGTCTCCGCATCAAGCTTGCAGCAGGATGCGCAGCATGCGACGCAGCGGCTCGGCCGCACCCCACAAAAGCTGGTCGCCGACCGTGAACGCGCCCAGGTAGTCATTGCCCATGGCCAGCTTGTGCAGGCGGCCCACCGGCACGGTCAGCGTGCCCGTCACGGCGGCCGGCGTGAGTTCACGCTCGGTGATCTCGCGCTGGTTGGGGACCACTTTCACCCAGTCGTTGGCGCCGGCCAGCAGGCTTTCGATCTCGGCCAGCGGCACGTCCTTCTTCAGCTTGACCGTCAGGCCCTGCGAGTGGCAGCGCATGGCGCCGATGCGCACGCACAGGCCGTCGATCGGGATGCTGCCGGCGCTGCGGAAGGCCGGATTGCCCAGGATCTTGTTGCACTCGGCGCCGCCCTTCCACTCCTCCTTGCTCTGGCCGTGCTCGACCGGCACGTCGATCCAGGGGATCAGGCTGCCGGCCAGGGCCGTGTTGCGGAAGTTCTTGGTCGGAAAGCTGGCGTCGCGCATGGTGGCGGCCACCTTGCGGTCGATGTCCAGGATGGCCGAGGCCGGGTCGGCCAGCTCGGCCTTGACGGCGTCGTGCAGGGCGCCCATCTGGCTCAGCAGCTCGCGCATGTTCTGCGCGCCGGCACCCGAGGCTGCCTGGTAGGTCATGGCGCTGACCCACTCGACCAGACCGGCCTTGAACAGCCCGCCCATGCCCATGAGCATCAGGCTGACGGTGCAGTTGCCGCCGATCCAGTTGCGGCCGCCCTTGGCCAGCGATTGGTCGATGACGTCGCGGTTGACGGGGTCCAGGATGATGACGGCGTCATCGGCCATGCGCAGCGAAGAGGCGGCGTCGATCCAGTGGCCTTTCCAGCCGGCAGCGCGCAGCTTGGGGTAGACCTCCTTGGTGTAGTCGCCGCCCTGGCAGGTCAGGACGATGTCGCACTTCCTGAGGTCCTCGATGCTGTTGGCGTCCTTGAGGGTGGTTTCGTTCTTGGCCAGGGCCGGGGCTTTGCCGCCGGCATTGGAAGTGGAGAAGAACACCGGCTCGATCAGGCCGAAGTCGCCCTCGGCCTGCATGCGGTCCATCAGGACCGAGCCCACCATGCCTCGCCAGCCGACGAGGCCCACCACATTGCCTACCTTGCTCATCACATGCCCTTTCAATCAAATCCTGTTAACCCGGCTCGTCGGCCGGGTGGGCGTGACGAACCGAGAGCTGTTTCAGCCCTTGGTTTTCGTAATGGCGGCGACTACGGCGTCGCCCATCTCGCGGGTGCCAACCTTCGTGGTACCTGCCGACCAGATGTCTGCCGTGCGCAGTCCGGACGCGAGCACGCTCTTGACGGCCGACTCGATACGGTCGGCGGCCGTGGCCTGGTTGAGCGAGAAGCGGAGCATCATGGCAGCAGACAGTATTGTAGCCAGCGGGTTGGCGATGCCCTTGCCCGCGATGTCGGGCGCGCTGCCGTGGCTGGGCTCGTACAGGCCCTGGTTCTTGCTGTTCAGGCTGGCCGAGGGCAGCATGCCGATGGAGCCGGTCAGCATGGCGGCTTCGTCGGACAGGATGTCGCCGAACATATTGCCGGTGACGATCACGTCGAAGCTCTTGGGCGCCTTGACCAGCTGCATGGCGGCGTTGTCCACGTACATATGGCTCAGTTCGACGTCCGGGTACTGCTGGTGCACTTCGGTGACCACGTCCTTCCAGAACTGGAAGGTCTCGAGCACATTGGCTTTATCGACGCTCGTGACCTTCTTGTTGCGCTTGCGCGCGGCCTGGAAGGCGGTGTGGGCAATGCGCTCGATCTCGGGTTTGCTGTAGCGCATGGTGTCGAAGGCTTCCTCGGCGCCGGGGAAGGCACCGTCGGTGGCCGTGCGGCGGCCGCGCGGCTGACCGAAGTAGATGTCGCCGGTCAGTTCGCGCACGATCAGGATGTCCAGGCCGGCGATCAGCTCGGGCTTGAGGCTGGAGGCACCCACGAGTTCTTCGTAGCAAATGGCCGGGCGGAAGTTGGCGTACAGGCCCAGGTGTTTGCGCAGACCCAGGATGGCCTGCTCGGGGCGCAGGGCCCGTTCGAGCTTGTCGTATTTCCAGTCACCGACAGCGCCGAACAGGATGGCGTCGGACGCCTTGGCCAGGTTCAGCGTGGCATCGGGCAAGGGATGGCCGGCGGCCTCGTAGGCCGCGCCGCCCACGGGAGCGGTTTCCATCTCGAATTTCAGATCCAGGACCTGGAGGACCTTGACGGCCTCGGCCACGATTTCGGTGCCGATGCCGTCACCCGGAAGAACTGCGATTTTCATGAGGTAGTTTTGCTATGAATTTGTGAGCGATCAGCCCATCATGGTGTGGGCGAGCCAGGGCTTCTTGGCCAGGCGTTCGGCTTCGTAAGCCGCGATCTTGTCCTTGTGGCGCAGGGTCAGGCCGATGTCGTCGAAGCCGTTGAGCAGGCAGTACTTGCGGAAGGCCTGTACCTCAAAGGGGATCTCCTCGCCTTGGGGCTTGGCGACGACCTGGCGCTCCAGGTCGATGGTGAGCTGGTAGCCGGGGAAGGCCGCACATTCGTCGAACAACTGGGCCACTGTGGCCTCGGGCAGTACGATGGGAAGCAGGCCGTTCTTGAAGCTGTTGTTGAAGAAGATGTCGGCAAAGCTGGGCGCGATGATGGCGCGGAAGCCGTACTGGTCCAGCGCCCAGGGCGCGTGCTCGCGCGAGGAGCCGCAGCCGAAGTTCTTGCGTGCCAGCAGCACTGAAGCACCGGCATAACGCGGCTGGTTCAGTACGAAATCAGGATTGGGCTTGCGGCTGGCCGGGTCCTGGCCCGGGTAACCAGCGTCCAGGTAACGCCACTCGTCGAACAGATTGGGACCGAAGCCGGTCTTGCGGATGGACTTGAGGAACTGCTTGGGGATGATGGCGTCGGTGTCGACGTTCTCGCGATCCATCGGGGCCACGACCCCCTTGTGTACGGTGAACTTCTGCATGGCGGGCCTCAGGAGAACTTGCGGATGTCGACGAAGTGACCGTGCACGGCGGCGGCGGCGGCCATGGCCGGGCTGACCAGGTGGGTTCGACCACCGGCGCCCTGGCGCCCTTCGAAGTTGCGGTTGCTGGTGGAGGCGCAGCGCTCGCCGGGCTCCAGCCGGTCGGCATTCATGGCCAGGCACATGGAACAGCCGGGTTCGCGCCATTCGAAACCGGCGGCCTTGAAGATCTCGTGCAGGCCTTCGCGCTCGGCCTGTTCCTTGACCTGGCCGGAACCGGGCACCACCAGGGCCAGCTTGACGTTCCTGGCGACCTTCTGGCCCAGTTTCTTGACCACGGCGGCGGCCTCGCGCATGTCCTCGATGCGGCTGTTGGTGCAGGAGCCGATGAAGACCTTGTCGATGCTGATGTCGGCCAGCGGCTTGCCGGGCTCCAGACCCATGTAGGTCAGGGCGCGTTCAATGGCGCCGCGCTTGTTGGCGTCTTTTTCCTTGTCCGGGTCGGGCACGCGGCCGTCAATGCCCAGCAACATCTCTGGAGAGGTGCCCCAGGTGTCCTGCGGCAGGATCTGCGTCGCGTCGAGTTCGACCACGGTGTCGAAGGTCGCGTCCGGGTCGGACTGCAGGGTCTTCCAGTAGGCGACGGCCTGCTCCCACTCCACGCCGGTGGGCGAGAGCGGACGGCCCCGGACGTACTCGATGGTCTTGTCGTCCACGGCCACCAGGCCGGCGCGCGCACCGCCTTCGATGGCCATGTTGCAGACCGTCATGCGGCCTTCCATGGAGAGTGAACGGATGGCCGAGCCTGCGAACTCGATGGTGTAGCCCGTGCCGCCGGCGGTGCCGATGCGGCCGATGATGGCCAGCACGATGTCCTTGGCGGTCACGCCCTTGGCCAGGGCACCTTCCACCTTGATCAGCATGTTCCTGGCCTTCTTGGCCAGCAGGGTCTGCGTGGCCATCACGTGCTCGACTTCGCTGGTGCCGATGCCGTGCGCCAAGGCGCCGAAGGCGCCGTGGGTGGATGTGTGGGAGTCGCCGCAGACCACGGTCATGCCGGGCAGGGTGGCGCCATTCTCGGGGCCGATGACGTGCACGATGCCCTGGCGCCTGGACAGGAAGGGGAAGAAGGCGGCGGCGCCCGATTCCTTGATGTTGGCGTCCAGCGTGGTGATCTGTTCCTTGCTGATCGGATCGGCGATGCCGTCGTAGCCCAGTTCCCAGCCCGTGGTGGGGGTGTTGTGGTCGGCCGTCGCCACGATGGACGACACGCGCCAGACCTTGCGGCCCGCCTGGCGCAGGCCTTCGAAGGCCTGCGGGCTGGTCACTTCGTGGACCAGGTGGCGATCGATGTAGAGGACGGCGGTGCCGTCTTCCTCGGTGTGGACGACGTGCTCGTCCCAGATCTTGTCGTAAAGGGTGCGTCCCATGGCTGTTGTCCGCGTTGCAGTTCTAGGCAATCTGCCATTTTATGCGGACGTTGCGAAGAGGGGCTTCAGTCCAGGATATCCAGCTTGGGCGAGAACTCACGCACCCGGTGGTCCACGTAATAGCCACCGTACTCGGTGTAGCGCAACAACTGCCGCTGGCAGGCCTGGCAGCGCCAGAGCTCGCAGCGGTTGTAGGGGAAGAACTCGATCGCCACCGGCGCGTCGGGCGAGTCGTAGCGCGTGCCCTGCGGGTGACGTTCCTCGAAGGTCGGCTCATGGACCTCGGGGTCGCGCAGCGTGGCCAGGGCCTGCATCTGCGCGGCGGGCCAGCGCTCCTCGGTGAGGCTGGTCCAGCCGGGGCTGGGCCCCAGGCCGCAACTGCAGTGGGCAGCGAGCGGGCTGTCGGCCTGCAGGGCACGCAGTTCAGCGGCGAGTCGGATCAGTTTCATGCGGCACGGGCCTTGAAGAAAAAAGCCCGCCGACGTTGCCGTGCGGCGGGCTGCGTGTCTGCGCGGTTCAGCGCTTGGACAGCGGCGGCACGTCGCGGCGCGGCGAACCGGTGTAGAGCTGGCGCGGGCGGCCGATCTTGTACTCGGGGTCGCTGATCATCTCGTTGAGCTGGGCAATCCAGCCCACGGTGCGGGCCAGCGCGAAGATGCCGGTGAACAGGTTGACCGGGATGCCGATGGCGCGCTGCACGATGCCGGAGTAGAAGTCCACGTTCGGGTAGAGCTTGCGCTGCACGAAGTAGTCGTCTTCCACGGCGATCTTCTCCACGGCCATGGCCAGCTTGAACAGCGGGTCTTTCTCCAGGCCCAGCTCGGCCAGCACTTCCTTGCAGGTTTCCTGCATCAGCTTGGCACGGGGGTCGTAGTTCTTGTAGACGCGGTGGCCAAAGCCCATCAGGCGCACGCCCGAGTTCTTGTCCTTGACCTGCTCCATGTACTCGCCGACCTTGGCAATGCCGCCCTGGCGCTGGATGTCCTCCAGCATGTTCAGGCAGGCCTCGTTGGCGCCGCCGTGTGCCGGGCCCCAGAGGCAGGCCACGCCGGCGGCGATGGCCGCAAACGGGTTGGTGCCCGAGGAGCCGCACAGGCGCACGGTCGAGGTGGAGGCGTTCTGCTCGTGGTCGGCGTGCAGGACGAAGATGCGGTCCAGCGCACGTTCGAGCACCGGGTTGACCTTGTAGTCCTCGCAGGGCGTGCCGAACATCATGCGCAGGAAGTTGCCGGAGTAACTCAGGTCATTGCGCGGGTACATGTAGGGCTGGCCGATGCCGTACTTGTAGGCCATGGCGACCAGGGTGGGCAGCTTGGCAATCAGGCGGATCGCGGCGATTTCGCGGTGCTCGGGATTGTTGATGTCGGTGCTGTCGTGATAGAAGGCCGACAGGGCGCCGATCAGGCCGGTCAGCACGGCCATGGGGTGGGCATCACGGCGGAAGCCGCGCAGGAAGAACTGCATCTGCTCGTTGACCATGGTGTGCATGGTCACGCGCTGGGTGAATTCGACCTTCTTCGCGGCGTTGGGCAGGTCGCCGTAGAGCAGCAGGTGGCAGGTTTCGAGGAAGTCGCACTGGGTGGCCAGCTGCTCGATCGGGTAGCCGCGGTACAGCAGCTCGCCCTTGTCACCATCGATATAGGTGATGGCCGACTGGCAGGAGGCGGTCGACAGGAAGCCCGGGTCATAGGTGAACATGCCGGTCTGGCCGTACAACTTGCGGATGTCGATGACGTCCGGGCCGATATTGCCCTGGTAGACCGGCAGCTCGACGCTGGGCTTGCCGTTACTGAACGACAGGGTGGCTTTGTTATCAGCAAGTTTCATTTTTGACCTTTCAGCAGGTGGTTCTCAACATCTTCAGTACTTCGCGTACCTCTTCGCGATCCAGCCCGGGTTCCACCTCGGCCAAGGGCTTGCGGCCGAGGTGCAGGTCGAGCAGGTCGTTGTCGCTCAGGTCCATCAGGGCGTTCAGGCCCTGCGACTGGCGCACGGTCAGGGTGGACTCGAACTGGCGGAAAAATCGCTCGATGAAGAGGTCGTTTTCCAGCAGGCCGCGGCGGCAGCGCCACTTCAGCTTGCTCAGTGCCCTCGCATCAATCAGTTCATTGTCCACGGTCTACCCTGGTGCTTTGCTTACACCGCGCGGGCGACCATCATTTCCTTGATCTTGCCGATCGCCTTGGTCGGGTTCAGACCCTTGGGGCAGACATCGACGCAGTTCATGATGGTGTGGCAGCGGAACAGGCGGTAGGGGTCTTCCAGGTTGTCCAGTCGCTCACCGGTGGCCTGGTCGCGGCTGTCGGCGATGAAACGGTAGGCCTGCAGAAGACCGGCCGGGCCGACGAACTTGTCCGGGTTCCACCAGAAGCTCGGGCAGCTGGTGGAGCAGCTGGCGCACAGGATGCATTCGTACAGGCCGTTGAGCTCCTCGCGCTCCTCGGGCGACTGCAGGCGCTCCTTCTCGGGCGGCACATCCTCGTTGATCAGATAGGGCTTGATCGAGTGGTACTGCTTGAAGAACTGCGTCAAGTCCACGATCATGTCGCGCACCACCGGCAGGCCGGGCAGTGGCTTGAGCACCACGGTGCCCTTGAGCGTGTTCATATTGGTCAGGCAGGCCAGACCGTTCTTGCCATTGATGTTCATGGCATCCGAGCCGCAGACGCCTTCGCGGCAGGAGCGTCGGAAGGACAGGGTGGGGTCGACCGCCTTGAGCTTGATCAGGGCGTCCAGCAGCATGCGCTCATTGCCGTCGAGTTCGACCTCGATGGTCTGCATGTAGGGCTTGGCGTCCTTGTCCGGGTCGTAGCGATAGATCTGGAAGGTGCGTAGGGTCATGGTGGTCTCTCGGCGTGACGTCTTAGAAGGTGCGAACCTTGGGCGGGACGGACTCGACCGTCAGCGGCTTGAGGTTGACAGGCTTGTAGCTCAGGCTGTTGTTCGCGCTGTGCCACAGGGTGTGCTTCATCCAGTTGGCGTCGTCGCGGCCCAGCGGTGCCACGGCATCGTCCACCGGGCGCTCGTAGTCGCTCACGGTGTGGGCACCGCGGCACTCCCTGCGGGCGGCAGCCGAGACCATGGTGGCCTGGGCGCACTCGATCAGGTTGTCGACCTCCAGCGCCTCGATGCGCGCGGTGTTGAAGACCTTGGAGGTGTCCTTCAGCCCGACGTGCTTGCTGCGCTCGCGCAGTTCGGCGATTTTCCTGACGCCCTCGTCCATGCTGGCCTGGGTACGGAACACGCCGGCGTGTTGCTGCATCGTGGCGCGCATGTCGTTGGCCACGTTCTGGGCATATTCACCGTTACTTGCCGAATCGAGGCGGGCCAGGCGTGCCAGCGTACGGTCGGCGGCATCGGCCGGCAGCACCTTGTGCGACTTGGTCCGCGAGGCGAACTCGACGATGTGGTTGCCGGCGGCGCGGCCGAAGACCAGCAGGTCCAGCAGGGAGTTGGTGCCCAGGCGGTTGGCGCCGTGCACGCTGACGCAGGAGCATTCACCCACGGCGTACAAGCCGTTGACGACCTTGTTGCTGCTGCCGTCATGCACCACCACCTGGCCGTTGATATTGGTCGGGATGCCGCCCATCTGGTAGTGGATCGTGGGCACAACGGGGATGGCTTCCTTGGTGATGTCCACGTTGGCGAAGTTCACGCCGATCTCGTAGACCGAGGGCAGGCGTTTGTGGATGGTCTCGGCGCCCAGGTGGTCGAGCTTGAGCATCACGTAGTCCTTGTTCGGACCGCAGCCGCGTCCTTCCTTGATCTCCTGGTCCATGCAGCGCGAGACGAAGTCGCGCGGTGCCAGGTCCTTCAGGGTCGGGGCATAACGCTCCATGAAGCGCTCGCCGTTGCTGTTGAGCAGGATCGCGCCCTCGCCGCGGCAGCCTTCGGTCAGCAGCACGCCGGCGCCGGCCACGCCGGTCGGGTGGAACTGCCAGAACTCCATGTCCTGCAGCGGAATGCCGGCACGTGCCGCCATGCCCAGGCCGTCGCCGGTGTTGATGAAGGCATTGGTGGAGGCGGCAAAGATGCGGCCGGCGCCACCGGTGGCCAGCAGCACGGTCTTGGCGTGCAGCACGTGCAGGTCGCCGGTTTCCATCTCGAGCGCGGTCACGCCGACCACGTCACCCTCGGCATCGCGGACCAGGTCCAGCGCCATCCATTCGACGAAGAACTGGGTGCGTGCTGCCACGTTCTGCTGGTACAGGGTGTGCAGCATGGCGTGGCCGGTGCGGTCGGCCGCGGCGCAGGCGCGCTGCACGGGCTTCTCGCCGTAGTTGGCCGTGTGGCCGCCGAAGGGGCGCTGATAGATGGTGCCGTCGGGGTTGCGGTCGAAGGGCATGCCCATGTGCTCGAGGTCGTACACGACCTTGGGCGCTTCACGGCACATGAACTCGATGGCGTCCTGGTCGCCGAGCCAGTCGGAACCCTTGACGGTGTCGTAGAAGTGGAAGTGCCAGTTGTCCTCGGACATATTGCCCAGCGAGGCGCCGATGCCGCCCTGGGCCGCCACGGTGTGCGAGCGGGTCGGGAAGACCTTGGACAGCACGGCCACGTTCAGGCCGGCACGCGCGAGCTGCAGTGAGGCACGCATACCGGAGCCACCGGCTCCGACGATGACGACGTCAAATTTGCGCTTGGATACGGAATACGACATGGCTCAGAGTCTCCACAGGACTTGGATGGCCCAGCCGGCGCAGCCGACCAGCCAGACGATGGTGAATACCTGCAGGGACAGGCGCAGCCAGACCGGCTTGATGTAGTCCATCAAGATGTCGCGCATGCCCACCCAGACGTGCCAGATCAGCGCGACGATGATGGCGAAGGTCAGCACCTTCATCCACTGGGCGGCGAAGATGCCGGCCCAGAGTTCGTAGCCGATGGGGCCGCGGGTGAACAGGACCTGGGCCAGCACCACGAAGGTGAAGAGGACCATCAGGGCGGCGGTGATGCGCTGGCTCAGCCAGTCGCGCAGACCGTAGTGCGCGCCGACGACGATGCGCTTGGAGCCGTAGTTGACGGACATGTGTTGCTCCTTGTTCTTCTTAGTAGAGGCCGAACAGCTTGGCGCCCAGCACGACGGTCAGGGCCGCGCTCAGCACCAGGGTGACGATGGCTGAACTGTGGCCGAATTCCTTGCTCACGGCATGGGCCACGTCCATCCAGAGGTGACGGATGCCGGCAATGATGTGGTGCAGATAGGCCCAGATCAGGGCCAGCGCGACCAGCTTGAAGAACCAGCCGGGTACAAAGCCTGCGCCGGCGCTGAACAGGGCGCTGAAACGGGCGTAGGAATATTCGGAGCTCACCGAGGTGTCGAACAGCCAGATGAGGAAGGGCAGCAGCAGGAACATCAGCGCACCGCTGACGCGGTGCAGGATGGACACCCAGCCGGCCGGAGGCAGGCGGTAGCTGGGCAGGTCTTTCAGCGCGTGGATGTTGCGGAACTCGGGCCGCTGTGGCCGGGAGGAGGGGACAAGCTCAGTCATGGATGGGCTTTCTGTGGATGTAACCGCTTTGTAATTTTCGGGCCTAAACAGTGCCAAATTCTATTGCAATGCAGCATTCAATCGGGCCTGACGCTGCTTCATTCTGCGCTCGGATGCTGGTAACCAAGTTTCTCAGCTCAGTACATTCCGATAGTGGTGGGTGTCGGTCAGGTACAGGCCGCGGCGCAATTCCATGGGCACATCGTTGTAGGTATAAGCGATGCGCTCCACGCTCAGCAGCGGGGTGGTTTTGGGCACCTTCAGGAGTGTGGCCTGGGCGGCATCGGGCAGTACGGCACGGATTTTTTCCTCGGCCCGCACCATGCGCACGCCGAATTCGGTCTCGAACAGTTCGTACATATGGCCATGGTGCTGGCTCAGGCGCTCGGCGGTCAGCCCCTTGAAGGGGGTGCCGGGCAGCCACAGGTCTTCCAGGATGGTGGGGCGGCCAGCGAAGGAGAGGACGCGCCTGGCCTGCAGCACGCTGTCGCCCGTACGCAGCGCCAGGGCGCGCGCGATCTCGGCTGGCGCGCGCAGTCGCTTGCAGTCGATGATGTTGCGCTCGGCCGGCCCCTCGCTCTGGCGGTCACCCTGGTCGGGCATCAGGCGCAGGAAACGGTACTGCACATGCTGCTCGGCATGGGTGGCCACGAAAGTGCCCTTGCCCTGGCGGCGCACCAGCAGGTGCTCGGCGGCCAGTTCATCGATGGCCTTGCGCACCGTGCCCTGGCTGACCCGGTAGCGTGCGGCCAGATCCATCTCGCTGGGGATGGCTTCACCCGGTTTCCACTCGCCGGATTGCAGGCTTTGCAGGATCAGTCCCTTGATCTGCTGGTACAGGGGGCTGAAGGCGGGGGCGGGTGGCGCCGAAGCGCCGTTGTCGACGGCGGCCGAAGTGCTGTCAGCCAGAGGGGGGGCGCTGGAGTTCATGCGGTGTGCCGGGTCGGTTGGGGGTGCGAAAACAGTTCGAATCATATCTTATATAAGACATAAGACAAATTGATAAATCAGGGTTTTCGCGCTACACTCCCGGGCACATCCGGGGTACTCGCCGGCCGGTCCGGCATCCCCCCGCGGTCGCCGATTCCCTATCACTTTCTGGAGTTTCCACCATGAGCAAAAAGCCCGTCCGCGTCGCCGTCACCGGCGCCGCCGGCCAAATCGGTTACGCCTTGTTGTTCCGCATCGCCTCAGGCGAAATGCTGGGCAAGGACCAGCCCGTCATTCTGCAACTGCTGGAAATTCCGGACGAGAAGGCCCAGAAGGCGCTCAAGGGTGTGATGATGGAATTAGAAGACTGTGCCTTCCCGCTGCTGGCCGGCATGGAAGCCCACAGCGACCCGATGACCGCCTTCAAGGACACCGACTACGCTCTGCTGGTGGGCTCGCGTCCGCGCGGCCCGGGCATGGAACGCGCCGAGCTGCTGGCCGTCAATGGCGCCATCTTCACGGCCCAGGGCAAGGCCCTGAACGCCGTGGCTTCGCGCAAGGTCAAGGTGCTGGTGGTCGGCAACCCCGCCAATACCAATGCCTACATTGCGATGAAGAGCGCCCCGGACCTGCCGCGCAAGAATTTCACCGCCATGCTGCGCCTGGACCACAACCGTGCTGCCAGCCAGATCGCCGCCAAGACCGGCAAGGCCGTGGCCGACATCGAGAAACTCACTGTCTGGGGCAACCATTCGCCCACCATGTACGCCGACTATCGCTTCGCCACCATCAAGGGCGAGAGCGTGGCCAAGATGATCAACGACCAGGAATGGAACGCCAACGTGTTCCTGCCCACCGTGGGCAAGCGCGGCGCTGCCATCATCGAGGCACGCGGCCTGTCCTCCGCCGCCTCGGCCGCCAACGCCGCCATCGACCATATGCGCGACTGGGCCCTGGGCACCAATGGCAAGTGGGTCACGATGGGCATCCCGTCGGACGGCCAGTACGGCATCCCGAAGGACGTCATGTTCGGCTTCCCGGTCACCTGCGAAGGCGGCGAGTACAAGCTGGTCGAGGGCCTGGCGATCGATGAGTTCAGCCAGAAATGCATCGACAAGACCTTGGCCGAGCTGATGGGCGAGCAGGACGGCGTCAAGCACCTCCTCTGATCCTGTCATGGCCCATCCGCGCGACATCCTCCTTGGCGCCCAGGCCGCAGCCGGCTTCCTGCCGGTCTGCGACCATTACAGTGGCGTCGAGGTACGCATGCGCAAGAGCCTGCAGCTGCAGGCCGAGATGACAGCCGAGTTCGGTGCTTGCGTGTTCGATGTCTCGCTGGATTGCGAGGACGGTGCGCCAGTCGGTGGCGAGCGCGACCATGCCCAGATGGTGGTGGTGCTGGCCAACGAAGCGCAAGCCGCTGCCCGCCAGGCGGCGCTCCCGGTGGCACCGCGCGTCGCGGTTCGTGTGCATCCGGTGGACCATGCCGCCTTCGAGCAGGACGTGGCCACCATCGTCGGCGGCGCCGGCCATGCCTTATGCCATCTGATGATCCCCAAGGTCGAGTCGGTGGCCGACGTGGAGCGCGCCGTAGCCGCGGTCGATGCGGCCGCCCGCAGCGCCGGCCGGGTCGCCCCCTTACCCTTGCAGGTGCTGCTGGAGTCGCCGGCCGCCGTGCATCGTGCCTTTGACATTGCGGCGCATCCGCGGGTGCAGTCGATCAGCTTCGGCTTGATGGACTTCGTCTCGGCGCATGGCGGGGCCATCCCTGACAGCGCTATGAGTTCGCGCTCGGACAGCGTGACTGGCGAGTTGGGCCAGTTCACGCATCCCCTGGTGCGGCGCGCCAAGCTGGAGATCGCCTCCGCCTGCCATGCCCACGGCAAAGTGCCTTCTCATTGTGTGGTGACTGAATTCAGCGACACTGAAGCCATGAAGGCTGCTGCCCGCAAGGCCTCGCGCGAGTTTGGTTACACGCGCATGTGGAGCATCCACCCGAGCCAGATTCGCCCCATCCTGGATGCGCTGGCCCCCAGTGGCGCTGACATCGAACGTGCGGCTACCATCATTGCAGCAGCCGAATCGGCGCAGTGGGCCCCCGTGAGCTATGAAGGGCAATTGCACGATCGCGCCAGTTACAGCTATTTCTGGCAGGTGCTGGAGCGTGCCCACCAGACCGGGCGCGTACTGCCCGCCATCATGCAGGCTTATTTTGCGAGCCCTACCATCCTGAAACCCCCGCGGTTCCCGCTTGAGGCGGGAGCGCATTTTTGAAATTGCCAAGAAGGAGTCATCATGTTGCAAGCCTACCGCGCCCATGTCGCTGAACGCGCCGCACTCGGCATCCCCCCGCTGCCGCTGACGGCCAAACAAACCGGCGAGCTGATCGAACTGCTGAAGAACCCGCCCAAGGGCGAGGAGAGCACCCTGGTCGAGCTGATCACGCACCGCGTGCCGGCCGGCGTGGACGATGCCGCCAAGGTCAAGGCCAGCTACCTGGCCGCCGTGGCCCACGGTACCGAAAAATGTGCGCTGATCTCGCGCGAGAAGGCCACCGAACTGCTGGGTACCATGCTGGGCGGCTACAACCTGACCCCGCTGATCGACCTGCTGGACGATGCCCAGGTGGGCAAGGTGGCGGCCGAGGGCCTGAAGAAGACCCTGCTGATGTTCGACCAGTTCCACGACGTGCAGGAAAAGGCCGCCAAGGGCAATGCCAACGCCAAGGCCGTGGTCCAGAGCTGGGCCGATGCCGAGTGGTTCACCAGCCGCCCCGAAGTGCCCAAGAGCATCATGCTGACTGTGCTCAAGGTGACCGGCGAGACCAATACCGACGACCTGTCGCCCGCGCCCGACGCCTGGAGCCGCCCCGACATTCCGCTGCATGCCCTGGCCATGCTCAAGAACAAGCGCGACGGCATCACCCCCGAGGAAGACGGCAAGCGCGGCCCGATCAAATTCATCGAAGACCTGCGTGCCCGCGGCAACCTGGTGGCTTATGTGGGCGACGTGGTGGGCACGGGTTCTTCCCGCAAGTCCGCCACCAACTCCGTGCTGTGGTTCACCGGCGAAGACATTCCCTTCGTGCCGAACAAGCGCTACGGCGGTGTCTGCCTGGGCTCCAAGATCGCCCCGATCTTCTACAACACCATGGAAGACGCCGGCGCCCTGCCGATCGAGCTGGATGTGAGCCAGATGAACATGGGCGACACGATTGAGCTGCGTCCCTACGAAGGCAAGGCCCTCAAGGATGGCAAGGTCATCGCCGAGTTCACGGTCCGCAGCGACGTGCTGTTCGACGAAGTGCGTGCTGGCGGTCGCATTCCGCTGATCATCGGCCGCGGTCTGACCGGCAAGGCGCGCGAGGCCCTGGGCCTGCCCCCGAGCACCCTGTTCCGCCTGCCGCAAGTGCCCAAGGCCACCGGCAAGGGTTTCACGCTGGCCCAGAAGATGGTGGGCCGTGCCTGCGGCCTGCCCGAAGGCAGGGGCGTGCTGCCCGGCACCTATTGCGAACCCAAGATGACCTCGGTCGGTTCGCAGGACACGACCGGCACGATGCCGCGCGCCGAGTGGAAAGATCGGGCCTGCCTGGGCTTCAGCTCCGACCTCGTGATGCAGTCCTTCTGTCACACCGCTGCTTACCCGAAGCCGGTGGACGTGAAGATGCACCACGAACTGCCCGAGTTCATGAGCAACCGCGGCGGCATTTCGCTCAAGCCCGGCGACGGCATCATCCACAGCTGGCTCAACCGCATGCTGCTGCCCGACACCGTGGGCACCGGCGGCGACAGCCACACCCGCTTCCCCATCGGCATCTCCTTCCCGGCCGGCTCTGGCCTGGTGGCCTTTGCCGCCGCCACTGGCGTCATGCCGCTGGACATGCCCGAGTCGGTGCTGGTGCGCTTCAAGGGCAAGATGCAGCCCGGCGTCACCCTGCGGGACCTGGTGCACGCCATTCCGCTGTACGCCATCAAGCAGGGCCTGCTGACGGTGGAGAAGAAGGGCAAGAAGAACGCCTTCTCCGGCCGCATCCTCGAGATCGAGGGCCTGCCCGACCTGAAGGTGGAACAGGCTTTCGAACTGGCTGACGCCTCGGCCGAGCGCTCCGCTGCCGGTTGTACGGTGGCCCTGAACAAGGAGCCGATCATCGAGTACATCAACAGCAATATCGTGCTGTTGAAGAACCTGATCGCCCAGGGCTACCACGACGAGCGCACCATCGCCCGCCGCATCAAGGCCATGGAAGCCTGGCTGGCCAAGCCGGACCTGCTCAAGGCCGACAAGGACGCCGAGTACGCCCATGTGGTCGAGATCGACCTGAACGAGATCACCGAGCCCATCGTCTGCTGCCCGAACGACCCGGACGACGCCAAGACCCTGTCCGACGTGGCCGGTGCCAAGATCGACGAAGTCTTCATCGGTTCGTGCATGACCAATATCGGCCACTTCCGTGCTGCCTCCAAGCTGCTCGAAGGCAAGAGGGACATCCCGGTCAAGCTCTGGATGGCTCCGCCGACCAAGATGGATGCGCAGCAGCTGAACGAAGAGGGGCACTACGCGACCTTTGGTGCCGCCGGTGCCCGTATGGAAATGCCGGGCTGCAGCCTGTGCATGGGCAACCAGGCACAGGTGAAGGAGGGCGCGACCGTGATGTCCACCAGCACCCGCAACTTCCCCAACCGCCTGGGCAAGAACACCAATGTGTACCTGGGCTCGGCTGAACTGGCCGCGATCTGCTCCAAGCTGGGCCGTATCCCGACCAAGGCCGAGTACCAGGCCGACATGGGCGTGCTGTCGGCCAACGGCGACACGGTCTACAAGTACCTGAACTTCGACCAGATCGGCGAGTACAAGGACGTGGCCGACAAGATCACGGCCTGAGTCGCGTCTACCTGACCAGAAGCCCTGCGGTGTGAGCCGCAGGGCTTTTTTCATGAGTCCACCGATAATTTCGGCCATGAACACCCTCCAGAACCTACCTTTTCCGCTGCAGACCGTGCTGCTGCTGATCGGCAGCAATGTCTTCATGACCGTTGCCTGGTATGGCCACCTGAAGAACCTGGCAAGCGCACCCTGGTACTGGGCCGCCCTGGCCAGTTGGGGCATTGCCCTGTTCGAGTACCTGCTGCAGGTGCCGGCCAACCGCATCGGCTTCCAGCAGGCGGGTTTCACGGTGGCCCAGCTCAAGATCGTGCAGGAGGTCATCACGCTCAGCGTCTTCGTACCCTTTGCCGTGCTGTATCTCAAGGAGCCCTTCAAGCTCGATTACCTGTGGGCGGCATTGTGCATGGTCGGTGCGGTGTATTTCATCTTCCGCAGCACATGAGTGATCGAGGGGCGGGAGGCCCCGGTTAAACTTCACGCCCATCCAGTCCCATGACCGAACCAGAATCAGGAGTGCCCCATGCTGTTTGGAAAACTGATGCCGCGCGACGGCAATTTCTTCGAGATGTTCAACCAGCATGCCGATCGCATCGTGGAGGCGGCGCGCGCCTTCTCCCAGCTGGTGGCCCACTACAGCGACACCAATCTGCGCGAGCAGTACAACCGTGATGTGGACAGTGCGGAGCAGGCTGCCGACCGCATTACGCATGAGGTGAACAAGGCACTGCACAAGACCTTCATCACCCCGATTGACCGGGAGCAGATCCACTCGCTGATCAACACCATGGACGACGTGGCCGACCTGATCCAGGATTCGGCCGAGACCATGGCGCTGTACGACGTACGTCACATGACCGAAGAGATCGTGCGCCTGACCGAGCTCAGCGTGAAATGCTGCGAGCGCGTCAAGGATGCGGTCTACCTGCTGAGCAATATCGGCGATGCCAAGACCGCCGAGGCCGCGCTCAAGACCTGCGAGGAGATCGATCGCCTGGAGTCCGATGCCGATCGCGTGATGCGCAATGCCATGAGCAAGCTGTTCCGCGAGGAGCCCGATGTGCGCGAGGTCATCAAGCTCAAGGCCATCTATGAACTGCTGGAAACCGTGACCGACAAGTGCGAGGACGTGGCCAACCTGATCGAGGGCATCGTCCTCGAAAACGCCTGAGCGCCTGTCCTCCCATGGAAAACATTCCGCAAACCGCCCTCTGGGTGATCATCATGCTGGTGGTCCTGGCATGGGCCTTCGACTTCATGAACGGCTTTCATGATGCAGCCAACTCCATCGCCACGGTCGTGTCCACCGGCGTGCTGCGACCCGGCCAGGCCGTGCTGTTCGCAGCTTTTTTCAATTTTGTCGCCATATTCGTCTTCCACCTCAGCGTCGCGACCACGGTGGGCAAGGGCATCGTGCAGCCGGGGGTGGTCGACACCCACGTGGTGTTCGGCGCGCTGATCGGCGCCATCACCTGGAACCTGATCACCTGGTACTACGGCATTCCCAGCAGCTCCTCGCATGCCCTGATCGGCGGCATCGTGGGTGCCGTGATCGGCAAGGCGGGCACGGACGCGCTGCTGTCGGCCGGCATCCTCAAGACATTGCTGTTCATCTTCGTGTCGCCCATGCTGGGTGTCCTGCTGGGCTCGCTGATGATGCTGGCGGTGGCCTGGCTGTTTCGTCGCACCACCCCTTCGCGGGTGGACGGCTGGTTCCGCCGCCTGCAATTGGTGTCGGCCGGTGCCTACAGCCTGGGCCACGGCGGCAACGACGCGCAGAAGACCATCGGCATCATCTGGATGCTCCTGGTCGCCACGGGCTACATGACCTCCACCGACACCGCGCCGCCGGGTTGGGTGGTGGTGAGCTGCTATCTGGCCATCGGCCTGGGCACCATGTTCGGTGGCTGGCGCATCGTCAAGACCATGGGCCAGAAGATCACCAAGCTCAAGCCGGTCGGCGGTTTCTGTGCCGAGACGGGTGGCGCCATCACCCTGTTCCTGGCCACGACGATGGGCATCCCGGTATCGACCACCCACACCATCACCGGTGCCATCGTCGGGGTGGGCTCGGCCCGCCGTGCCAGCGCGGTGCGCTGGGGGGTGGCCGGCAACATCGTCTGGGCCTGGATCTTCACCATCCCGGCCAGTGCCTTTGTTGCCATCGTCGCCTACTGGATCAGCCTGGGGCTGTTCTGAGTCCCGCCGTCATCCGGCAAAAAGAAAAGGGCCGTCAGGCCCTTTTCTTTTTTACTGACTGATCTTGCGTGCTTCCTCGACCTGGTACTCGAAATAGCGCTGGAAGCTGAAGGCGATGCTGGACATCAGTACCGTGGTGCCCACCAGCAGGGCGCAGACCACCGCACCGATGGTCAGCCAGCCGGTCCGGCCCGCGGGCGCGTCGCCGGGAGCCTGCGGGTTATAGCGGGCGTTCCACTTGTCGGGTGTCATCAGGCCGTAGACGATGGCATTGAGGGCGCAGGCGGCGATGGTGAAACCCAGCAGCGGGATCAGCATCCAGCTCCAGGGGTCGTCCAGCCCGTACGCCAATACCCGCTCGATGCCATACAGGCCCAGTGCGGTCGGGATGGGCAGCAGCCAGCCGATCAGGTCGTAAAAGCCGCGCAGATAGAAGCGGTGCAGGCCCAGGGGGCCGGCCAGAAGGGTCAGCCAGGTGGCCAGGGTCTTGTTTTTCAGCATGCGCTTATTGTGCCGGGAACGGGGCGGTTTGCGTGCCGGGCCACAGATCCCCGGGACGGTCGGAGCAGGGCAGGCTATAATCGCAGGCTCTTCGGTGTGTCGCTGGCTTGGTGGTCAGTCGCGTGTCTCAAACACTGGAGGAATCGTGGCCTGCTGCTTATCTAGGCAGGCTGCATCATCCAAAGGACAAATCATGGTCGTGATCCGACTCTCCCGCGGCGGCGCCAAGGCCCGTCCGTTCTTCAACATCGTCGTCGCCGACAAGCGTACCCGTCGTGACGGCCGCTTCATCGAGCGCATCGGTTTCTACAACCCGATCGCCACCGCCAGTGAGGAAAGCATCCGCATCGCCCAGGACCGCCTGAGCTACTGGCTGGGCGTCGGTGCCCAGGCTTCTCCCACCGTGGAGCGCCTGATCAATCAGGCGGCCAAGAAGGCGGCCTAAAACTTCGTTCCATGCCGCTCGAACTCGAAGCCGCTGAACTGCCAGCGGACGCCATCGAAGTCGGGCGCATCCTTGATGCCTGGGGCATCAAGGGCTGGTTCAAGGTCCTGCCCTACAGCGCCTCCCCGGAGGCGCTGTTTTCTTCCCGGCGCTGGTTTCTGCTGCCGTCCGAGCGAGGTGCCAAGACCTTCACCGGGCCCGTCAGGCTGGCCATCCAGGAAGCGAAAGAGCATTCGGACTCGGTGGTTGCCACTTCACCTCAGGTGCCCGACCGCGATAGCGCCGAGGCGCTGCGTGGTGCCCGCATCTTCGTGGCCCGCTCCAGCTTTCCCACGCCCGACACGGACGAGTACTACTGGGTCGACCTGATCGGACTGGACGTGGTCAACCGGGAAGAGGTGCATCTGGGGACGGTGCAGGAGCTGCTGTCCACCGGTCCGCAGACCGTGCTGGTCATCGTCCATGAGCAGGACGGCAAACCTGCCGAGCGCATGATCCCCTTTGTTGCGACCTATGTCGACGAGGTGGACCTGAAGGCGCGCCGTATCCGCGTCGACTGGCAACCCGATTACTGAGACGCCCAGGCCATGCGCTTTGACGTCTTGACCCTGTTTCCCGAGCTGTTTGCACCGCTGCTGAGCAGCGGCATCACGCGCCGTGCCTACGAATCCGGCCAGGTCGAGGTGCAACTGCACAACCCGCGTGACCATGCGGAGGGCAACTATCGACGGGTCGATGACCGGCCCTTCGGCGGCGGCCCCGGCATGCTGATGATGGCCGAGCCGCTGGCGCGCTGTCTGCGGCAGGCCCAGGCCCAGCGGGCGGCGCCGGCGCCGGTCCTGCTGTTTTCCCCCCTGGGCCAGCCCCTGAACCACCGCATGGTCGAGCGCTGGGCCGCCAGCGAGGGCGCGGTGCTGGTCTGCGGTCGTTACGAGGGCATCGACCAGCGTTTCATCGACGCCCACGTGGACGAGCAGATCAGTCTGGGGGATTTTGTGCTTTCGGGTGGCGAGATCGCCGCCATGGCCTTGCTGGACGCCGTGGCCCGCCTGCAGCCCGGTGTGCTGGGCGATGCCGACAGCCATGCCCTGGACAGCTTCAACCCGGCCCTGGACGGCCTGCTGGACAACCCGCACTACACCCGGCCCGAGTCCTGGGAGGGCCGGGCCGTGCCCGACGTGCTCCTCTCCGGCCACCATGGCCAGATCGAGCGCTGGCGCCGCGAGCAGCGGCTGGCGCTGACGCAGCGGCTGCGGCCGGAACTGATCGCGCAGGCGCGGGCGGCCGGCCGTCTGAGTCGCCAGGACGAGGCCTTCCTGGCCGGGCTCCCCAGCCCGGGGGCCTGAGGCAGGCGCTTCCTGCTATAATTGCAGGCTTTCCGATCCTCTGGCCGGCTGCTGGCTCCATGGTGGAGTTGGCATGGCGCATCAAGCTGATGCGCTCGAAACACTAGCGCGGACAAGATCCTTAGAGGTAAACATGAACCTGATCCAGACCCTCGAACAAGAGGAAATCGCCCGCCTGGGCAAGAAGATCCCCGAATTCGCCCCCGGTGACACCGTCATCGTGAGCGTCAACGTGGTCGAAGGCACCCGCAAGCGCGTGCAGGCCTACGAAGGCGTGGTGATCGCCAAGCGCAACCGTGGCCTCAACAGCGGCTTCACCGTGCGCAAGATCTCCAGCGGCGAAGGCGTGGAGCGTACCTTCCAGACCTACAGCCCGCTGATCGCCAGCATCGAAGTCAAGCGCCGCGGTGACGTGCGCCGTGCCAAGCTGTATTACCTGCGTGACCGCAGCGGCAAGTCGGCCCGTATCAAGGAAAAGCTGGTCAGCAAGGCTGTTGCCACCGCCGAGTAAATCGCCGGTTCACCGCCCCGCACAAGCCGCCCTCGCGTGTACGCCCGGGCGGCTTTCCTATTTTTGTCTTCGGTCCGCTGCACTTGACTTCGCTGCGCGAGGTGAGCCTGCGACGCAAGCCGCCAGTTGGCGGATTGTGACCTTCTATCAGATACTTGTAGCGTGTCTTCTGCCGACCACATCACTCCCCTGTCCAAGCTGCCCAACTTCGACCCCCGCACCGTACCGGTGATCGGGGTCGATGCGCATCTGCCGGCGGTGCCAGCCGAACGGCTGCAGGCCCGGGCGCTGCGCCAGCGCTTTGAAAGCCCGCCCGCCTGGGAGCCCGAGGTGCGGGCTGAACCGCGCTTCACGCTGCGCCAGCCGGCCCAGGCCGCCGTCCTGCTGCCCCTGGTGGCCCGTGCCGAGCCCACCCTGCTGCTGACCCTGCGCACCAGCCACCTGGCCCACCATTCCGGGCAGATCGCCTTTCCCGGCGGCAAGGTCGATCCGACCGATGCCGATGTGGTGGATGCCGCGCTGCGCGAGGCCGAGGAGGAGGTGGGGCTGGCGCGTGACTTCGTCCAGGTGCTGGGCACGCTGCCCATCTACACCACCGGCACGGCTTTCATCATCACCCCGGTCGTGGCCCTGGTGCGGCCGGGTTTCACGCTCACGCCCAACGCTGGCGAGGTGGCCGATGTGTTCGAGGTGCCGCTGTCGTTCCTGCTCGATCCGGCCAACCACCGGCGCCACGCCTTCGAGTTCGAGGGGGTGCGGCGCGA
>CAUPQO010000002.1:0-65498 GCA_963513295.1 uncultured Hylemonella sp.
AGTCAGTCCGCTGTACAGCTGCAGTTCAGGCAGGTGCTTGTGCGTCAGACCCAGGCCATAGACCTCCAGCGGGGGCGCAGTTTTTGTCACCTCGTAGGCCTCGATCATCTGACGACCACCCCCCGAGTAGCCGGAGTAGCCGGACAGCACGACCGGATAGTCTGCGGGCAGCAGGTCGGCGTCGACCAAAGGGCGCAACAGGGCAATACCCCCCGTGGGATAACAGCCCGGATTGGCCACCCGCCGGGCCTTGGCCACCGCCGCGGCCTGGTTGCGTGTGAGTTCGGGGAAGCCGTAGACCCAGCCCGGTGCCACACGGTGCGCCGTGGACGCGTCGATGATCTTGGGGCCGGGATGGCCCGAGACTTTTTCAAGCGCGTCGACCAGGGCCACGGTCTCGACGGCCGCCTCGTCGTGCAGGCAGAGGATGACGAGGTCGGCACCCGCCAGCAGTTCGCGTTTGGCCGCCGGATCCTTGCGGCGCTCGGGGGCGATGCTCAGCAATTCGATCTGCGGCATGGCCAGCAGGCGCTCACGGATCTGCAGACCGGTGGTGCCGGCCTCCCCGTCGATGAAGATTTTCTTGGCGGACATGGCTGATGCCTTGCTGGACGGAATTTATGGGGCCGGGTCGGATCGCACCGATTTTGTGCAGAGCAACATGATACATTCCAAGGCTGTGCTAAATCCAGCACCAGCTACGGGACACACCGGTTCCGTGGTCGGACAGAAATCCATTTCCTGAGAGAGCCCTCATGAAGATCCACGAGTACCAAGGCAAGGAAATCTTGCGTCAGTTTGGTGTGCCTGTGCCGCGCGGCATTCCGGCCTTCACAGTCCAGGAGGCGGTCGAGGCTGCCCAGAAGCTCGGCGGCCCGGTCTGGGTCGTCAAGGCGCAGATCCATGCCGGTGGCCGTGGCAAGGGCGGTGGCGTGAAGGTGGCCAAGTCCATCGACGACGTCAAGCGCCTGGCAGGCGAGATCCTGGGCATGCAGCTCAAGACCCACCAGACCGGCCCCGAGGGCCAGAAGGTGCGCCGCCTCTATATCGAGGACGGGGCCGACATCCAGAAGGAATATTACCTGTCCGTGGTGACCGACCGCGGCACGCAGAAGGTGGCCTTCATCGCGTCCAGCGAGGGTGGCATGGATATCGAGGAAGTGGCGCACGCCACGCCCGAGAAGATCGTCAAGGTCTTTGTCGACCCGCTCACCGGCCTGAGCCAGGCGCAAGGCCAGGAACTGGCCAAGGGCGTGGGCATGCCGGCCGACTCGCAAGCCCAGTTCATCGACATCTGCCAGAAGCTCTACAAATGCTACATGGACACCGATGCCTCCCTGGTCGAGATCAACCCGCTCAACCGTGACGGCAAGGGCAATGTCATCGCCCTGGATGCCAAGTTCAACTTCGACGCCAATGCCCTGTTCCGCCACCCCGAAATCGTGGCCTTCCGTGATCTGGACGAGGAAGACCCGGCTGAAATCGAGGCCTCCAAGTTCGACCTGGCCTACATCTCCCTGGACGGCAATATCGGCTGCCTGGTGAACGGTGCCGGCCTGGCCATGGCCACCATGGACACCATCAAGTTGTTCGGCGCCGAGCCGGCCAACTTCCTCGACGTGGGCGGCGGTGCCACCCCCGAGAAGGTGACCGAAGCCTTCAAGATCATGCTCAAGAACGACAAGGTCAAGGCCATCCTGGTCAACATCTTCGGCGGCATCATGAAGTGCGACACCATCGCCACCGGTGTGATCACCGCCTGCAAGGCCGTGAACCTGAGCGTGCCGCTGGTGGTGCGCATGAAGGGCACCAACGAAGAGTTGGGCAAGAAGATGCTGGCCGAGTCCGGCCTGCCCATCATCAGTGCCGACACCATGGCCGAAGCCGCCCAGAAGGTGGTCGCAGCCGTCAACGCTGCCAAGTAAAGCTACCCCAAGGAACCGTCATGTCGATCTACATCAACAAAGACACCAAAGTCATCACCCAGGGCATCACCGGCAAGACCGGCCAGTTCCACACGGAAAAGTGCCAGGAATACGCGAACGGCAAGAACTGCTTTGTCGCGGGTGTGAACCCCAAGAAGGCCGGCGAGGCCATCTTCAACATCCCGATCTACGCTTCCGTCAAGGAAGCCGCCAAGCAGACCGGTGCCACCGTCTCCGTGATCTACGTGCCGCCGGCAGGTGCCGCGGATGCCATCTGGGAGGCCGTCGAGGCCGACCTGGATCTGGCCATCTGTATCACCGAAGGCATCCCTGTGCGCGACATGCTGATGGTGCGCAACAAGATGAAGGCCAAGGAAGCCGCAGGCGGCAAGAAGACGCTGCTCCTGGGCCCCAACTGCCCCGGCCTGATCACGCCCGAGGAGATCAAGATCGGCATCATGCCCGGTCACATCCACCGCAAGGGCCGCATCGGCGTGGTCTCGCGTTCCGGCACCCTGACCTATGAGGCCGTGGCGCAGCTGACCGAAATCGGCCTGGGCCAGTCCAGTGCCGTGGGCATCGGCGGCGACCCGATCAACGGTCTGAAGCACATCGACGTGATGCAGGCCTTCAACGACGACCCGGATACGGATGCTGTGATCATGATCGGTGAGATCGGCGGCCCGGATGAGGCGGAAGCCGCGCGCTGGTGCAAGGCCAACATGAAAAAGCCCGTGGTCGGCTTCATTGCCGGTGTCACAGCCCCTCCCGGCAAGCGCATGGGCCACGCCGGTGCCCTGATTTCCGGCGGTGCCGACACGGCTGACGCCAAGCTCGCCGTGATGGAAGAGTGTGGCTTCAAGATCACGCGCAACCCTTCCGAGATGGCCAAGCTGCTGAAAGCCCTGCTCTGATCCGGGGAACTCCGCCGACCGCGTTTCATTGAGCGCGGTCAAGAATTGCGGTTTTCCACAATATCAAGCCCGGTGGTCCACTTGGACAATCGGGCTTGTTCATTTAAACCCAGGCCGCGCTCTTGCGCTGCCCATCAAAAAGAGAGACAGCCGTGGAAGCATTTCTGACCGCCCATTTCTGGGTTGCCGTAGGGCAGATCATCCTGATCGACATCCTGCTTGGTGGTGACAATGCCGTGGTGATTGCCCTGGCTTGCCGCTCCCTGCCCCCGCAGCAGCGCACCAAGGGTATCTTGTGGGGTACGGCGGGCGCCATCATCCTGCGGGTGATCCTGATCGCCTTTGCCCTGACCTTGCTGCAGGTGCCTTATCTGAAGCTGGTCGGTGCCGCCCTGCTGATCTGGATCGGTGTCAAGCTGCTGATCCCCGAAGACGAGGACGAGCACAGCAACATCCAGGCCAGTGACAAGCTCTGGGGGGCCGTCAAGACCGTGATCGTGGCCGACCTGGTCATGAGCGTGGACAACGTGATCGCCATCGCCGGTGCGGCCCAGGGTGCTGGCGAAGAGCACCAGATGGCCCTCGTGATCTTTGGCCTGCTCGTCAGCATTCCCATCATCGTCTGGGGCAGCCAGCTGGTGCTCAAGCTGATGGACCGCTTCCCCATGATCATCACCCTGGGCGGCATGCTGCTGGGCTGGATTGCCGGAACCATGGCGCATACCGATCCGGCTGTGGTGGACTACCTGCCCCAGGAAAAGGTATGGAACTATGCCTTCGGTATAGCCGGTGCCCTGCTGGTGCTGATCGTCGGCAAGGTCGCCCAGAAAAAGCAAGTTCCGGCGGATGCCTGAGTTGCCGGCAGGTTTCATATCCGGCTGACTCCGGGCGGTCAGCGGGCCTTGTTGTTTTGCATAAAAACGACAAGGCCCTGCGTATTACTACCTTGCTAGCTGAAGCCTGCTCTGCTAACGTTGAAAATCAGCATGGCGTACGTGGTACGCTGTTTTCGTTGGGGCTCCTGACGACGTAACCCCGGATTTGAACAGGCACGAATTGGCAACTTTACTCTCCAGCAGACGGCCTCCATCGCAAGCGAGGTCGACGCTTGCCGTGCCCCTGCACATGCATTCCCTTCCGGCCGATGGTGCTGTCGCCGTCCGGTTTGCCTTTGCCTGTCGGGTCAGCCCAGCGGTAAATCATTGAGCCATGACGACAGATGCCATGATTTACAGGTTTTTTGCCCAGACCGATTCCGGGTTGACGCGGGAAAACAACGAAGACGCGGTCGGCTTTGACGAAGGCTCCGGGGTGGCTGTCCTGGCCGATGGCATGGGGGGCTACAACGCCGGCGAAGTGGCCAGCAGCATGGCGACTTCCAGCATCAACTCCGAGATGAGCCGTTGGCTCGCCGAATCCGCCGAGGTCGCGACGGTGCAGGATATCCGCCGGGCGCTCGAAATCTGCGTGGGCAATGCCAATGCGGCTGTTTTTCGGGCCGCCCATGCGAATGCGCACTACTCGGGCATGGGGACCACCCTGGTGGCCGGCGTGTTCCGTGGTGCCGACCTGGTGGTCGGGCACATCGGCGATTCGCGTTGCTACCGGTTGCGCCAAGGTGAACTGGTCCAGATCACCCGGGACCATTCTCTGCTGCAGGAGCAGATCGACGCGGGCCTGCTGACGCCCGAGCAGGCGGCCCTGTCGATGAACAAGAATCTGGTGACACGTGCCCTCGGGGTGGACGACGCCGTGCTGCTGGAAGTGCACGAACACGTTGTCGAGCCCGGCGACATTTACCTGATGTGTTCCGATGGCCTCTCCGATATGGTCAAAGACCAGGACATTGCGAAAATCCTGCAAATGCCCCTGTCCCCGGAGTTGCGAGCGAAAACACTGGTCGACACGGCTAACGCGCATGGCGGCCGGGACAATATCACGGTCCTGCTTATCCAGGCCGAGGCGGGCGCTGAAAAGCGCGGTCTAATGGCCAGATTGCTGGGAAAATAACGAAGGTATATTGATAACAAGCAACAGGAATAGGAGTCGGGCATGCCGAAAATGATCGTATCGATCGACGGTGTTGTCATCAAGGAAGTGCAGTTGACCAAAGAGCGCACGACCCTGGGGAGGCGACCATACAACGACGTGGTGATCGACAATCTGGCAGTCAGTGGCGAACATGCTGCGCTTCAGATGACGGGCAACGAAGTCATGCTGGAAGACCTCAACAGCACCAATGGCACCTATGTCAATGGCAAGGCCGTCAAGAAGCAGGCGCTGCAAAACGGCGACACCATCGAGGTCGGCAAGTACAAGATCAAGTTCGTCAACGAGGTCGAGGCACCGGACTTTGACAAGACCATGCTGTTCAAGCCGGGAGAAACCCCGGGGGCGTCACCGGCCGCGGAAGGCGGCAACCTCAATGGCGCATTGCGTGTACTCTCTGGGACGGCCTCCGGTCGCGAAGTTCCCCTGACCAAGGCGGTCACGACGGTGGGCAAGCCGGGGGTGGCCGTGGCGTCGATTTCACGTCGATCCCAGGGTTATGTCGTGGCCCATGTCGAGGGCTCGGGCATTCCATTGCTCAATGGCGCACCGATAGGCAACGAACCCGTGGCGCTCAAGAGTGGTGACATGATCGAACTGGCGGGCACGAAAATGCAATTCATCCAGAATTGAGTCTGCCGCGGGGCTGTTGGGCCCCGTGCGAACCTGCAGGCCTGCGTCTGGCGCAGGCAGACTAAGGAGTGGGCATGAAGGTGCGTGTGTTGGGCTGCTCAGGCGCAATTGCCAGGGAATGCCGCACCACGTCCTTTCTGATCGATGGCGATGTGCTCGTGGATGCGGGAACCGGAGTCGGTGACCTGACGCTGGACGAAATGCTGGCCATCGACCATGTGCTGCTCACCCATGCCCATCTGGACCATGTGGCCGCCCTGCCCCTCATGCTCGACGCGATCGCAACGCGGCGCAGTCACCCGGTCCGGGTGCATGCACTGGCCGGCACCATCGAAGCCTTGAAGGCGCATATTTTCAATGACGTCATCTGGCCGGATTTCACGCGCCTGCCCTCCGTGGATATGCCGTTCATCCGCTTCGAGGAAATCCGGCAGGGACAGGTGCTGGACATCGGCAACAAGCATATCGAGGTGCTGCCCGCTGTGCATACGGTGCCAGCCGTGGGTTTTGCCGTGATGGCGGAGCGGGCCTGCTGGGTGTTCTCCGGTGACACAGGCCCCAACCCGGCCTTCTGGCGCAGGGTCAACCAGCTGGACGTCGACATGCTTGTGATCGAAACGGCCTTCAGCAGCCGCGAGAGCCAGTTGGCCGAAATGAGCCAGCACCTCTCACCCGCGGTGCTGGCCCAGGAGCTGGATTGCATAGCCGCCGATAAGAACTACCCGATCTACATCACGCATACCAAACCTGCAGAAACCGAGTTGATCATGTCAGAAATCCGCAAGTTGGAAGGCCATCGCCCCAGCGCCAGACAGGCGGCGCATGACATACGCTGGTTGCAGGCAGGGCAGGAGTTTGAACTATGAGTGCTGTCATGAAACCTCCGGGCGGTGGCATCCCGTCTGATCCGCCCTTTCCGGATTCCCAGCAGCCTTCGGACAAGCAGGACAAATCCTTCGAGGCGCTGTTTGTGCGTCAGCTCAAGCAGGTGGTCCTGCGCATCCACGAGACCGAAAACGTGGAGCAGATCATGCTGGAGGTCAGCCCCGAGATCTGCAAGCTCTTCAATGCGGATCGACTCACGCTGTACGCGATCGGCGATGATGAAACATCCATCGTTTCCAAGATCAAAACCGGCCTGACCAGCAGCCGCGAGTTGAAGCTGCCCATCAGCCCGCAGAGCATTGCAGGGTATGTGGCTTTCAGCCGCAAGCTGCTGAATCTGGCCGATGTCTATGACGAGGAGGCGCTCAAGCAGATCCATCCGTCACTGACTTTCCTCAAGGAAGTCGACAAGCGTTCCGGTTACCGCACCAAGCAGATGCTGGTGTCGCCCATCCTCGAGGGCGGCAACCTGTACGGGGTGCTCCAGGTCATCAACAACAAGGCCGACCAGCCCTTCAGCGAGCTGGATATCAAGGGCGTCATCCAGCTATCCAAGACGCTGGCCACGGCCATCCGCCAGCGCCTGCAGAAGGCGGATGAGCCGCAGCGTATCCGGGCGACCAAATACGACGGCCTCGTGGCCGATGGCTTCTTGACGGGCACGCAACTGCAAGACTGCGTACAGGAGGCGCGTAACGAGGGACAGCCGGTCGAGCATCTGCTGCTGAGCAGGCACCAGATCACGCCGGCCCAGGTCGGCCCGTCGCTGGCCAGGTTTTTCGGCGTGCCCTACGAACCCTTCAACGCCGGGCGTATCCGTTCCGAAATGCTGCATGGCTCACTCAAGCGTGAGTTTGCCGAAGGCCAGGGCTGGATTCCGCTGGAAGAGTCACCTGAAGGCCTGGTCATCATGTGCCTGGACCCCGAGGCCACGCGCGGTGCCCGGGTCGTGCCGCAGGTGTTCTCGCGCATCAACAAATTTTCCTACCGCGTCACTACGCAGACCGAATTCGAGCAGACGCTGGCCCAGCTCTTTGGTGCCGTAGTCGATGGCACCACGATTGACCAGTTGCTGGCCGACATGGGCGGCCCGCTCGATGACGAGGGCAGCAACGACGATTCGCTGGAGTCGGCCGCGGCCGACAATGAACTGGTCAAGTTCGTCAACAAGATCATCATCGAGGCGTACCAGCAGAAGGCCTCGGACATCCACATCGAGCCCATGCCCGGCAAGCTCAAGACCGGCATCCGCTTCCGCATCGATGGCACCCTGATGCCTTATATCGAGGTGCCGGCGCACTTCCGCCAGGCCATGGTCACGCGCCTGAAGATCATGTGCGACCTCGATATTTCGGAGCGTCGCAAGCCGCAGGACGGCAAGATCAAGTTCAAGAAATACGGCCCGCTGGACATCGAGTTGCGGGTGGCGACTATTCCTTCGGCCGGTGGTGTCGAAGACGTGGTGATGCGTATCCTGGCCGCGGGCGAACCGATTCCGCTGGAAAAACTGGGCCTGACCACGCACAACCGCGAACGGCTGGAGGCCACCGTCAGCAAGCCCTACGGCCTGTTTTATGTCTGCGGCCCGACCGGCTCCGGCAAGACCACCACCCTGCACTCCATCCTGAAATTCCTCAACACGCCGGACACCAAGATCTGGACGGCCGAGGATCCGGTGGAAATCACGCAAAAGGGCCTGCGCCAGGTGCAGATCAACAAGAAGGCCGGCATCGACTTCGCCTTGATCATGCGCGCCTTCCTGCGTGCCGACCCGGACATCATCATGGTGGGCGAGTCGCGCGACAAGGAAACCGTGTCCATGGGCGTGGAAGCCTCGCTGACCGGTCACCTGGTGTTTTCCACCCTGCACACCAACTCCGCGCCCGAGTCCATCACCCGTCTGCTGGACATGGGCATGGACCCGTTCAACTTTGCCGATGCGCTGCTGGGCATCCTGGCCCAGCGCCTGGCCAAGAAGCTGTGCGACTGCAAGGAGCCCTACACACCGGGCACCTCGGAGATCAACAGCTTCATCTCCGAGTACGCCCAGGAACTGCGCAATACCAAGGCCTGGAAGGCTGATTTCAGCGGTGAAGCCCAGAAACTCTACGAAGAGTGGGTCGTGAACTACGGCGAAGACGGCAAGCTGCGCTTCTACAAGCCGGTCGGCTGCGACAAATGCAACAAGACCGGCTACAAGGGCCGGCTGGGCCTGCACGAGTTGCTGATCGCCGATGACCAGATCAAGAAGCTGGTGCAGGAGCGCGCCCGGGTGGCCGAAATCTTCGCTGCCGCCGTGGAAAGCGGCATGCGGACCCTGAAAATGGACGGCATGGAAAAGATCATGCTGGGGGTGACCGACCTGAAGCAGGTGCGCCAGGTTTGCATCAAGTGACAAAGCTGGTCGGACAAAAATGTCACCCCAAGACCGCGATTGGACAGAAATGAAGCTGAAATTGGCCGCAATTCAGGAAATTCGCCCCAAAGCAACAACTTAGTTTACGGTTTCAGCCTGGCACGGAAACTGCAGAACAAGAACCATACAGCCCTGCTGTATCCATTTCTTTAACCAAGGAGCTATACATGCGTACTCTGCAAAAGGGTTTCACCCTGATCGAACTGATGATCGTGGTCGCGATCATCGGTATTCTGGCCGCCGTCGCCCTGCCGGCTTATCAGGACTACACCAAGCGTGCCAAGATGTCGGAAGTGATTCTGGCTGCTTCGGCCTGCCGTACCACGGTGACCGAGGTGTACCAGTCGGGCAGCGCTTCCTCGGCTCCTGGTGCCAATGGCTGGGGCTGTGAAGCCGGTGCCGGTACTTCCAACCCGAGCACGCCGAGCAAGTATGTTTCGGCCATCGTGACCGATGCCAATGGTGTGATTACCGTGACGTCTACTATCGATGGCGCGACGGGTAACGTCACACTGGAGCCGCTGTCCGCCCCGAATACATCGGCCGTCTTTGCGACCAATGTGGGCCAGGCGATTTTTGGCTGGCGCTGTGGCAACCCCGCTTCCGGGTTTACAACCGTCAAGCCCAATTTTCTGCCGGGCTCTTGCCGTGGGACCTGATCTTGCTTAAAGCAAGCTTCAGTCAGAAAACGCCCCGCAAGGGGCGTTTTTCATGGTCCCAGGTTTTCATGGCCCTGGGCGGTTTGGCGTTCCTGGCCTCCTGGCTGGTAGCCAATCACTACCTGCCGTGGACCAGTTTTCACAACGAAAGTGTGATGTTCCTGGCGCTGGGCTTGCTGGCCGTGGCGTTGCTCCTTGCAAAAACCAGCTTTTGTCTGGATGGCCTGCCGCTGCTGACGGGTCTGCTGGTGCTGGTGATCGCCCTGCAATGGCAGTTGGGACTGATTGCCTATCATGGAGACGCTGCCCTGAGCGGCCTGTACCTTGCGGGTTTTGCCCTGGCCTGGTGGGTGGCCGGCAATGCGGCGAGCGAAGCTGCCTGGACGGAGCGGCTGCTGGTCTGGATGGCGGTCGTGCTGGTCAGCGCAGCCGCCATATCCGTGTATATCGCCTTGCTGCAATGGCTGGGCCTGGAAGCCGGCCACGCCAATCTGGTGTCGGAAAAAGAGAACATGGGGCGTCCGGGTGGAAACCTGGGCCAGCCCAACCACCTCGCCACCTTGCTGCTCATGGGAACCGCGTCGAGCGTCCTGTTGCATGTTTTGGGCCGTATCAAGACCTGGCAGCTGACAGCCCTGGTGGTCTGGCTGGCCCTGGGCCTGACGATGGCCGAGTCGCGCGCCTCCTGGCTCGCAGCGGCCCTGATGGGGGCGCTTTATCTTTATATGTCCCCCGGCAGAAAGACCTGGTCACGGGCGCCAGGGCCAGGCGCGGTAGCGGCTTGGTGGACGATGCTCTCGTTGATGTGGTTCGCCTGGAAGCCGGTGAATGAAGCTTTGCTGCTGACCGCGACGCGAGGTATCGGAGCCATCACCCAGGATTCGGTGCGACTGGTGATGTGGCGGCAACTGCTGTCCGGGATCGAGCAGTCGCCGTGGTGGGGCTATGGCTGGCGTCAGACAGTGGTCGGGCAGAAAGCAGGCTCGGCCTACATCACGGGCGCGCCGATCACCGACTATGCGCACAGCCTGGTCCTGGACCTGTGCCTCTGGGTGGGGGTCCCACTCGCCATCGTGCTGATGGCGGGGGCCGCATGGTGGTTGCTGCGGGCGGTCAGGCGCATCAGTGATCTCAAGCAGCTGCTGCTGGCCTGCAGCGTGGTGCCGGTGCTCGTGCACAGTCTGGTTGAGTTTCCGTTTGCTTATTCCTATTTCCTGTTCACGACGGGCGGGCTTCTGGGGGTCCTGAATACCCTGCAGTCGGAGCGGGAGAAAAAAACGCTGTCATGGCAGATACCTCGGGGGCGCCTGATGCCGGCCTCGTTTGTGCTGCTGTTTGCCGGCCTGTCAGCCTGGGCTGGGCTGGAGTATGTGGCGGCGGAAGATGACTTCCGGGTCATGCGGTTCGAGATGCGCAATGTGGGCCAGAGACCGCCAGAACATGAAGTTCCTGATTTGAAACTGCTCGACCAGCTGGGAGAAATGCTGGTGCTGGGAAGAATCACGCCGGCTCCGGGAATGGACCCGAAGGATATCGAACGTTTCCGCGTGGCCAGCGCAGCAACCATGTGGGCGACCGCACAAATGCGTTATGCCGTGGCTCTGGGCCTCAATGGAAACCCGGAAGAGGCCACGCGGCAGCTTCAGGGATTGCGCGCCTTTTATGGCGAAAGCAGCTACAAGCAGGCCAAAGCGCTGTTCCTGGAACTGCAAAAAAAACAATACCCGCAACTGGCGGCCGTGAAGCTTCCCTGAGCCGTGATCATGAAAGAGCGCAACCTGCCATCAAGAGGGTTGGTGCAGGGTGCGTTGCTGATGCTGCCGTGGTTGTATCCGTTTGCATCAGGCCCATCGCCAAGCGTGCAGCAATGGCTGTTGACCATGGCTTGCGGCGTGCTGGTCTGGCTGATGCGGGCGGGTCTGAAACCGGAGAGGGTGCTGCGGGCCTGGGTCGCTGCCGCAACGATCAGTGCCGTGATTGCCTTGCTCCAGTACCTAGGGGTGGCACATCAGTTGGCTCCCTGGGTGGCAGCTGCGGCACAGGGTGAAGCTTATGGGAATCTGAGACAGCGCAACCAGTTTGCAACCCTCTGCAGTCTCGGTCTTGCCGCATTGACGTGGCTACCCTTGGTCGAGCAAAACAAAAATAAAGACTTGCAGAGATGGACGCCCGTATTGGCGGCCCTGCTGGGAACAGTGGCGGCGGCATCGGGATCGCGCACGGGTCTGGTCCAGATGCTGCTTTTGCTGGGTCTGGTGACGCTGTGGGGTTTGTGGGCTGCAAGCTCGATCCGGAAGACGCTGGGGCTTGCATGGGCGGCGTATGTCATCTCCAGCCTGGCCTTGCCCATGCTGTCACCCGATGGCGCGGCAAGCGGTATCTGGACGCGCTGGCAGCAGGAGGGCAACACATGCAGCAGCCGGGTTGCGCTGTGGAGCAATGTGCTGGAACTGATCGCGCTCAAGCCCTGGTTGGGCTGGGGCTTGGGGGAACTGGACTATGCGCATTTTGTCTCCACCTATGAGGGCCTGCGCTTTTGCGCAATGCTGGACAATGCGCACAATTTGCCCCTGCAAATGGCCGTTGAATTGGGTGTGCCAGCGACAGTGTTGCTGTGTGCCGTCGCATGGAGATGGCTCCTGAGGGCCCGTCCTTGGGCCGTGCAGGCGGCCGGAACCCAGATCGCATGGACCGCAGTGCTGCTGCTGTTATTGCACAGTATGGTGGAGTATCCCTTGTGGTACGGGCCGTTTCAACTGACCCTGGCCTTGAGTTTCTGGATGCTGACGAAACGGCATGCCACTGGCCAGGAAATCCTGGTGCCAGGTCGCAAGCGCGCGATGGAATGCTTGCTGGGTGTCGCTGTGCTGGCGGCTCTGGCGTACGCCGCCTGGGACTACCACCGCGTCAGCCAAATCTACCTGCCACCAGAACAAAGAGCGCCAGCCTATCGCGAGAACACCCTGGAGAAAATCCGTGGCTCATGGCTGTTCAGCGACCAGGTTCGCTTTGCCGAATACACCATTACCCCGCTGACGCAGAACAATGCGGAGCAGCTCCATGCCATGGGCTTGTTGCTCTTGCATTACTCCCCTGAGGCCAGGGTGGTGGAGAAGCTGATCGAAAGCGCTGTCCTGCTGGGGCGAGACGAGGAAGCACGTTTTTATCTGGCGCGTTACAAGGCAGCCTACCCGCAGGAACATGCGCGCTGGGCGGCAAGGCAGCAGCCAGCCGCGGCAGAATGACCAGGCCTCAAGGGGCCAAGTAGCTGCCCGATTTCCCACCGTGCTTTTCCAGCAGGTGGACGCTGTTGATGGTCATGCCGCGATCGACCGCCTTGCACATGTCGTAGATGGTCAGCAGGGCCACCTGGACGGCTGTCAGGGCTTCCATTTCGACACCAGTCGGCCCGACGGTTTCCACCGTGGCGGTGCAGACGATATGGGCCGGCGCCGTGGTTGCTGCGGAGTGCAGTGAAAAATCAAGGGCGACACGCGTCAGCGCCAAGGGGTGGCACAGGGGGATCAGGTCGCTGGTTTTTTTGGCGGCCTGGATGCCCGCGATCCTGGCAATGCCCAGCACGTCACCCTTTTTGGCCGTGCCGGATTCGATAATCGCCAGTGTGGCTGGCAGCATCTCGATGCGCCCGGTAGCGATGGCAATGCGGTGGGTGCTGGCTTTGGCCGCCACGTCCACCATATGGGCCTGGCCCTGGGCGTCAAAGTGGGTCAGAGAACTCATGGAAAATCCCGGGTTTACGAAACCTCTACACAACTCAAGCATCATACGTCCATGACACAGTCCCGAGCATTTCACTGGCAGGACCGATTCAAGGCCAGCGCTATCCATCTGGGCCTCAGCCTGATCGTCGCCAGCCTGGCGGCACTGCTGGTGTTCGGACTCTGGTACCCCTATCCTTACCGCGACACCTCGGGGGGGCGCGAACTGTTCTTGATCGTCATCACGGTCGATGTCATCCTGGGCCCGCTGATCACCCTGGCAGTCTTCAACCGGAACAAGCCGCGCAGTGAACTGGTGCGGGATCTGACGGTGGTGGGCCTGATCCAGCTGGCCGCCCTGGGTTATGGGCTGTGGACGGTTTTTGTGGCCCGGCCCGTCCACCTGGTCTTTGAATACGACCGTTTCCGCGTGGTGCACGCCATCGAAGTGCCGGAAGAGTTGCTGGCCCAGGCGCCGGGCGATGTGCGGAAAATGCCGCTCACCGGCCCCACGTTGCTGGCCCTGCGGCCCTTCCGAGATGGCAACGAGGAGAGCACGGCCACGCTGATGGCACTGCAGGGCCTGCCCCTGAGTGCCCGCCCCGATCTCTGGCAGGCCTATCCGCAGGCGCGGCAGCGTGTGCTGGCGGCGGCCAAGCCCCTGGGCGAACTGAGAAAACGCTTTCCGCAACAGGCAACGCTGATCGATGCCAGCGTGCTCAAAACCGGCCGGAGTGCCGAGGAGCTGGTGTACCTGCCCATGGTGGCGCGCAAGTCCTTCTGGACCGTCCTGCTGGATGCGCAGAGCGCCGAGTTGAGTGGTTTTGTACCGCTGGATTCGTTTTGAAAAGATTGCACATCAATCGAGGCAGGGCCCTGCGGCGGTGGCTGGCCGGGCTGCTAGCCTGGGTGCAGCTTCTGACGCCGGTTGCGGCGCAGTCTTCCTTGCCGGCCTTGGGCGATGGCGCGGAGATGAGCAGCAGCGCCGAACGCCAGCTGGGCGATCGCATCGCACGCGAGCTCTATCGTGATCCGGACTATCTCGACGATGCCATCCTGGGCGAGTACGTCCAAGACATCTGGTTACGGCTGATGACGGCGGCCCGCCTGCGTGGCGAGCTGTCACCCGAGCTGGAGGAGCGTTTCGCCTGGACTGTGGTGCTGGGACGGGACCGCAGCGTCAATGCATTTGCCCTGCCCGGTGGTTATCTGGGGGTGCATCTGGGCCTCATCGCCGTGGTGAGCAGCGAGGACGAACTGGCCTCGGTGCTGGCCCACGAACTCAGCCATGTGACGCAGCGCCACATCGCGCGCATCATCAGCCGGCAGAGCGAGCAGGCGCCCTGGTTGATCGGCGCCATGATCTTGGGGGCGCTGGCGGCGGCCAGCAACCCGGGGGCGGCCGGTGCGATGGTCGTGGGCGGCCAGGCCGTAGCCGTTCAGGGGCAGCTCAATTTCTCGCGTGACATGGAGCGCGAAGCTGATCGCGTGGGTTATGGCGTCATGACGCAGGCCGGTTTTGATGCCCGCGGCTTCGTTGGCATGTTCGAGAAGCTGCAGCAGGCCAATCGTTTCAACGACACAGGCGCTTTCCCCTACCTGCGCAGCCATCCGCTGACCACCGAGCGCATTGCCGACATGCAGTCGCGCCAGCAATTGCTGGCGCGCGCAGCGACACCGCAACTCTCCATGACGCATGCCATGCTGGCGGCGCGTGCGCGCATGCTGGCCAATCCGGAAGTCGACAGCCTGCGTGCCGCCCTGTTGCAGGTTCAGGGCGAACCTGCGACGGTCAAGTCAGCCGCCCAGCAGGCGGGTGCGCTTTATGCCGCGGTGCTGGCCGCAGTGGGCTTGCGCGAGTTCGGGCAGGCGCAACGCTGGCAGGAGCACTTGCAGGTCGTGGTGCGCGGTGACCAGCGGGCGAGCTACCAGGCACGCCTGCTGGGCGCCGAGCTGGCCCTGGCGGCCGGTGACCACCGCGCAGCCAGCAAACTCCTGGAGAAAGCCAGTCCGGATGCAGGCAGCACAGTACCCCGACCCTTGCTGTTTCTGCGAGCGCGGGCCTGGACACAAAGTGGGCAGGCGCGTGAGGCCGCCGAGCCCTTGCAGGTCTGGCTGGCCAGCCACCCCCGGGATGCCCAGGCCTGGCAACTGCTGTCGAGCGCTTATGCCGCCCAGGGCCAGACCTTGCGGGCCGTGCGGGCCGAGGCCGAGGTGCATGCGGCCCGTCTGGACTACGCGGCAGCCCGGGACCGCCTGCGTGCAGCACAGGAACTGGCCCGGCAGGGCTCCACCACCGACCACATCGAAGCCTCGATCATCGACACGCGCAGCCGGCAACTCGACCTATTGCTGCGGGAACAGGCGCTCGAGCGCTGAGTCGATCACCAGACTGAATACGGAGTAGATAAGCGAGCCCAGCAGGGCAGCGGCAAAACCGCGTACCTGGAAGCCGTCCAGCAGGCTGGCAGCGGCCCAGAAGAGCAGGGCATTGATGACAAAGAGGAACAGTCCCAGGGTCAGCAAGGTGACCGGCAACGTCAGCAGGATCAGCAGCGGCCGCAGGAAGATGTTGAACAGGCCGATGACCAGGGCAGCGATCAGGGCTGCGGCAAAGCCCTGTAGTTCGACACCGGGATAAAGATGGGTGACCGCCAGCAGGGCGGTCGCGCTGAGCAGCCATTTCGCCAGAAGCTTCATGGCGGACAAGCATAGCACCCGGGGCGTCGGGAATGTGCCCCGGGTCCGTGACACCTATAACCGTCAGGCAGCCTGGCCGGAAGGACGGCGCGAACTCCACCAGCCGGCAGTCAGCACACCACCGACCACCACCGCATACAGGATCCAGCGCACGGCGGTATGAGGGTCGAACACCGGATCGAGCCAGGGTTCGTTGACGATCATCTTGGCGGCGGTGAAGGCCAGCACGGCGGCGCCGAGCTGGATGATGATGGGAAAACGCTCGACCAGCTTGAGCACTACGGAGCTGCCGAAGACCACGATGGGCACGCTGATCAGCAGGCCGATCACCACCAGGTCCATGGCGCCATGGGCGGCACCAGCCACGCCCAGCACATTGTCCACGCCCATCAGCGCGTCGGCCACCATGATGGTCTTCATGGCACCCCAGAAGGTGGTCACCACCGGGCCGTCGTGGCCTTCACTGTCCTGGTCGGCCAGCAGCTTGTAGGCGATCCAGACCAGGCCCAGGCCACCGACCAGCATCAGGCCCGGGATCTTGAGCAACCACACCACGCCCAGCGTCATCACCGAGCGCACGGCGATGGCACCGACGGTACCCCAGACGATGGCTTTCTTCTGCAGTTGGGGCGGCAGGTTGCGCGCGGCCAGGGCGATCACGATGGCGTTGTCGCCAGCGAGCACCAGGTCGATCAGGATGATGGCCAGCAGGGCTGACCACCAGGGGGTGGAAAACAGTTCCATGAAAACTCCGGGTAAACGTCGATACAAGCTGGGACAAGATCCGTCGTGTGTATCGGGCAGTGAGGCCGCAAGACATGCTTCAACGGAACCCGGCGCAGGTTCCAGTCGAAGGTCTTGCCCGGCATGACGTGATGCGTCGCTGCCCAGCAAGCCGGGAGCCGCGCGGACTCCGTATTGACGACTTGCTGATGGATGCGGTGGCAGGATGGCCACTGCGGTCGGGAGCTACTCCCCTTCGGAAGGGCGATTGGAGCATGGCAGGCAAAAGCCCATGATCTGGTAGGGGTTTGGGGGCTTGCTGTCGGGCCCGGAGGGCGACGAGCCAGGCGCTATGATCCGGCACCGTAGCGCATCCACCATGGCAGGCATCCACATCACCGATATCGAAGCGGCCATCAATTACTGGCGCGACCGCGAGCCCTCGCCCGACGGCATCACCCTGGCCAGGCCGGTGCGGGCGCTGGCAGAGGTCTATGCCCTGATGGTCTATTTCCGCGAGCAGGAAGTCGACGAGTTCAGCATGCCGGAGCCGGCCATGCGGGCCTGGCTGGCCTGGTACGAGAGCACTCCCGACACACCCTGCATCGCGATCTGTTCGACCAGCCAGGGGGACCCCGAGTGCAAGGGCTGCGGGCGGTCCTTTGACGAGGTGCAGTTGTGGACCGAAATGCGGCCGGCGCAAAAGCGGCAGACCTGGCGCCGCATCACGCTGCACGGGGGATCCTGGCGCTTCAACCGCTATGCCGAACGCGCGGCCGAGGGCCAGGGGATGACCCCGGTGGAAGCCTAGGACGGCCCCCGCCCCAACTCACTTCCAGCGCTGCGCCTCGATGGTCACCTGATGTCGGCTGTTGCCCAGCATCAGCGCGCCTTCCTGGATCGTGGCCTGCAACTGCATGCTGCGTTCGGCCATCGCGGCCAGGGCCTGGGAGGCTTCGGTCGGCACGCGCCAGACCTGCAGCTTGTCCAGCCGCGTCAGCTTGTTCTCGATGCCGCGCCACCAGACCTCGGCGGCGTGCGCAAAACAATAGACCACCACGGCATCCGACTTGCTGCAGGCCTTGGCCAGTGGTTTGTCCTCGGGCTGGCCGACCTCGATCCACAGCCGCGTCTGGCCGGTGTAGTCACGCAACCAGACATCGGGTTCGTCGGGGTCGGACAAGCCGGCGCCAAAGGCCAGCGTGCCGTCGCCATTGCACACGGTCTGCAGCTGGTGGGCCTGCAGGGCCAGTGCGACCAGCCGGACCATCATGCGTTCATCGGTCTCGCTCGGATGGCGGGCCAGCGTCAGCGCATGGTCGGCGTAGTAGCCGTGGTCGATGTCGGCGATCTGCAGGTTGGCCTTGAAGATGGTGGATTTGATGGCCATAGGTGCAGGAGAGGAGTGAGGGGGAGTATGCGGGAAACGCCGCGGAACCGGCTTCGCCGGGCCGCTGGCGTTGTCCCCCTTTTAGGGGGAAGCGGCGTCAGCCGCTCAGGGGGTCATACCCGTTTCGCGAGCTCGGCAGCCTTGCCCGTGTAGCTGCCCGGGGTCATGGCCAGCAGGCGCTGCTTGTCGGCATCGGGAATGGCCAGGCTGCGGATCAGCTGGTGCAGGTCTGCGGCGGTGACGGTCTGGCCGCGCGTGACTTCCTTGAGCTTCTCGTAGGCGCCCTGTACGCCGTAACGACGCATGACGGTCTGGATCGGTTCGGCCAGCACCTCCCAGGAAGCGTCCAGGTCGGCGGCCAGCGCCTCGCTGTTGAGTTCCAGCTTGCCCAGGCCGGTGCCCAGCGACTGGTAGGCCAGCACGGCGTAACCCGCGGCCACGCCCATATTGCGCAGCACCGTGGAGTCGGTCAGATCCCGCTGCCAGCGGGAAATCGGCAGTTTCTCGCTCAGGTGCCGCAGCAGCGCATTGGCCAGGCCCAGATTGCCTTCGGCGTTCTCGAAGTCGATCGGGTTGACCTTGTGCGGCATGGTCGAGGAACCGATCTCGCCGGCCTTGAGCCGTTGCTTGAAGTAACCCAGCGAGACATACCCCCAGATGTCGCGGGAGAAGTCGATCAGGATGGTGTTGGCCCGGGCGATCGCGTCGAACAGCTCGGCCATGTAGTCGTGCGGCTCGATCTGGATGCTGTAGGGCTGGAAGTTCAGGCCCAGGCCCAGGGGCTCGGGCGTTTCCACCACGCGGCGCGCGAAGGCTTCCCAGTCGAAATCGGGCCAGGCGGCCAGGTGGGCGTTGTAGTTGCCCACGGCGCCATTCATCTTGCCCAGGATCCTGACCGCGGCGATGCGGTCGCAGGCGGTCTGCAGGCGCACCACGACGTTGGCGATTTCCTTGCCCACCGTGGTGGGGCTGGCGGTCTGGCCGTGGGTGCGGCTGAGCATGGGCACCTCGGCGTAGGCCTGGGCCATGTCGCGCAGCTTGAGCAGCAGCTTGTCCAGCGCTGGCAGCACCACCGTGTCGCGTGCGCTGCGCAACTGCAGGGCATGGCTGGTGTTGTTGATGTCTTCGCTGGTGCAGGCAAAGTGCACGAATTCGCTGGCCTTTTCTAGTTCGGGCCGGGCCTCGAACTTGGACTTGATCCAGTACTCCACCGCCTTGACGTCGTGGTTGGTGGTTTTCTCGATTTCCTTGATGGCATGGCCGTCGGTTTCCGAGAAGTTCTTGACCAGGTTGAGCAGGTAGGTCCGCGCGCCGGGCGACAGCGGCTGGAATTCCTGGAAGCCGGCGTCGCTCAGGGCGATGAACCAGGCCACTTCGACCTGGACGCGCCGATGCATGTAACCCTGCTCGCTCATGAGCGGGCGCAAGGCGGCGAGTTTGGCGGCATAACGACCGTCCAGCGGGGACAGCGCCGAAATGGAGGAGAAAGTCATGCCCGGATTGTAGTTTGACGGCCCCCGGGACGCCGGGAAAACGCTAGCCCTGACCAAATCGCTAGAATCCGCCCCCTGGACTACGAAAAGACCTATGAAACTGATCGGCTCCCATACCAGCCCCTACGTGCGCAAGGTGCGCATCGTGATGGCCGAGAAAAAACTGGAATACGCCTTCGTGCTGGAAGATGTGTGGTCGGAGCAGACCCGCATCGTGGATGCCAACCCGCTGGGCAAGATCCCCTGTCTGATCATGGAAGGCGGCGAAGCCCTGTTCGATTCGCGCGTGATCGTCGAATACCTGGACACCCTGTCGCCAGTCGGCAAGCTGATCCCGCCGGTCGGCCGTGAACGCGCCGAAGTCAAGACCTGGGAAGCCCTGGCCGATGGTGTCATGGACGCCGCCCTGCTGGCCCGCATGGAGGCCGTGTGGCCCCAGCGGACCGAAGCCCAGCGCAGCCAGGCCTGGATCGACCGCCAGTTCGGGAAAATCAATGCCAGCCTGGAGGCCATGAGCCGAGGCCTGGGCGAGAAGCCTTACTGCGCCGGCAACCACCTCAGCCTGGCCGATATCGCGGTGGGCTGTGCCCTGGGTTACCTGGACTTCCGTTTTCCCCAGATCCCCTGGCGTGACGCGCACCCCAACCTGGTGCGCCTGCAGGACAAGCTCATGCAGCGGTCCTGTTTTGTCGACACCGTGCCGACCTGAGGCGACCCCGCTTCCAATGCCCCGGTCCGGCGTGCGGAAACGCCGGCCTGTCAGGCATATGTCATCGTGCCGGCCTAGAATCCCCGCACCGTGAAGGAACGCCATGCTTTACCCTGAACTGTTCAAACAGCTTGAAGCCGTGCGCTGGGACATGGAGAAGGACATTCCCTGGAGCAGGTTCGATGCTTCCCTGCTCAGCGATGAGCAGGCCCAGACCATCAAGATGAACGCCATCACCGAGTGGGCGGCCTTGCCGGCCACCGAGATGTTCCTGCGTGACAACCGTGACGACAGCGATTTCTCCGCCTTCATGTCGATCTGGTTCTTCGAGGAGCAGAAGCACTCGCTGGTCCTGATGGAGTACCTGCGCCGCTTCCGGCCCGAGCTCGTGCCGACCGAGCAGGAACTGCACGACATCCGCTTCGAGTTCGATCCGGCCCCGGCGCTGGAGACGCTGATGCTGCACTTCTGCGGCGAAATCCGTCTCAACCACTGGTACCGCCGCGCCTCCGAGTGGCATACCGAGCCGGTCATCCGGCACATCTACACCACGCTCAGCCAGGACGAGGCACGCCACGGGGGCGCCTACCTGCGCTACATGAAACGCGCCATCGGGCGCTTTGGCGCCGAGGCCAGGACCGCTTTTGCCAAGGTCGGTGTGCTCATGGCCAGCGCACGACGCACCGCGCAGGCCCTGCACCCGACCAATCTGCACGTGAGCAAGGCCCTGTTCCCGAACGACACCATCCAGAGCCGCCTGCCCGATCCCGAATGGCTGGAGCATTGGCTGGACAAGCAGATCAATTTCGACGCGAGCTGGGAGAACAAGGTGGTTGAACGCATCCTGCACAACCTCAGTCTGCTGTTCGGGCGCAGCTTCCAGTCGGTGCAGGAACTCAACCGCTTCCGCAAGGAGCAGATGGCGTCGCTGGCGCCTCTGCCGGTTTCAGGCGCGGTCTGAACCGCTTGCGGTGGTCAGCGCCAGCATGCGCTGCAGGTTGAGCTGGACCTTGACCTCGCGGTGCGGCACGCTGGCCACGATACGGTAGTCCCGCAGGGACGTGTCGCGGATCACCGGCTCGGCCACCGGCATGCCTTCGCGATTGATCAGCACCGCCACCCGGGGCGTGGTGGTGTTGGCGCCGCGCCGGATCACGGCCGCCACCTCATCGGTATTGAGCCGCACAAAGGAGCCCGGCGAATAGATGCCGACCGCCTTGATCAGGGCGGCGCCGGCTTCGTCCACCTGCCGGTTCTCATCGAAATAGCTGGCCTGCATGGCGGCGGCCGGGGAGGTGGGCGTGCGCGAGGCGCGTGGCGCCAGGCGGGCGCCGAACATGTCGGCACGCTGGATCAGCCGGGCCATGCGCTGGCCTTCGGTCTTGTCTGCCAGCGGCCCGGGCGGCACGCTGTGGTGATGGCGCACGGCTTCCAGCCAGACCGCATCGTTGACACCGATCTTCTGCAGCAGCGCCACCGAGCGCAGCGCGTGCTGGTCGATCTGCTGGCGCTGCTCCACCGTGGGCGGGGTCAGTTGCTGGGCCAGCTTGTCCTGCAGGTCGGTCATGCCCAGGTTCATGGTCAGTGCCGCCAGGCACATGGCTTGCTCTTTCTCCGGCGGCCAGTTGAGCACTTCGCGCGCGGCCAGGCCGCACATCACGCTGACCAGCATGGCATGCGTGGCGCTGTACATCCGGATTTCGCTGGCCGAGAGATGGAACAGCGCAAACAGCGCGCCGTCGGCGTTGCCGATCGAGTGCTGGCGCAACTGCTTTTGCAGGCGCACCAGGCGCTGCAGGAACTGCGGGGCAGCGCTGTCGCGCAGGATGCTGTTGGCTTGTACCTGGTAGTCGAGCCAGTCGGGTGGGCCGTCGGCCAGGTCAGGGTCATTGCGGCTGGCATCCACATCGGAGCGTGAGACCTGGACGCCGGCAATCTGCCCCAGGGTCTTTTCCTTGCGTACGAGGTCGTGCAGCATGCCGACATAGGCGCGGTGGTGCGCCTCGGAGTCGGCCACATCGATGTAAAGCGAAACGCCGCGCCCGAGCAGGGCCTGCAACTCGCTGCGCGAGGCGATCACGTAGCCCTTGCCGGCCAGCAGCGTGCCATCGGCGTCCATCAGCGGAAAAGGCAGGGGCTCGCCGATCCGCAATGAATCCAGGCTGACGGAGACGAGTTTGGTCGACATGGGCTGGGCAATTATGCCTTTGCAGGCCTGGCGGCGGTGGATGGATTGAGGGGTAAAGCGCGGCTGTTTTCACGGTTTGCCCGCTGGCGCAGGCTGCGCTGCTAGGATGCGTGTCATGACGCAAGCTCCTGCCACGACCACCCCGCCTGGTGCGCCGTTTCCGCTGCCCGCCTTCCTCGGCAAGCTCTGCCCGCGGGCCGAGCTCGGCGCCCGCCTGGCGGCCCTGCCCCGGCCTCTGGTTTTCACCAACGGCGTGTTCGACGTCATGCATCGGGGCCACGCCATCTACCTTGCGCAGGCCCGGGCGCTGGGGGCCAGCCTGCTGGTGGCGCTGAACACCGATGCTTCGGCACGCCGCCTCGGCAAGGGGCCGGAGCGGCCTCTGAACAACGAGCAGGACCGCGCCGCCATGATGGCCGCGCTCGGTGCCGTCGATCTGGTGACCTGGTTCGACGAGGACACGCCGCAGGCCTTGATCGCGGAGATCCGGCCGGACATCCTGGTCAAGGGCGGCGATTACGACATGGGCAAGCTGCCGGAAGCGGCCCTGGTCGCGTCCTGGGGAGGGCGCGCCTTGGCCCTGCCCTTTGTGGAGGGTTATTCCACCACCGCCCTGGTGCGCAAGATCCGCAGCACGTAGTTCAGGGCGACGCGCCGAACACGGCCGACCACAGCGCCAGCACGGCGGCGCACTCCCGGGCCATGACGCCGGTTTCGACCTGGGTCGGTTCCTCGTTCAGGCGCGCGCGGTGCTGCACACGACGCAGTTCGCGGTAGGCATCGGAGGCCGCGCTGCCGACCCCGGGGGGCAGCAGGCCGGCTGCTTCAGCGGCGCGCAGCAAAGCGATGTTGCCGACATTGGCGACCAGCTCGGGGTGGTCCGCCGACGCTGACAGCACCAGGTACTGCACGGCGAACTCGGCATCGACCATGCCGCCCGGGCTGTGCTTGACGTCGAACTGCTCGCCACGCACCGGATGCGCCTGCCGCACCTTGTCGCGCATGGCGACGATTTCCTGGCGCAAGGCCTGCGGGTCACGCGGCGCGGCGATCACGGCCTGGCGCACGGCATCGAAGCGCTGTTGCAGATCGGCGCTGCCGAGCACGAAACGCGCACGTGTCATGGCCTGGTGCTCCCAGGTCCAGGCGGTGTTGCTGCCGCGCTGCTGCTGGTAGTTGGCATAGGCTTCGAAAGTGGTGATCAGCAGGCCGGAGCTGCCATTGGGGCGCAGCGCGGTGTCGATCTCGTAGAGATCGCCTTCGCTGGTCTTGACGGTCAGCCAGTTGATCAGCTTGCGCACCAGCAGGGCATAGACCTCGGGGGCGTCCTCGTGCTCGTCCTCGTAGACGAAGACGATGTCCAGGTCGCTGCCGTAGCCCAGCTCCTTGCCGCCCAGCTTGCCGTAGCCGATGATGGCGAACTGCGGTTCCTCGCGGTGCTTTTTCTTCAGCCGGGTCCAGCACCAGCGTGTGGTGATGCGCAGCACGGCGTCGGCCAGGGCCGAGAGATCATCGGCCACCTGCTCCACGGTCAGCACGCTCTCGACGTCGCGCGCCAGGGTGCGGAACACCTCGGCATGGTGGGCTCGGCGCAGCAGGTTGAGCAGCGAGTCCTCATCGTCGTCACCTGCGGCTGCCAGGGCCTTCTGACGTGCGTCGAGCTCGGCCTCGAAGGCGGCCGGATCGAAGCGCTCGTCCATCATGGTGCGGCTGGCCAGTTCGTCGATCACCCCCGGGTGCTGCAGCAGATAGCGCGCCGGCCAGCGCGCCGCGCCCAGCAGGCGCAGCAGGCGCTCGTGCACGGCGGGGCGTTCCAGCAGCATGGCCAGGTAGCTCTCGCGCCGCAGCAGCGGCTCCATCCAGTCCACCAGGCGGCTGGCCGCCTCGTCGCTGGCACGACCCTCGCGCAGCCAGTCGGCCGTGCGTGCCACCAGCCGGATCAGGCGGGCGCGGGATTCCTCCTTGAGCGCCAGCACGCGCGGGTGCTGGCGCCAGGCGCTCAGGCGGGCGCCGAATTGCGGCGGCAGCTGTTCCAGCAAGGTGTCGAAATCCGGAGTGGCGGGGGCCCCGCTGCCGTTCTTGCCATTGCCGTTGTTGCAGCCCTTGCACTCCTTCTGGCCGCCGAGCAGGATGTCGAACTCCTGCGCCACGACTTCCCGGTGGGCGTCGAGCTGGGTCAGGAAACGGCAGATGTCGGGGTAGCCCATGCTGCGGGCGATCCAGTCCAGGTCTTCGTCGCGTGTGGGCAGCACATGGGTCTGCTGGTCGTCCAGGTACTGGATGCGGTGCTCGACGCGGCGCAGGAATTCATAGGCCTGGGCCAGCGCCTCGGCCGTGGCGGCCGGCATGAGGCCGGCCTTGACCAGGCGCTTCAGGGCATCCAGCGTGGGGCGTGTGCGCAGTTCGGGGAACTGGCCGCCGCGCACCACCTGCAGCAGTTGCACGGTGAATTCGATCTCGCGGATGCCGCCGCGAGAGAGCTTGACGTCGTTGCTGCGCTCGGGGTGGCCGGCACTGCGCTTGGCCGCGTGCTCGCGGATCTGCCGGTGCAGCACGCGCAGCGAATCGAAGACGTTGTAGTCCAGATAACGGCGGAAGACGAAAGGGACGACGAGGTTGCGCAACTGCATGACCGAGCCATCCTGCAACTGGCGCTTGGGCGCCACGATGCGGCTCTTGAGCCAGGCAAAACGTTCCCACTCGCGCCCCTGCACGTGGAAATACTCCTCCAGCGCCCCCAGCGAGACGGCCGGCGGTCCCGAGTTGCCATTGGGCCGCAACGCCAGGTCGACACGGAACACGAAACCGTGTTCCGTGGTGTCGCCCAGCAGGTTGTAGATGGCGCGCACTGCCTTGGCGAAGTATTCGTGGTTGGAGATGCGGTTGCGGCCCTCGTTGTTGCCCGCGGTGTCGCCGTCCTGGTCGTAGACGTAGATCAGGTCGATGTCGCTGGAGACATTGAGTTCGCGTGCGCCTAGCTTGCCCATGCCCACCACCCAGAACAGCGCGCGCGTGCCGGCAGGCGTCAGGGGCATGCCATGGCTCTCGTCCAGGGCCTGCATGACCTCGGTGCAGGCGACGTCGAGCGCAAACTCGGCCAGTTCCGTCATGCTGGCGGTGACGTCGTGCAAGGGGGCCTGCTGTTCGCAGTCGAGCACGACCAGGCGCTCCATGACCAGCTGGCGGACGACACGCAGGGCCGCCGCGCAGTCGGTCCCGCTGCTGCGCAGGGTGGCATACAGCTGCTGGAGTGCCTGCGGACCGGGCCGCCCGAGGGGCAGTTGCGGCAACAGGTCGGCGTGACGGCGCCGTATGCGCTGGACGAAACGGGAATGGTCGGCGGGGGCGGCGGCTGTCGCCGGTGCGGTGGCCGCGTCCGGCATCAGGCCGCAGGCATCGTTGCGGGTCATAATTCCTGTCGAGTTCTCGATCTGCAAAATGGTTACCCTGCCGCACCGCCCGTCCCTGCCGCTCAAAGTCCTGACGATTTCGACGCGCGCTCTGCTATGGCTGATTCTTCTGGCCTGGCTGGTTTTCGGCGCCGCCTGGGCGACGCTGCACTTGGTCATTGTGCCGCGAATCGGCGAGTTGCGCCCGGAACTGGAAACCCGGGCCAGCCAGGCCCTGGGGGTGCCGGTGCGCATCGGGGGCATCGTGGCGCATGACAACAGCCTGTTCCCCTCCTTTGAGCTGAGCGATGTACAACTGCTGGATCCCGATGGCCGTGCGGCACTGCAGCTGCCGCGTGTGCGGGCCACACTTTCGCCGCGCTCGCTCTGGAACCTGGGCTTCGAACAACTCGCCATCGAGAGTCCCGAGCTGGACGTGCGACGCGCGAAGGACGGCCGCATCTTTGTGGCCGGGATCGAGCTGCCGCAGGGCCAGGACAGCGATGGCAGCGCGGCCGACTGGGTGTTTTCGCAGACCGAATGGCTGATCCGCGGCGGTCGCGTCCAGTGGCACGACGAACTGCGCGATGCGCCGCCCTTGTTGCTGCGGGAGGTCGATCTGCGCTTGCAAAACGGCGCGCGCCTGCATGAGCTCCGGCTGGACGCCACACCGCCCGTGGAGCTGGGTGCCCGCTTCAGCCTGCGCGGGCGCTTCCGCCAGCCCCTGCTCTTTACCAGCGCCGGTGATTGGCGACGCTGGCAGGGCCAGCTCTACGCCGTGTTCGAGCGCGTGGACATGGCCCAGCTGCGTCGCCATGTCCCGCTGCAACTGGAGATGGCCGGCGGCAGCGGTGCCCTGCGTGCCTGGGTCGACGTGGACCAGGGGCGCGTCACGGGCGCCATCGCCGACGTGGCGCTGCTGCAGCTGGGCCTCAGGCTGGGCCCCGAGCTGCCCGCCCTGGACCTGGCCCGTCTCAGCGGCCGGCTGGGGGGAAGCGTCCGGGATGCCGGCTACGAGGTCTACACCCAGGGCCTGAAGTTCGACACCACGGACGGACTGTCCTGGCCGGGGGGCGATCTGCGCGTCAGCCTGGACGAGCCGCTCGAAGGGGCGCTGGCGCGTGGCGAGATCCGCCTCAACGGGATCGACCTGGCCACTGTGGCCCAGCTGGCCCAGCGCCTGCCGCTGGAGCAACGCGTGCACCGGGCCTTGCAGCTCTACGCGCCCAAGGGCCGGGTCGAGCAGTTGCTGGCGCGTTGGCAGGGACCCTGGGCCGCGCCGGAGCGTTTCGATGCCCGCGGCCGCCTGACCCAGCTGGAGGTCGCCTCGCGCCCGCAGCTGCAGCCGCTGGCCGAAGGCGAGCCGCCAGCGGGGAGCGTCGGGTCGCCCGGGGTGCGCGGCCTGACGGTCGAGTTCGACCTGACCCAGGACGGCGGTCGTGCCAGTGTGCTCGTGCAGCAGGGTCATCTGGAATTGCCCGGTATCTTCGAGCAACCACGCATCGCCCTGGACCAGCTCGCCGCCGAACTGCAGTGGCGGTTGCAGGGCGGTTTGACCAGCCTGCAGATCAACAACGCACGTTTTGCCAATGCCGAGGCCCAGGGCGAGTTCCAGCTCAAGTGGCACACCGGGGCGGCCCAGGCGCGCCTGCCCGGGGTGCTGGACTTGCAGGGCAGCCTGAGCCGTGCGGAGCTGTCGGCCCTGCACCGCTACCTGCCTCAGGCCATCAAGCCCGAGGTGCGCGACTACCTGCGTCAGGCCCTGCCCCAGGGCTGGGCTGGCGGTGCGCGTTTCCGGGTCAGGGGCGACCTCGCCGATTTCCCCTTCCGCCAGCCGGGCCAGGGCGAGTTCCGCATCACGGCCAGCGTGCACGACACGCATTTCGTCTACGTGCCGGCCGGCTTGCAGCCGACCGGGCAGAAGCCGTGGCCGGCACTGACCGAGTTGCGCGGTGATCTGCTGCTCGACCATGCGAGCCTGCAGTTGCGCAACATCAGCGCGCGTCTGGACGGCGCATCGCAGTTGCGCATCAGCCAGGGCGAGGCCCGCATCCCGGACATGGGGCGGGATGCGCGGGTGCAGACCAGCCTGCAACTCGCAGGCCCGCTGGACGAACTGCTGCGCGGCCTCATCATCACCTCGCCGCTGGACGCCATGCTGGGGGGGGTGCTGGGCAAGGCCCGTGCCCTGGGCAACGCCGACGTGCAACTCAAGCTGGACCTGCCGCTACAGCAGCTCGAGCGCTCGGCCGTGTCGGGCCAGATCAGGCTGGCCGGCAACGAGCTGCAGCTGGCGCCGGCCCTGCCGCGCCTGACGCGCGCGCGCGGTACGGTGCATTTCAGCGAGCGCGGTTTTGCCCTGGCCGGCGTGCAGGGGCGTTTGCTGGGCGGCGAGGTGCGCGCCGAGGGCGGCACGATGTCCCTGCCGGGCGCCGCAGCCGAGGCCGTGCCCCGCCTGCGGGTGCAGGGGACCTTGACAGCCCAGGGCCTGCGCCAGGAGAGCCGGCTGGCCGGCATGGCCCAGCAGATGAGCGGCAGCACGGTGTACACGGCCGAATTCGGCCTGCGCCAGGGGGTGCCCGAATTCCAGTTCTCTTCCAGCCTGCAGGGCCTGGCGCTGAACCTGCCGGCGCCGCTGCGCAAGCCGGCCGAGGTCGCTTTGCCCTTGCGCCTGCAGGCGGCCCTGATGAGCGCCGAGCAGGGTGGCGGTGCCGCGTCCGGCGGGCCGCGCCAGGATCTGCTGCGTTTCGAGCTGGGCGATCTGGTCGCGCTGCGTTATGTGCGTGAACACGACAAGGGGGCGGTGCAGGTCCTGCGCGGCACCATCGGTGTCGGCCTGCCCGCTGGCGAGAGCCTGCCCATGCCGGACGCCGGCGTGGTGGCCAGCGTGCAGTTCGATGAACTGGACCTCGATGCCTGGCGCAAGGCGACGGCTACCCCCGCTGCGCCCGCGCCAGTGGCGCCCGGCGCTGCCAGCGACCCGCCCGTGCTGACGGTGCTGCGCGATTACCTGCCCACCCACCTGATCGTGCAGGGCGACACCTTGCAGACCGGCGGCCAGACCTTCCACCAGCTGGTGGCCGGTGGCACGCGCGAGGACCACACCTGGCGCGTCAATCTGGATGCGCGCGAACTCAGCGGCTACCTGGAGTACCGCATGCCCGTCCAGGTCGGCGCCGGCAGTGTCTACGCGCGCCTGGCGCGCCTGGTGCTGGCGCAGGACAATGCCCGCGGGGTCGAGCAGCTGCTGGATAAGCAGCCGGTCGGCATCCCGGCGCTGGACGTGGTGATCGACAGCCTGGAGCTGCGCGGCAAGAACCTGGGGCGGGTCGAGATCGAGGCCGTCAACCGCGGCCTGGCGCGGCGCGATGAGGGCGCGCGCGAATGGCGGCTGAGCCGGCTGCGCATCAGCATGCCCGAGGCCGAGTTCACCGCCAGCGGCAACTGGGCCGTCTACCAGGAGGCCGGCGAGCCAACGGGCCGTGTGACCCTGCCGCGCGCGCCTGCGGCGGGCGCGCCGCGGGGTGAACGGCGCCGCACCGTCATGAACTTCAGGATTGACGTGGCCGATGCCGGTGGCCTGCTCAGCCGCCTGGGCATGCCCGGCCTGATCCGTGCCGGCAAGGGCGTCATGGAGGGCCAGGCCAGCTGGATCGGCTCGCCCATGGGCCTGGATTACCCGAGCCTGGGCGGCAGCTTCAACGTCAACATCGAGCGCGGCCAGTTCCTCAAGGCCGACCCCGGCATCGCCAAGCTGCTGGGGGTGCTCAGCCTGCAATCCCTGCCGCGCCGCCTCACGCTGGATTTCCGCGATGTCTTCACCGAGGGTTTCGCCTTCGACTTCGTGCGCGGCGACGTCCAGGTCGAGCAGGGCATGGCCAGCACCAACAACCTGCAGATGAAGGGCGTGAATGCCGCCGTGCTGATGAGCGGCCAGGCCGATCTGGCGCGCGAGACCCAGGACCTGCGGGTCGTGGTCGTGCCCGAGATCAACGCCGGCACGGCCTCCCTGATTGCAACGGTCATCAACCCGGCCGTGGGCCTGGGGACCTTCCTGGCCCAGGTGCTGCTGCGCAAGCCGGCCATTGCCGCGGCCACGCAGGAATTCCGCATCACCGGCAGCTGGGCCGACCCGCAGATGAACAAGGTCGAGGCGCCGGCGGCGCCCGCCAGCCAGCCGCAGGCGAACACGCCATGAAGCTGGCGGCCATCCAGATGGTGTCCGGTGTCGAGCGCGACACCAACCTGAGGCGCGCGCGCGCGCTGCTCGAGACAGCGGCCCGGCAGGGCGCCGAGCTGGCCGTGCTGCCCGAATACTTCTGCCTGCTGGGCCGCCATGAGGGCGACAAGCTGGCCTTGCGCGAAACCCCGGGCCAGGGACCTATCCAGGACTTTCTGGCGCAAGCCGCGCGCGAGCTGCAGTTGTGGATCGTCGGCGGCACCCTGCCGCTGGACGGAGGGGGCCCGACGGGCGATGAAGCGCCGCGTGCCTACAACAGCACCCTGGTCTATGCCCCCGATGGCGCACAGGCGGCGCATTACGACAAGATCCACCTGTTCCGCTTCGACAACGGGCGCGAGCGTTACGACGAGGCCCGCACCCTGCGGCCCGGGAGCCGGCCGGTCACGTTCGAGCTGCCTTCGCGCGACGGCCACCGCTGGCGCGTGGGCCTGAGCGTGTGTTACGACCTGCGTTTCCCCGAGCTGTACCGGGCCTATGCCCAGGCCGGCGCCGAACTGTTGCTGGTGCCCAGTGCCTTCACCCACACCACCGGCCAGGCGCACTGGGAGCTGCTGCTGCGCGCCCGCGCCGTCGAGAACCTGGCCTTTGTGGCGGCGGCGGCGCAGGGCGGGGTGCACGAGAACGGGCGGCGCACCTGGGGGCACTCCATGCTGGTCGATCCCTGGGGGCGGGTGCTGGGCGTCCAGCCTGAAGGCGAGGCCGTGGTGCTGGCCGAGCTCGATGCCGCCCTGCTGCGCGCCTGCCGCCAGCAGCTGCCGGCCCTGGAGCACCGCGTCCTGTGAGCATGGCCCCCGCCGAATCCCGCCGGGAGCGCTGGCGTGCCCACGGGCGCCGTCGTGTGCTGTGGTCCGCCCTGGCGGCGCTGGTGGTGGCGCTGCTGGTCACGCTGGTGTGGCTGGCCGGCCGTTACGAAGCCAGCCAGGTGCAAAGCCGCCTGGAGCGCGATGCCGCCGATGCGGTGAGCGACATCCGTTCGCGCCTGACGCGCAACCTGCAGAGCCTGCAGGCCCTGCAGTTCGGCGATCCCCAGCCGGCGACCTGGACGACCGAGGCCACCATCCTGCTGCGTGAGCGGCGCGAGCTGCTGCGCATCGAATGGCGCGACAGCCAGCACAAGATCCTGGCCCAGGCCGGCACCCCCTACCGCCCGCCGGTGTTCGACCGGCTCGGACGCGACAGCGTGCAGTCCGAGGTGAACCAGGCCTGCAATGCGGCGCGGCGCATCAGCGGGCCGGCCTATTCCACGAGTTATTTCGTCCCCATGACCGACGGCCTGGGGCTGGAGGTCATGGAGACCTGCCTGCCGCTGGCCAGCGCCGGCGTGGTGATGGGCTACCTGGTGGCCACCTACTCGCTGCAGGACCTGCTGGACGACCTGGCACGCCAGCTCACGCGCAGTCACGAAGTCTCCTTCACCGAGGGCGACGGCACGCGCCTGGCCATCCGGGGCACGGCACGCCGCAGCAGCCGGGTCTTCTCGGCCCAGCAGCTGCTCGACTTGCCCGGCACGACCCTGGTGCTGCGCATGGACAGCTGGCGTGGCGCACCTGAACTGTTCCCCAATGTGCTCACCGCCCTGGTCACGGCCATGTCGATCGCCCTGGTGTCCATCCTGCTGCTGCTGGGCAAGGACATGCGCCGGCGCCTGAAGGCCGAGAGCGACCTGGCCGATGCGCTGGCCTTTCGCAAGGCCATGGAGGACTCGCTGGTCACAGGCCTGCGCGCGCGTGACCTGCAGGGCCGCATCACATACGTCAACCCGGCCTTCTGCCAGATGGTGGGTTTCACGGCCGAGGAGCTCATGGGCCAGAGCGACCAGGCGCCCTACTGGCCGCCCGAGCTGGCCGAGGAGTACAAGAAACGCCAGGAGATCCGCCTGGCCGGCAACGTGCCGCCGCGCGAGGGTTTCGAGTCGGTGTTCATGCACAAGGACGGCACGCGTTTTCCGGTGCTCATCATCGAGGCCCCGCTGATCAATGCCCAGAACGTGCAGACCGGCTGGATGAGCGCCTTCCTCGACATCCGCGAGCAGCGACGCGTGGAAGAGCTGTCGCGCGCCAGCCAGGAACGGCTGCAGGCCACGGCCCGCTTGGCCATGGTGGGCGAGATGGCCTCGCTGCTGAGCCACGAACTGAACCAGCCGCTGGCGGCGATGTCCAGTTATGCCACGGGGACGCTCAACTTGCTGCACCAGGGCGCCCACACACCGGCCGACATCGAGCTGGCGATGCGGCGCATCGCCGAGCAGGCCGAGCGCGCCGGCAAGGTCATCAAGAGCGTGCACGACTTCGTGCGCCGGCGCGACCAGGCGCGCGAAGCGGTCGCGCCGCAGGTCCTGATCGATGCCATCCTGCCCCTGGTCAACCTGCAGGCGCGCAAGCTCGGGGTGCAGGTGCAGCTGCGCCTGGAGCCCGGCCTGCCGCGGGTGCTGTGCGACCGCACCATGGTCGAGCAGGTGCTGCTCAATCTGGCGCGCAACGGCATGCAGGCCATGGACCGGCCCGAGATCCGCCGGCGCCTGCTGCAGCTGGGTGTCAGGCGTTCGCCGGCCGACGCGCGCTGGATCGAGTTTTCCGTCACCGACGTCGGGCCGGGCATCGCCCCCGAGGTGGCGCAGCAGCTGTTCACGCCCTTCTTCACCACCAAGGCCGAAGGCATGGGCCTGGGCCTGAGCCTGTGCCGTACCGTGATCGAGCAGCATGGCGGCACGCTGGCCTTCGAGCCGAACCGGCCCCAGGGCACGGTCTTCAGCTTCACGCTGCCCGCCGGCCTGTCCTGACGGCTGCCTTAACATCACGCCATGCAACCTGTGATCGACGCCTCCGTATACATCGTGGACGATGACGCCAGCGTGCGTGAAGCGCTGGCCTGGCTGTTGCGCTCGCGCCGCCTGGGCAGCCAGGCGTTCGAGAGTGCCGAAGCTTTTCTCGAGATGATCGAGGGCGCGCACCTGCCGCCGCGCCCGGCCTGCCTGCTACTGGACGTTCGCATGCCCGGCATGAGCGGGCTGGCCCTGTTCGACCGCCTGGCCGAGCGCGGCCTGCACCAGGCCCTGCCGGTGATCTTCCTGACCGGCCATGCCGACGTGCCTACGGCCGTCAATGCCGTCAGGCGTGGCGCTTTCGACTTCTGCGAGAAGCCGTTTTCCGACAATGCGCTGGTGGACCGCATCGAACAGGCCCTGGTCCAGTCGTCCGGCTTCGTGCAGCTGCAGCTGGCGCGTGAACGGCTGCGCCAGCGCCTGGCCGAACTGACCGACCGCGAGCGTGCCGTGATGCAGCTGGTGATCGAGGGCCTGCCCAACAAACGCATCGCCGACCAGCTCGACATCAGCGTGCGCACGGTGGAAGTGCATCGTGCGCGGGTCTTCGACAAGATGGAAGTCAAGTCGGCCGTCGAACTGGCCAACCTCCTGCGCGAAGCCTAGGGCGCCGTCACGGCTCAGTCCGGCCGTTTCGGCTCGCGCCCCGGCGGCCGGGTGGGGTCTTCGCCACCGGTCTCAGGTGGCGGCAACTCGCCTTTGCTGCGGCCCGAGAACATGGTCCACCACACGATCAGCACCAGCACAAGCAGGGCACCCAGGGCTTCAAGCAAAATCAGCAGCATGAACCGACTCCAACGACTTTATTGTGTTTTCAACCTTCTCATTGTAGGAACGCTGGCCGGTTGCGGCGGGGTGCCAGTCTCCGAGCCGGCGCCGGAGTCCGGCAGCCCGTCGATCGCCATCGAGCGCGCCGCGGCGCCGGGGGTGGCCAGTTCCTTTCCCAGCCAGCCAGCCAGCAGCCAGGTGTTGCAGCAGGCGCGCAGCCGCTGGACGCCCGTGGCCTGGGCCGAATTGCCCGGCCTGGGCGAGGACCCCCTGGGCGAGGCCTGGTCCGCCTGGGTGCGCAGCTGCGAGCGACCGGGCCCGACGTTTGCCCCCCTGTGCGCCGACGTACGGCGCCTGGGCCAGGGCAGCGACGAGCAGCGCCGCAACTGGATGCTGGAACGCCTGCAGCCCTACCGGGTCGAGACCTTCCAGAGCGAGCCGGTGGGCCTGCTCACGGGCTATTACGTCCCGGTGGCCGAGGCATCGCGCCTGCCGAGTGCGCGCCACAGCGTGCCCCTGTATGGGCCGCCGGCCCAGTTGCATCTGCGCAAGCCCTGGTACAGCCGCCAGGAGATCGACACCCTGCCTGAAGCCCAGGCGGCGCTGCGCGGGCGCGAGATCGCCTGGCTGGAGCCGCTGGATGCGCTCAACATCCAGATCCAGGGCTCGGGTCGGCTCAGGGTGACCGAGCCGGATGGCCGCCAGCGCATGGTGCGCATCGGCTACGCTGGCACCAACGACCAGCCTTACCGCAGCGTGGGGGGCTGGTTGCTGCAGCGACGCGAGGTACGCGACGCCTCCTGGCCCTCGATCCGCCAGTGGGCTGCACAAAACCCGGGGCGCGTGCAGGAGTTGCTGTGGAGCAATCCGCGTGTGACCTTCTTCCGGGAGCAGGCCTTGCCTGACAGCGAACTGACCGCCGGGCCTGAAGGCGCCCAGGGCGTGCCGCTGACGGCGGGCCGTTCCATCGCCATCGATCCCGGCAGCATTCCTTATGGCACGCCGGTCTGGCTGGCTTCGGCCGGCCCGCAGCTGCAGTTGCAGCGCCTGGTGCTAGCGCAGGACACGGGCAGCGCCATCACGGGTGCGGTGCGTGCTGACTACTTCGTGGGTACTGGCCCCGAGGCTTCGCTGATCGCCGGGCGGCTCAAGCAGCCGCTGCGCCTGTGGGTGCTCTGGCCGCGCTGAAGTCGGCCGTGCCGCTCAGCGCAGGCTGACCCGCACCTGCACGCGCAGCGACTGGCTGCTGCTGCGCGTGTCGCGCCCGCCGCCGCCCAGGCCCGCGGCGCCCTGCCGCTGGTCCTGCGCATCCTCGCTGTCGGCCACCGTCGTCCACTCGTCCAGCGGCAACAGCACGGTGCTGCTGGTGCTGGCCTGTGGTGCCAGGGGCTGGCGGCCTTGCGTTGCCACCAGTTCCAGGTAGACCGTATCTCCGCCTTCCCAGATGGGTGTGGCCGTGAAGCCGGTGCCGGCCTGCAGCCAGACGGTACCCGGCACGCTCCTGCGCACGCCCCCCTGTGTCACGAGCTGGCGCAGGCGCAGCGGCACGCTCAGGCCCAGCACGATGGCCGCCGGCCGGCCGTTGAGCACCAGCACCTGCTGTTGCGCGCGGCCGCTACTGGTGCTGTCGCGATGGCGCGCCTCGATACCGATGTCCACCTCGCTGCGGCCCGGCTGCACGCGGGCCTGGACGTCGGCCGCCACGCGCTCACTGCTGTTGCTGCGCCCATCGTCCTGGCGCACCTCGATCAGCAGGTTGCGCAGCGGCAGCGGGGCGACACCGGCGGTCTGGGCCAACAACAGGGCCGGCAGGCCCAGCAGGGTGAGGATCAGAAGGCGGTGCAGTTTCATCGGGATCTCCGGCGGGCCTTGGCGGCAGGGGCTGGTGGCTTGGGTGCGGGCGCCTGCAGATGGCCCAGCGGCAGCGTCGGGCTGGCCTTGACCTCGCCCAGGGAAAAGCTGGTGTGCAGGTCTTTCACGTTGGGCAGGTTGATCAGGCGCTGCAGGGCGAAACGCGAGAAGCTGTCCAGATCCTGCGCCACCACCTGCAGCTCGAAGGTACCGGTGCCGCTGATGTAGTGGCAGGCCACCACCTCGGGCAGGGCGCGCACCGCTTCCTCCAGCACGCGCGTGGCGTCGCCCGTGTTGCGTTCGGCATCCAGGCGCACGAAGGCCAGCACGCCCAGGCCGATCTTGTGGCGGTCGATCTCGGCGTGGTAACCCTTGATGTAGCCCTGCTGCTCCAGGGTGCGCATGCGACGCCAGCAGGGCGCCGGCGACAGGCCCACGCGGCTGGCCAGCTCGGCGTTGGTGAGGCGCGCGTTGGCTTGCAATTCGCTCAGGATGGCCAGGTCAAACTTGTCGAGTGTTTCCATTTGTCTGATTCTTACGCAAGATCCTTTCAAAAACTAGCGTTTCAATGGCAAAGAAAGCAAAGACCTATCCGGGCGACCGTCATACACTGACCTGCATACAAAAACAGGCCCAGCGCCCGGAGACAAGCCGCCCATGAATGCCCCCCTGCCCGAATCCATACGCCAGGCGCTGGAGACCGTCACTCTGGACGACAAGTACACGCTGGACCATGGTCGCGCCTTCATGAGCGGCGTGCAGGCCTTGGTCAAGCTGCCCATGCTGCAGCGCCTGCGCGACCAGCAGGCTGGCAAGAACACGGCGGGTTTCATCAGTGGCTACCGCGGCTCGCCCTTGGGCAGCTACGACCAGGCCCTGTGGAAAGCCGCGCCGCATCTCAAGGCGCAGAACATCGTGTTCCAGCCCGGTGTCAACGAGGAGTTGGCGGCCACCGCCTTGTGGGGCACGCAGCAACTGGGCTTTGCGCCGCCGGGCACGAACCGCTTTGATGGCGTGTTTGGCATCTGGTACGGCAAGGGCCCGGGTGTGGACCGCACCTCCGACGTTTTCAAGCACGCCAACAACGCCGGCACCACCCCCTGGGGTGGTGTGATCGCCGTGGCCGGCGACGACCATGTGGCCAAGAGCAGCACGGCCGCGCACCAGAGCGACCACGTCTTTAAGGCCTGCGGCCTGCCGGTGTTTTTCCCGGCTTCGGTGCAGGAGATCCTGGACCTGGGCATCCATGCTTTCGCCATGAGCCGCTACGCCGGTGTCTGGGCCGGCATGAAGACCATCCAGGAGATCGTCGAGTCCAGCGCCTCGGCCATGATCGATCCGGAGCGCGTGCAGATCCAGCTGCCCACCGATTTCCAGATGCCGCCCGGTGGCCTGCACATCCGCTGGCCCGACCATGCGCTGGAGCAGGAAGACCGGCTGTTCCACCACAAGTGGTACGCGGCCCTGGCCTACATCCGTGCCAACCGCCTGAACCACAACGTCATCGCCGGTCCGAACGATCGCTTCGGCCTGATTGCCAGCGGCAAGGCCTACAACGACACGCGCCAGGCCCTGCTGGACCTGGGCCTGGACGACGCCACCTGCCGTCGGCTGGGCATCCGCCTGCACAAGGTGGCCGTGGTCTGGCCGCTGGAGGCGCAGAGCGCGCGCGACTTCGCCACCGGGCTGCAGGAAATCCTGGTGGTGGAGGAAAAGCGCCAGCTCATCGAATACCAGCTCAAGGAAGAGCTTTACAACTGGCGCGACGACGTGCGCCCCAACATCCTGGGCAAGTTCAACGAAGGCGACCGCGCTGGCGGTGAATGGTCGCAGGCCAATCCGTCCAGCAACGAGCTGCTGCGCGCCAATGCCGACCTGACGCCAGCCATGATCGCGCGTGCCTTGGCGGGCCGTTTGAAGAAGAACGGCATGCTGCCAGCCGGCAGCGATGTCGCGGCGCGTGTCGATGCGCAGCTGGCCGTGCTGGACGCCAAGGAGCGCGCCATGCAGGTCCTGGCACTCGGCGGCCCGGCGGCCGAGCGCATGCCCTGGTTCTGTTCCGGCTGTCCGCACAACACCAGCACGCGCGTGCCCGAGGGCTCGCGCGCCATGGCCGGCATCGGCTGTCATTTCATGGCGACCTGGATGGACCGCAGCACCATCGGCTTCACGCAGATGGGCGGCGAGGGTGTGCCCTGGGTGGGCCAGCAGCCTTTCAGCAGCGAGCAGCATGTCTTTGCCAACCTGGGCGACGGCACCTACTTCCACAGCGGCATTCTGGCCATCCGCCAGAGCATCGCGGCCGGCGTGAACATCACCTACAAGATCCTCTACAACGATGCGGTGGCCATGACAGGGGGCCAGCAGGTCGGTGAGCGGCCGGAGGGCCACAGCGTGGTCCAGATCGCGCAAAGCATGCGGGCCGAGGGGGCGCGCAAGATTGCCATCGTGACCGACGAGCCCGAGAAGTACGAGGGCGTGCGGGACCTCCCGGCTGGCATCGCCATCGAGCACCGCGATGAGTTGGACCGCATCCAGCGCGAGTTCCGCGAACTCAAGGGCTGCACGGTCATCATCTACGACCAGACCTGTGCCACCGAGAAACGCCGCCGCCGCAAGCGCGGCAGCCTGGTGACGCCGGCCAAACGCGTGGTGATCAACGAGCTGGTCTGCGAAGGCTGCGGCGATTGCGGCGAGCAGAGCAACTGCCTCTCGGTTGAGCCGCTGGAGACCGAGTTCGGCCGCAAGCGCACCATCAACCAGAGTACGTGCAACCAGGATTTTTCCTGCCTCAAGGGTTTCTGCCCGAGCTTCGTGACGGTCGAGGGAGGGCAGCTCAAGAAAAAGGCCAAGGGGCAGGCGACCTCGCCGTATGAACTGGGTACCCTGCCCGAACCGGCCCTGCCCGCTGCGGCCACGGCTTACGGCATCGTGGTGGCGGGTGTCGGCGGTACTGGCGTCATCACCATTGGCCAGTTGCTGGGCATGGCCGCGCATATCGAGGGCAAGGGCATCGTGACGCAGGACGCGGCCGGCCTGGCGCAAAAGGGCGGGGCCACCTGGAGCCATGTGCTGATCGCCGACACTGCCGAGGAGATCCGCACCACGCGCGTGGGCATGGCGGCGGCCGACCTGATCCTGGGCTGCGACCCCATCGTGACGGCGGCCAAGGAAAGCACGCTGCGCATGCGCGAGGGACGCACGCGCGTGGTCCTCAACAGCCACAGCGCACCGACCGCGGCCTTCGTGAAAAACGCCAACTGGCAGAACCCGTCGGATCGCTGCGTGGCCGACATCACCGCGGCTGTGGGCGCAGGCGGCCTGGGCCTGTTCGACGCCGATGCCGTGGCCACCCGGCTCATGGGTGACTCGATCTATGTGAATCCCATGTTGCTGGGTTACGCCTGGCAAAAGGGCTGGATCCCCTTGGGCCGCGAGGCCCTGCTGCGTGCCATCGAGCTCAATGCCGTGGCGGTGGAAGCGAACAAGGCGGCCTTCGAATGGGGCCGCCAGGCGGCACAGGACTGGGCGAGGGTGCAAGCGCTGCTCACGCCGGCGCAAACCATCCAGTTCCAGCCGCGCGAGACGGTGGAGAGTCTGGTGGCGCGCCGGGTCGAATTCCTGACCGGCTACCAGAACGGGGCTTATGCCGAGACTTATCGCGCCTTCGTGGCCCGGGTGCAGGCCGCCGAAAGCCGGCTGGGCAAGATCGGCCTGAGCGAGGCGGTGGCCCGTTATCTCTTCAAGCTCATGGCCTACAAGGACGAGTACGAGGTCGCCCGCCTGCACGGCGATGCTGGCTTCAAGGCACGCATCGGGGCCATGTTCGAGGGTGAGTACAAGCTCCACTACCATCTGGCGCCACCGCTGCTGGCGAAGAAGAATGCCAGGGGCGAACTGCGCAAGCAGGCTTACGGGCCGGCCATGGGGGTGGCCTTCCGCCTGCTGGCGCGCCTCAAGAGCCTGCGCGGCACGGCTTTGGACCCCTTCGGACGGACCGGGGAGCGCCGCAGCGAGCGCGCCCTGATCGCTGAATACCGTGCCTGCATCGAGGAACTGCTGGCCGGCCTGAGCGCGGCCAACCATGCCGCGGCGGTCGAGATCGCGCGCCTGCCAGAGCAGATCCGCGGGTATGGCCACGTCAAGGCCCGGCACCTGGCGGCGGTCCGCCCGCTGTGGGACGAGCGGCTGGCGGCCTGGCGTGCCGCCCTGGCCTGAGGCCCGGCCGGCGGGCTATCCATACCCCGGGATGGGGACTGAAACAGGCTGGCGGCAGCCCCGTACAATGGGCGGCCGCCTGTTTCGGGGTGCCTTCCGGGTGCTACCGCATGCAGGTGTGTTCCGATTTTTGAACCCCTGACGTGGAGTTGCCCGTGTTTATCTCTTCCGCTTTTGCCCAAACCGCCCCCGCTGCTGCTGCCGGCGGTGACCTGTCCTCGTCCCTGATGAGCATGCTGCCCATCGTGCTGATGTTCGTGGTGCTGTACTTCATCATGATCCGTCCGCAGATGAAGAAGCAGAAGGAACACCGCGCCATGGTCGAGGCCCTGGCCAAGGGTGACGAGGTGGTGACGGCTGGCGGCATGCTGGGCCGTGTCAATTCCCTGAACGAGAATTTCATCGGCGTGGAAATTGCTTCCGGTGTCGAGGTGCAGCTGCAGCGCCAGGCCGTGGTGCAGGTGCTGCCCAAGGGCACGATGAAATAAGAGATCCTTCAGCCTAGCAGACGCGAGCGAACAATGAACCGTTATCCGGTATGGAAGTACGCGATCATCGTGATCGCGCTGCTGGTGGGGGCGATCTACACCGCCCCGAATTTCTTTGGTGAAGCGCCCGCCGTCCAGGTCTCGGCCGCCAAGGCCATCCTCAAGGTGGATTCCGCGACGCAGTCGCGCGTGGAGGCGGCGCTGCAGGAGGTCGGCATCCGGCCCGATGCCATCAGCCTGGAGGCCGGGTCCCTGCGCGTGCGCCTGGACTCCACCGACACCCAGCTCAAGGCCAAGGACGCCATCCAGCGCGCCTTGGTCAGGGATGCGGCTGATCCGGATTACATCGTGGCGCTCAACCTGCTGCCGCGCACGCCGGGCTGGCTGACCTCCCTGCATGCAGCGCCCATGTACCTGGGCCTGGACCTGCGCGGTGGGGTGCACTTCATGCTGCAGGTCGACATGCAGGCGGCCCTGAGCAAGAAGGCCGAATCGCTGGCGGGTGACCTGCGCACCGTCTTGCGTGAGAAGAATGTGCGCCACGGCGGCATCAGCCGCAACGGGCAGGCCATCGAGCTGCGCCTGCGCGACGCAGCGACGCTGGAAGCCGCCCAGCGTGTGCTGCTGGACCAGTTTGCCGATCTGCAGACCACGCAAACGCAGGAAGGCAGCGATTTCAAACTGAGCGCCACCATCAAGCCCCAGGCCGCCCGTCTGGTGCAGGAGCAGGCGCTGAAGCAGAACATCACCACCCTGCACAACCGCATCAATGAACTCGGCGTGGCCGAGCCGGTGATCCAGCAGCAGGGCCTGGACCGCATCGTGGTGCAGCTGCCTGGCGTGCAGGACACGGCCAAGGCCAAGGACATCCTGGGCCGCACCGCCACGCTGGAAGTGCGCATGGTGGACGAAAGCGTCGAAGGCCGCTCTGCCGAAGCCGGTTCCGGCCCGGTGCCTTTTGGCACCGAGCGTTATCCGGACCGCAACGGCCAGGCCGTGATCGTCAAGAAGCAGGTGGTGCTGACCGGCGACAACCTGACCGATGCCCAGCCCGGCTTCGACAGCCAGACCCAGGAGCCCACCGTCAACCTCTCGCTGGATGCCAAGGGTTCGCGCATCTTCAAGGACGTAACCCGCGAGAACGTCGGCAAGCGCATGGCCATCATCCTGTTCGAAAAGGGCAAGGGCGAGGTGGTGACGGCGCCGGTGATCCGCACCGAAATCGGCGGCGGCCGCGTGCAGATTTCCGGCCGCATGACCTCCATGGAGGCGGCCGACACGGCGCTGCTGCTGCGCGCCGGTGCCCTCGCCGCGCCCATGGAGATCATCGAGGAGCGCACCATCGGCCCCAGCCTGGGTGCCGAGAACATCGACAAGGGTTTTGCCAGCGTGACCTGGGGCTTCCTGGCGGTGGCGGCCTTCATGTGCATCTATTACATGCTGTTCGGCGTGATCTCCAGCGTGGCGCTGGGCATCAACCTGCTGCTGCTGGTGGCCATCCTGTCCATGCTGCAGGCCACGCTGACGCTGCCGGGCATGGCGGCCATGGCCCTGGTGCTGGGCATGGCCATCGATGCCAACGTGCTGATCAACGAACGGGTGCGCGAGGAGTTGCGCAACGGGGCCTCGCCGCAGGCGGCCATCCAGACCGGCTACGACCGCGCCTGGGCCACCATCCTGGATTCCAACGTCACCACCCTGATCGCCGGCCTGGCCCTGCTGGCCTTCGGCTCGGGGCCGGTGCGCGGTTTTGCCGTGGTGCACTGCCTGGGCATCCTGACCAGCATGTTCTCGGCGGTTTTCTTCTCGCGTGGACTGGTGAATTTGTGGTACGGTAGCCGTAAAAAGCTCAAGACCGTCTCGATCGGGACGATCTGGCGCCCCGACGGGCAGGCGTCGGTCAAAGTGGATTGAGGGAAGAACAAGATGGAGTTTTTTAAGATCCGGCGCGACATTCCGTTCATGCGGCATGCGCTGGTGCTCAACATCGTTTCGGTCGTCACCTTCCTGGCAGCCGTTTTCTTTCTTTTTTCGCGCGGCCTGCACCTCTCGGTGGAGTTCACCGGCGGCACGCTGATCGAAGTCAGTTACTCCCAGCCGGCCGATCTGGAGGCAGTGCGCGGCGGCATCGCCAAGCTGGGTTACAGCGACGTGCAGGTGCAGAACTTCGGTACCGCACGTGACGTGCTGATCCGCATGCCGGCGGCCAAGGGCGTGAGCTCGGGCCAGCAAAGCGAGCAGGTGCTGGCCGCCCTCAAGACGCTGGACGCCAGCGCCACCCTGCGCCGCAGCGAGTTCGTCGGCCCGCAGGTCGGTGACGAACTCGCCGTGGACGGGCTGATGGCCCTGGCCTTCGTCGTCGGCGGCATCATGATCTATCTGGCGCTGCGCTTCGAGTGGAAGTTTGCGGTGGCGGCCATCATCGCCAACCTGCATGACGTCATCATCATCCTGGGCTTCTTCGCCTTCTTCCAGTGGGAGTTCTCGCTGCCCGTGCTGGCGGCCGTGCTGGCCGTGCTGGGTTATTCGGTCAACGAGTCGGTGGTGATCTTCGACCGCATCCGCGAGAACTTCCGCCGCCTGCGCAAGCTGGACACCGAGGCGATCATCGACAACGCCATCACCTCCACCATCAGCCGCACCATCATCACGCACGGCAGCACCCAATTGATGGTGCTGTCCATGCTGCTGTTCGGCGGCCCGACGCTGCACTACTTTGCCCTGGCCCTGACCATCGGCATCCTGTTCGGCATCTATTCATCGGTCTTCGTGGCCGCGGCCATTGCCATGTGGCTGGGTGTCAAGCGTGAAGACCTGATCAAGGGCGGCGCCCCCCGGCGCGGCGAGACGGATCCCGACGACCCGAACGCGGGCGCTGTCGTCTAAAAAGGCCCCGGCACCATGGCCACCCAGCTCTCCTATATGCAGCGCATGCAGCTGGCGGAGAAGGTGCGTCAGCGCTTCCTCGGTGATGCGGAGAAGATCCTGTTTGAACTGGGCGGGGTGGTCCAGGACCGCCTGACCACGCTGCTCAACGAAAAGGGCACGACCCGGGACATGCAGAACCGGCGTGATGCCTGGATGCTGTTCCAGAAGCAGCGCGGGCCCTGGATCGACGGGACCATGAAGGTCTGGCAGGAGTCGCTCAAGTCTCCGGCCACCAAAAAATCCGAGAAGAAGGACGATCTCTCGCTTGAGGGGGATGGCGGCCTGTCCCTGGTGGGCACCGATGCGGTCGAGAACAAGATCCTGGCTTCCCGCCTGGTGCTGGCCGTGGTGGAAAAGATGGGCAGCGATCTCGATGATCTGCGCGTGCGCGTCAAGACGCTGGAAAACCGCGATGATCTTGAGGGGCACGACATACTGCGGCCCGAGGTCCTGATCCTGCTGATGATCGAGCAGTGGACGACCTGCGGCATGCCGCGCGAGTCCTGGCCCATGGTCAACGATGTGGTGCAGAAGAACCTGATCGAGAAATTGAAGGCGGCCTATGCCAACGCCAATGAGTTCCTGATCCAGCAGGGCGTGATGCCCACCATCGACCTCAAGGACCGCGTCAAGCGCGCGGCCGTGGGGCGCCGCCCGCCATCGGCCGGCGGTGGGGGGCCCGATTCTGTGTTGCCCGATTCTCAGTTCCAGGCGGATGCCGGCGGGGGAGACGCGGGCTGGGGTGGATCGACCGGAGCGTATGGACCGGCCTCAGGCTATCCCGGACAGCCGGTGTCGGCGCCGACACCTCTGGGCGGCATGCCGATGGCGCGCGCCCCTGGGGCGCCGCCGCCGGGGCCTGCAGGCTATTCCGGTCAGCAGCCGGGTCACGCAGGCATGCCCGGCCCAGCGCCAGCGGCCTATCCTGGCCAGCCGACGCCCGGTCGCATGGGAGGCGGCATGCCCGCCGCCGGTGCTCCCCAGGCAGGTTATCCCGGTCACGCAGGCATGCCGGGCGCAGCGCCAGCTGCCTATCCCGGTCAGCCGGCAGCGATGCCGCAGGGGCCGGCGGGTGCAGGGCCTGCCGGGCGCGGTGCGGGCAATCTTTTTGGCGGTCGCCTGGGCTGGGACGATGCCGGCGGCCCCGTCACACCGGGGCGGCTCGCGCCGGTCCCGCCCCCCGGTGCCGGGGGTGCGGCTTCGGCGCCTTCCGCGCTGGGACAGACGCCGGCCCAGATGCAGCAGGCCCTGGCCGCGCAGGGTACCCCTTCCAATTTCGGCGGCGCGCATGAAGAGACGCGCCTGATGACGCAGACCACGCCGCTGGCGCGCACGCGCAGTCGCGCCCAGGGCATGTTCGGCCAGCTCAAGCGCTTGCTGGTGGGCCAGGGCGGCGGCGACTTCACGGCGACTTCGGCGCACCCGCCTTCACCGGCGCTGGCGGCGGCCATCGCCGAGCGGCCGCAGTATGGCGGTGGGGCCGGCGGTGGTGGCACGGGCACTGTCTACGAGGACTACAGCCCGGCGGGTGTGGTCAAGGTGGCCGAGAAGCTGCGCGAGAAGACCGACGAGCTCAAGAAAAAGGCCGAGACCAAGAGCGAGAAGGCCATCATCGAAATGGTGGCCCTGATGTTCCAGGCCATCCTGGCCGAAGAGCGCATTCCCACGACGATCCGCGTCTGGTTTGCCCGGCTGCAGATGCCGGTGCTGCGTGTGGCGCTGTCCGACCCGGAGTTCTTTGGTTCCATCAACCATCCGGCGCGCCAGTTGATCGACCGCATGGGTTCCTGCGTCATGGGTTTCGAGGCGAGCAGCATCACCGGCGGTGCGCTGGAGGCCGAGATCAAGCGCATCGTGCAGGTCATCGAGCAGTATCCGGAAACCGGCAAGCGTGTCTTCCAGATCGTCTACGACGAATTCCAGAAGTTCCTGGCCAAGTTCCTGACCGGCAAGGAAAAAACGCAGAAGGTTGTGAGCGTTGCGCAGCAGGTCGAGCAGAAGGAAACACTGGCCATCCAGTACACCATCGAGCTGCGCAACATGCTCAAGGACATTCCGGTGCGAGACGAGATCCGCACCTTCCTGTTCAAGGTCTGGGCCGAGGTGCTGGCGGTGTCGGCCGTACGCAAGGGTCCCAAGGACAGCGAGACCGTGGCCCTGAAGAAGGCCGCCGCCGATCTGGTCTGGTCAGCCAGTGCCAAACCCAACCGCAATGACCGCGCGCGTGTCATCCAGGACCTGCCGCAACTGCTGCAGCGCCTGCGCTCGGGAATGAACCTGCTGGGCATGTCGCCGACCGACCAGGACGCCCACATCAAGATCGTCAGCGACACCATGGCCGATGCCTTCATGTCCAAGACCCAGGCCATCCCGCAGGCGCAGATCGATGCGATGACGCAGCGCCTCGCCAACCTGGAAGATTTCGTCAGCGAGGACGGTTTGGGCGACCTGCCGCTGGATGCCGAAAGCATCGAGATGATGCTGGGCATCGATGCGTCCACCATCGACGTGGTGACCAATGGCGGCTCCAAGCCGACCCCAGCCATGGTGGCCTGGGCGCAGGAGCTGCAGCTGGGCTCCTGGTTCACGCTGGACCACAACGGCAAGGTCAACCAGGTGCAGTTCGTCTGGCGCAGTGACCGCAAGCATCTGAACCTGTTTGCTTCCAGCGATGGCCACAGCTACCTGATCCAGGCCGGCCGGCTGGCCGCCTATCTGCAGGCTGGCCTCTTGCTGCCGCAGGAAGAGGAAACACTGACCGTGCGCGCCACGCGCGAGGCCTTGACCCGGCTGGAAGCCAATCCGGAGCGGCTGGTCACCTGAAACAAAAGGCCCCTCACGGGGCCATTTGTTTCAGCGATGACGGAGCTGGTGCTTGCCAGCGTCAGTGTGCAATGCGCTCGGCGCTGTCGTCATAGAGTTCGTCGAGCACCAGCGTGTCGGGCTCCTCGCCGAAACTCCAGTACACCATCAGGATGATGATCTTCAGATCGTCCAGAGCCATTGGCTCGCCCGGCACCGCCATGGCCCGATCGAGGATGACCTCACGCATGGGCGGTGGCAGGACACCGGCCGATTCGAGGAAGCTGATGAAACCCAGGCATTCGGCGCCCAGATGGTTCTGTTCGGCCACCGAATACACGCGCATGCTGTCCGTCGCCGGGAAGCTGGGCAACGTGGTTTCGGGGTGGCTGGCCGGAGCCGCATCCAGCCAGAGCGTGCTCTGGGCGGCCAGGTTCAGGCCATCCAGCCAGAGCAGCGCGTCACGGATCTCGTCGGCGTCGAAGCCGATGGCGTTGAGCTTGCGTTCGAGCTGGGGCAGTTCGGGACAGGCATCGCCGCGCCAGTAGTTTTCGTACACGTACACAAGCACTTCAAACATGGCTTCAATATAGCGCAGAAAGCGCCAAGGCAAGCCTCGAATTTGCGGGTCTTGCCGGTGCTGTTGTGCCTCAGGCACGCACCAGGCGCTGCAGCAGGCCTCCGGGCAGGCGTGCCACCTGGCCGGCAAGTTCCAGGGCCATCAGGCCGGCCTGCAAGGCTGCGATGTCCATACCCGTGCGTTCCAGCAGGGCATCCAGGCTGACCGGGTCCAGCCCCATGGCCTGCAAGAGGGGATTCGCATCCTCGCCGGTGTCGACCGGGGTGGGCGTGATGGAGGTAGCGCTGCCGGGCCATTCTTCCAATACATCCTGTGCCGATTCGACCAGCTTGGCGCCCTGGCGGATCAGGGCGTGGCAGCCGCGTGATTGCGTGGCGTGGATGGAGCCCGGAATGGCAAAAACATCCTTGCCCTGCTCGGCTGCCAGTCTTGCGGTGATGAGCGAGCCGGACTGCAGGGCCGCCTCCACCACCAGGGTGGCGTTCGACAGGCCGGCGATCAGGCGGTTGCGGCGCGGGAAGTTGGCCGCCAGCGGCGGGGTGCCCAGCGGGTATTCGCTGACCATCCAGCCGTGTTCGCTGATGCGGTGCGCCAGCGCGTGGTGGCTTTTGGGGTAGACCCGGTCCAGGCCGGTGCCGACCACGGCCACGGTGGCCAGGCGATCCGGGGTGCGGGCAGCAGCGGCCAGCGCGCCTTCATGGGCCGCGCCATCGACACCCAAAGCCAGCCCGGAAACGATGGTCAGGCCGGCCTGGCCCAGAGCCTGTGCGAAATGCCGCGCGTTCAAGGCGCCCTGCGGGGTCGGGTTGCGGCTGCCGACGATGGCCAGGCTGTGTCCGGGTGCCAAGGCGAGGTCGAGACGGCCCGCCAGATACAGGAGCAGGGGCGGATCCTCGATGTCGAGCAGCGAGGCCGGGTAACGTGCATCGCCCAGCGGGACCACAGCGCGCTGCCGGGGCGCTTCCTGCAGCCAGGTCCAGGTGCTGTCGAGCAGGGTCGCGAGGCCATCGGGTTCGCGCTGCAAGGCCTGCGCCTGCGCCGGTTTGAGCACCTCTTGCAGCGCGGCCGGGGATTGCTCGAAGATGAGTGCAGGCAGGCCGAAGGCGGACAGGAGCCGGCGCGTGCTTTCGTTGCCCAGGCCGGGGGTGAGCGTCAGCCGCAGCCAAGCGCCCAGTTCATCGCGGTCCATGGCGTCGTGCGCCGCCACGGATGTTTACTGCGGTGTGGCCAGCCGGTCGCCGACCCGCACGCTATCGGTGATGTCCAGGATCAGGGCGTAGGACAGCTTCTCGTAGGTGCGGAACACCATGAGCAGGCCGTTGCGCTCATTGGGTAGCTTGATCAGCGGCCGGGCCGCATCGGTCTTGTCGATCAATTGCTGGCCATCCTTGAGGATGGCCAGGACATGGCCGCTTTCGATGCCGTCGCGTTTGCCGCGGTTGATGACCACCACCTGGTTCTGCGAGGCATTGGCCACCACGTTGCTGCCGTAGATCGACACGATGCGTCCAGTGACGGCGCCAGTGGGCGCCCGCGGCGTGAAGCTGAGGAACTCGCGCTCGGGCTCGGGGACCATGCGGTCGCCGGCCAGCATTTCGCTCTTGGCCGAGGTGATGTCAATGGTGGCCGGCACCAGCGCGGTGCTGACCTTGCCATCGGCCGAGGCGATCTCCGTGCTGCCTTCACTGCGCACCAGTGCAGCTTTGCCCAGGAACTCGGCCTCGTAGCCCAGGACCTCGCCGCTGTCCGGATCCTTGAGCGGCTTGGCATTGCGGAAGATGCGGTACTGCTTGATCTTCTGCTGGTCATCCAGCAGGGGGGCGGTGGCCGGGCCGCGGGCATAGACGCGGTCGCCGCGGCCGATGATGACGCGGTTCTCGCCGGCGGCCACGATACGCGGTGCGGTCTGGAGCTCGTTTTCCTCGACGATCAGGGGTTCTGCCAGGAAGGCTTCGATATCGCGGGTCTGCAGCGTGGTCAGGGGGGTGCGCGCGGCTTCGGCGCGGATGCGCGGCGACAGGCGCACGGTTTCGATACCGCCGCTGCCCTCGCGGCGGCTGCCCGTGCTGGCGGCAGCAGGCGCGCTACCTTCGCCCGTGGTGACGGCAGCACCGGCGTCGGTGCCGGGTGCGGTACCGGTCAGACGGGCGCGGCCATCACGCTTGTCCAGGTACAGGGTCTGGCCGGGATAGATCAGGTGCGGATTGAGGATCTCTTCGATGTTCATGCCCCAGAGCTCGGGCCAGCGCCAGGGGCTGCGCAGGTACATCCTGGAAATCGCCCACAGGGTGTCACCGGACTTGATGACATAGGTATCGGGTGCGTCAGGCGCCAGCTCGGACAGCGGCACGCCGGCCTGGGCCACTTTTTGCGCCGTGGCGGTCTGCTCGGAACTGATGGGCAGGTTGGGGAATTTCTGGCCCCAGACGGGCAAAGCCAGCAGGCCACCCAGGCTCAGGGCCGCAATGGTGGAAATACGGGCGCTGACCCTCAGGCTGCTTTTCGTCATGTCTTGCTGTTTCACATTGCCCCCAGCTCAATCCAGGCGCGGACTGGCCGCCCGCCGTACCCGGAAACTTAATAAATCACGCACGATTTTGCGCCCAAGCCCTTGATTGGGCAATGTTTTCTGAACTTTGTTGCAAACTCGTGCGCCAAAAGTGGCGAAAATAGCGACATCGACGAGCTTTTTTATGGCACTGCTACCCATCCTCACTTTTCCCGATCCACGCCTGCACACGGTGGCCAAGCCGGTGCAGACGGTGGATGCTCGCATCAAGCAATTGATTGCCGACATGTTCGAAACCATGCACGAGGCGCACGGCATCGGCCTGGCGGCCACCCAGGTCGATGTGCATGAGCGCCTGATCGTGATCGACGTTTCCGAAGGGCGCGACCAGCCCCTGGTGCTGATCAACCCCGAGATCGTCTGGGCCAGCCCGGAGATGAAGGTCAACGACGAGGGTTGCCTGTCCGTGCCCGGCATCTATGACGGTGTCGAGCGCCATGAGCGCGTGCACGTGCGCGCGCTCGACGGCGCAGGCAAGGAGCGCGTGATCGAGGCCGATGGCCTGCTCGCCGTCTGTGTCCAGCACGAGATGGACCACCTGCTGGGCAAGGTCTTCGTGGAGTACCTGTCGCCGCTCAAGCGCAACCGCATCAAGACCAAGATGCTCAAGGCCCAGCGCGAGGAGCGTCGTTGAGGGTCATTTTTGCCGGCACGCCCGAGTTTGCGCGGGTGGCGCTGGAGATGCTGCACGCAGCCGGTTTCGCCGTTCCCCTGGTCCTGACCCAGCCTGACCGGCCTGCCGGCCGCGGCATGAAACTGCAGGCATCGCCGGTCAAGCAGTTTGCTTTGGCACATGGCATCGCCGTGGCCCAGCCGCACGGCCTGCGTCTGGATGGCAAGTACCCCGAGGAAGCGGCTGCGGCGCGCGCTGCGATCGAGGCGGCCCGGGCTGACGTGATGGTCGTTGCGGCCTATGGCCTGATACTGCCGCAGTGGGTGCTCGATGCCTTCAAGCATGGCTGCCTGAATATCCATGCCTCGCTGCTGCCGCGCTGGCGCGGCGCGGCGCCCATCCACCGCGCGATCGAGGCGGGCGATGCCGAGACCGGCGTCACCATCATGCAGATGGATGCGGGGCTGGACACGGGCGACATGCTGCTGGTGGAGCGCCTGCCGATCACCGCGAACGACACCACGGCTAGCCTGCATGACCAGCTGGCCGCCCTGGGCGGTCGTTTGATTGTCGAGACGCTGGGGCTGCTCGCCGGTGGTCGCCTGCAGCCGGTGGCGCAGCCTGCCGAGGGCGTGACGTACGCGCACAAGATCGAGAAGCAGGAAGCGGCCGTCGACTGGAGTGGGTCCGCGGCGGTGATCGAACGCCGCATCCGCGCTTTCAATCCTTTTCCCGGTGCGGCAACGGCCTGGCAGGGTGAGCCCATCAAGCTCTGGCAGGGCCGCGCCGAGGAAGGGTCTTCCAGTGCGCAGGTGCCGGGCACGGTGCTGGCGGCCGGTCCCGAGGGCATCACCGTGTCATGCGGCCAGGGCGTGCTGCGCCTGACCGAACTGCAACGCGCTGGCGGCAAGCGCCTGCCGGCGGCGGAGTTCCTGCGTGGTTTTGATCTGCCGCCTGGTGCCGTGCTGGGGACCTGAAGCATGAGCAGCGTGCGCCAGATCGTCCGCCACCCCGAATTCCGCCTGGGCATGCGCGACATGCTCTCGGTCGCGCCCGGCCTGGCGGCCTGGGGCATGATGACCGGCGTGGCCATGGTCAAGTCCGGCATGAGCCTGGCCGAGTCCATCGCCATGACCCTGCTGGTTTACGCCGGCAGTTCGCAGCTGGCGGCCATCCCGCTGATCGCGGCCGGCGCACCCGTGCTGGTGATCTGGGCCACGGGTTTCTGCGTGAACCTGCGTTTCGTGGTCTTCAGCGCGCACATGCGGCCCTATCTCATGCACTTGCCGCGGCGCTGGCGCCTGCTGGCCGGTTATGTGACGGCCGACATCAGCTATGTGATGTTCACCAAGCGTTTCCACCAGCCGCCACAGACCGCCGCGGAGCGCCAGACCCAGCTGGCCTACCTGATGGGCGGCTGCGCGACCAACTGGAGCAGCTGGCAGGTGGCCAGCCTGCTGGGCATCTTTCTGGCGCACTCCGTGCCCGCGCACTGGGGCCTGGGTTTCGCCGGCATCCTGGCCCTGCTGGGCGTGGGTTGTTCCCTGGTCAGCAGCCGACTGCGCCTGGTCTCGGCTGGCTTGGCCGGGACAGCGGCGGTGGCGGCTTTTGCCCTGCCCTTCAAGCTCAACATCGTGGTGGCCATCGCCGCCGCCGTGGCCCTGTGCCTGCTGCTGGAGAAAACTCCGCCGTTCCGACGCGAGGTATAGGTCCTATTCATCCCGATTTCCCATGATGCGTTGCGGAACAAAAAAGTCATGCGGTAGGCGCGTGGACGCTGCCGGGGTGATCCCCGGCAAGTCCGCGCAACACCCCGCATGGCTTTTTTGGCCGCAACCCGCAGGGAACGGGGTGCAAAGCGCGCCACTCGTTGTTGCACTCCTAGCCCAGGCGGCCAGTCTGGGCGTCGTCGCGCGCCTAGATTGGCGCGCTTTGCACCCCGTTCGCACATGGGAAATCGGGATGAATAGGACCTTACGATGAAGGAAACCGACTTCTGGACTCTGGGGGTCATCCTGGGCCTGGCCGCGGTGACCGTCATCACGCGTTCCTTCTTTTTCATTTCCAGCAAGCCCTGGAGCCTGCCGAACTGGGCCCAGCGCGGCCTGCAGTACGCGCCCATTGCGGCGCTTTCGGCGGTGATCGTGCCCGAGATCGTGATGACTCAGGGCCATCTGGTGCAGACCTTCCAGGATGCACGCCTGTTTGCCGTGGCGGCCGGCGGGGGCTGGTACTTCTGGCGCAGAAAGAGTGCCTGGGCCATGCTGGGTACCATCGTGGTCGGCATGGCGGTTTACCTGCCCCTGCGCCTGGGGCTGGGCTGGTAAGGCGCGCGGCAGCGCAGCCTCTAAAATTGTAAGTTACATGCCGGTTTCATGACCGGCGCTCCGCTTTTCCAACTTCAGCCTCGATCCTCATGAACTTTCTCCGATTTCAGACCCTGTGCGAGCAGGGCAAGGCGCGCGGCCTGCGCGTCTTCATCCGGGCCGACCTCAACGTCCCGCAGGACGACAGCGGTGCCATCACCGAAGACACCCGCATCCGCGCCAGCTTGCCCTGCATCCGCATGGCCCTGGACGCCGGTGCCGCCGTTTTGGTCACCTCCCACCTGGGCCGCCCCACCGAAGGCGAATTCAAGCCTGAGGATTCCCTGGCGCCGGTTGCCAAGCGCATGGCCGAACTGCTGGGCCGCGAGGTTCCTCTCGTTTCCAACTGGGTCGACGGCGTCAGCGTGGCCCCCGGCCAGCTCGTCCTGCTGGAGAACTGCCGTTTAAATAAGGGCGAGAAAAAGAACAGCGAAGAACTCGGCAAAAAGATGGCCGCCCTGTGTGACATCTTCGTGCACGACGCCTTTGGCACGGCGCACCGTGCCGAAGCGAGTACTTACGGTATCGCCCAGTACGCCAAGATCGCCTGCGCCGGCCCGCTGCTGGCGGCCGAGATGGACGCCATCGGCAAAGCCCTGAGCGCGCCGAAGCGCCCCCTGGTGGCGATTGTTGCCGGCTCCAAGGTCAGCACCAAGCTCACCATCCTCAAATCCCTGGCCGACAAGGTCGACCAGCTCATCGTGGGCGGTGGCATTGCCAACACCTTCATGCTGGCCGCGGGCCTGAAGATCGGCAAGAGCCTGGCCGAGCCCGACCTGTTGGCTGAAGCGAAAGCGGTCATCGAAGCCATGAAAGCCCGGGGCGCCGAAGTGCCGATCCCGGTGGACGTGGTCACCGCCAAGGAATTCAAGGCCGATGCCAAGGCGACGATCAAGAAAGCCACCGAGGTGGACGACGACGACCTGATCCTGGACATCGGTCCCGAGACCGCGAAGAAACTGGCCGAACAACTCAAGGTCGCCGGCACCATCGTGTGGAACGGCCCGGTGGGCGTGTTCGAGTTCGCGGCCTTCGAGAACGGCACGAAGGAGATTGCCAAGGCGATAGCCCAGTCCAGCGCCTTCTCCATCGCGGGCGGTGGCGACACCCTGGCGGCGATTGCCAAGTACGGCATCGAGCAGCAGGTGGGCTACATCTCCACCGGCGGGGGCGCCTTCCTGGAGGTGCTGGAGGGCAAGACCCTGCCGGCTTTCGAGATCCTGGAGCAACGCGCCCGGGGCTGAGGCATCGGCGACGCCATGCACCACGGCCCCGCTGGGGCCGTTTCATCTTGTTGTTCCGATGTAACTAATTTCATGTCAAAATAGAAACTAAGTTACAAAGGAGACTGATACATGACGCGTCGTGAGACCAAGATTGTTGCCACCCTCGGCCCCGCTTCCAGCGATCCGGCCCTGCTCGAACAGATGATCCGTGCCGGGGTCAACATGGTCCGGCTCAATTTCAGCCACGGCAAGGCTCAGGACCACATCGACCGCGCCCGTCTGGTGCGTGAGGCCGCCAAACGCGCCGGCCGCGAAGTGGGCATCATGGCCGACCTGCAGGGCCCCAAGATCCGTGTCGGCAAGTTTGCCGAAGGCAAGGCTTTACTCAAGACCGGCCAGAAATTCGTACTCGACGCCACCCGCACCGAACTGGGTGACGTCCATGCCGTTGGCCTGGACTACAAGGAACTGCCGCGCGACGTCAAGGCCGGCGACGTGCTGCTGCTCAACGACGGCCTGATCACCATGAAGGTCGATGCCGTCAAGGGCGAGGCCGTGCATTGCACCGTGACCATGGGCGGTGAATTGTCCAACAACAAGGGCATCAACAAGAAGGGTGGCGGCCTGACCGCGCCGGCCCTGACCGCCAAGGACATGGAAGACATCAAGACCGCGATGAGCTTCCAGGCCGATTACGTGGCGGTGAGCTTCCCGCAGAACGCCACCGACATGGAAATGGCGCGCCAGCTCTGCAACGTGGCCGCGGCCGAGTACAACCACAAGCCCTACCTGATCGCCAAGATCGAGCGCGCCGAGGCCATCCCGAAGCTCGAGGAAATCCTGCGCGCCAGCGACAGCATCATGGTGGCGCGCGGCGACCTGGCCATCGAGGTGGGCAATGCCGCCGTGCCGGCCCTGCAAAAGCGCATGATCAAGATGGCGCACGAGATGGACAAGACGGTGATCACTGCGACCCACATGATGGAGTCCATGATCAACAACCCCATGCCCACGCGTGCCGAGGTGAGCGACGTGGCCAACGCCGTGCTCGACGGCAGCGATGCCGTGATGACCTCGGCCGAAACCGCGGCCGGCAAGTTCCCGCTGGAGACGGTGGTCGAGATGGCCGCCATCTGCGTGGCCGCCGAAGCCGCCGAAGAGGTGAAGCTGGATGCCGACTTCAGCGGCAAGAGCTTTACGCGGATCGACCAGTCCATCGCCATGGGCGCGCTGTTCACGGCCTACCACCTGGGCGCCAAGGCCATCGTCGCTCTGACGGATTCCGGCTCGACCGCCCTGTGGATGAGCCGCCACCGCATCCACATCCCCATCTACGCCCTGACGCCCAAGGTGTCGAGCCAGCGCAAGATGACGCTGTACCGCAACGTCAGCCCGCTACTGATGGACACCAGCGCCGACCGCGACACCGCGCTGAAGCAGGCCGAACAGCACCTGAAGGACCGGGGCATCGTGAAAAGCGGCGACATCTACGTCATCACCTGCGGCGAACCCATGGGCTCCCCGGGCGGCACCAATATGCTGCAGATCTGCAAGGTCAGTTAAGGACCCGCGCGCCTTGGGGCGGCGCCGGCGGTGGTCACCCCGGCGGGGGAGCGGGTAAAATTGGCGGCAGTTACCGACCAGTTACCAACTTTCCTGGGGATACCACCATGGCACTCGTCTCGATGCGCGAGCTGCTGGACCATGCGGCAGCCAACGGCTACGGCATTCCGGCTTTCAACGTCAACAACCTGGAGCAGGTCCAGGCCGTCATGGAGGCCGCCAAGGAAACCGGCGCCCCCGTGATCCTGCAGGCCAGCGCTGGTGCGCGCAAGTACGCCGGTGAAGCCTTCATCAAGCACCTGATCCAGGCGGCCGTCGAGGCCTACCCCCACATTCCCCTGGTCATGCACCAGGACCATGGCCAGAGCCCGTCCATCTGCCAGGGCGCCATCGACCTGGGCTTCGGTTCGGTCATGATGGACGGCTCGCTCAAGGAAGACGGCAAGACCCCGGCCGACTTCGCCTACAACGTGGACGTGACACGCAAGGTCGTGGACATGGCCCACAAGGTCGGCGTCACCGTCGAGGGTGAGCTCGGCTGCCTGGGCAACCTGGAAACCGGCGACGCCGGCGAGGAGGACGGCATTGGCGCCGAGGGCAAGCTGGACCACAGCCAGATGCTGACCGACCCCGAGGAAGCCGCCCAGTTCGTCAAGGCCACCCAGCTCGACGCGCTGGCCATCGCTATCGGCACCAGCCACGGTGCCTACAAGTTCAGCCGCCCGCCCACCGGCGACATCTTGGCCATCAGCCGCGTGAAGGAAATCCACAAGCGCATTCCCAACACCCACCTGGTGATGCACGGCTCCTCCTCCGTGCCGCAGGAGTTGCTGGCCCTGATCAACCAGTACGGCGGCAAGATGAAGGAAACCTATGGCGTGCCCGTCAAGGAAATCCAGGAAGCCATCAAGCACGGCGTGCGCAAGATCAACATCGACACCGACATCCGCCTGGCCATGACCGGCGCGGTGCGCAAGTTCCTGGCCGAGAACCCGGACAAGTTCGATGCGCGTGAATGGCTCAAGCCCGCCCGCGAAGCCGCCAAGCAGGTCTGCAAGGCCCGTTACCTGGAATTCGGCTGCGAAGGCCAGGGCGCTAAGATCAAGGGCCAGGGCCTGCAGGTCATGGCGGGCAAATACGCCAAGGGCGAACTGGCCCAGCTGGTGAACTGAGACAGCGACCCCATTCTTGCGATAATTGCAGGCCCGGCGTTCCAGCGCCGGGCTTTGCTTTTTCAGGTCCCACCATGACGAACGCTCTGCACACCTCTTCCCTCACCTCCTTGCCCCTGCTCGCGCGCGGCAAGGTACGCGACAACTACGCCGTGGGCGAGGACCGCATCCTCATGGTGGCCTCCGACCGCATCAGCGCCTTCGACGTCATCATGGGCGAACCCATCCCCGGCAAGGGCGAACTGCTCACGCAGATGGCGCTGTTCTGGTTCGGCCAGCTGGGCCACATCTGCCCCAACCACCTGACCGGCGAGAACCCCGAGAGCGTGGTCACGCCGGCCGAGGTGGCGCAGGTGCGTGGCCGCGCCATGCTGGTCCAGCGCCTCAAACCCATCCCGGTGGAAGCGGTGGTGCGCGGTTACCTGGCCGGCAGCGGCTGGGCCGAGTACCAGGCCAGCCAGTCGGTCTGCGGCGTCAAGCTGCCCGCTGGCCTGAAGAATGCGAGCAAACTGCCCGAGCCGATCTACACGCCGGCGGCCAAGGCCGAGGTCGGCGAGCACGACGAGAACATCACCTTCGAGAAGACCGTGCAGATGATCGGCCCCGAGCTGGCCGCGAAGATCCGCGATATCTCGATCGCCATCTACAAGGCCGCCAGCGAGATCGCCCTGAAGAAGGGCATCATCATTGCCGACACCAAGTTCGAGTTCGGCCTGACCCCGGACGGCAAGCTGGTGCTGATGGACGAGGTGCTCACGCCCGACTCCTCGCGCTATTGGCCGGTGGAGGGTTACAAGGAAGGTGCCAATCCGCCCAGCTACGACAAGCAGTTCCTGCGCGACTGGCTGGAGACGGCACAGGTCAATGGTCAGCCCTGGGGCAAGAAGGCCCCGGCGCCCCAGTTGCCGCAGGAAGTGATAGCGAAGACTGCCGCCAAGTACCGCGAGGCGCTGACCCGGCTCACGACCTGAACCCCGCTACAGGCACAAAAGCAGACGGCACCCGCGGGTGCCGTTTTGCATGGGCAGCGTATTTTCAGTTCAGCGCCATGCCGAGTTTGCGCCGGTAGGCTGACACCAGCGCCGCCTGCTCGTCCTGCTCCACGCTGGCAGGGCCGGCCAGCTCGATGCCACCGGCGCTCTTGCCGCTGGCTTCGGGGCCCGCGTTCTTGGGCTTCGGCGGCGTCAGCAACTCCAGGATGCCGACAAAGGTCTTGCGCGGGGCTTCCTCGTCCCACTTCTTGTCGCGCATGATGATCTCCAGCAGCTCGTCCAGCGCCAGCACCCACTCGTTGGCCGCCATCAGCACGCGGGCCTTGGCGAAGCGGGCTTCGAAGTCGCGCTTGTTGGCGGCGATCAGCTGGTCAAACTTTGGCAGCGGCCATTGGCCGCGTGGGTCGGTGCTGACGAACTCCAGTGCGTTGAGCCATTGCTGCAGGGCTTCGAAACGCAGCGGCACCGGGATCTGCGCCAGCGCCGGGGCCAGCGCGCCGGCCGCCTCGGCCAGGTGGCCGGTGCCGATCAGCAGCTTGACGTAGTCGTAACGCAGCTCGTCGTTGGCCGGTTCGGCCTGCAGGGCCTCGCTCATGCGGGCGATGGCGCTGTCGATGTCGCCCGATTCAAGGGCTTGCTGCGCCTCGTTCAACTCTTCCGGTGCTGCCTGCAATTGGCCCTCGCCGCCCAGGTGCTTGTCCAGGAATTCGCGCAGCTTGCCTTCGGGCAGGGCGCCCATGAAACCGTCCACAGGCTTGCCGCCCATCATGAGCACGCAGGTCGGGATGCTGCGGATGCCGAAGGCGCCGGCCAGTTCCTGCTGCTGGTCCGAGTCGATCTTGGCCAGCACGAAGCGGCCCTCGTAGGCCGTCTCCAGCTTTTCCAGGATGGGCCCCAGGGATTTGCAGGGGCCACACCAGGGGGCCCAGAAATCGACCAGCACGGGCACGGACATGGAGGCCTGGATGACCTCGGTTTCGAAGTTTTCAGTGGTGATGTCGATCATTTGGGGCTATCCGGGACGGGAAAGTAAAATTCGGGGATGAAAACACTCATCGGCGTCGTCATGGGTTCCAGTTCGGACTGGGACACCATGCAACAGGCAGTCCAGATTCTCCACCACTTTGGCATCGGCCATGAGGCCAAGGTGGTATCGGCGCACCGCATGCCCGACGACATGTTCGCCTATGCCGAAACGGCTGCTGGCCGCGGGCTCAAGGCCATCATCGCCGGTGCCGGCGGTGCGGCCCACCTGCCCGGCATGCTGGCGTCCAAGACCACGGTACCGGTGCTGGGCGTGCCGGTGCCCAGCAAGCACCTGCAGGGCGTGGACTCGCTGCACAGCATCGTGCAGATGCCCAAGGGCATCCCGGTGGCTACCTTCGCCATTGGCGCCGCCGGTGCGGCCAATGCCGCGCTGTTTGCCGTGGCCATGCTGGCCAACGACGACCCGGCCCTGCGCGTGAAGCTTGAAGCCTATCGCGCCGAGCAGACCGCCACCGCGCGCGGCATGAGCCTGCCGCCCGCGATATGAGCACGCCCCCGCTTTCCGGCCGCATCCTGCCCGGCACCCTGGTCAATGGCCAGCCCGCCACCCTGGGCGTGATGGGTGGCGGCCAGCTGGGCCGCAGGGTCGTGCACGCGGCCCAGCGCATGGGTTATTTCACCGCCGTGCTGGACCCCGATGCCGCCAGCCCGGCCGGCCTGGTCAGCCACCACCACATCCAGACCGCCTACCTCGACGAGCAGGGCCTGGCGCAACTGATGCAGCGCTGCACCGCCATCACCACCGAGTTCGAGAATGTGCCGGCCCCCGCCCTGCTGACGCTGGGTGCGCACCGCCCGGTGGCGCCCGGCGCCGACGCCGTGGCCATTGCCCAGGACCGCGCCCAGGAGAAGGCGCACTTCACGCGCTGCGGCGTGCCGGTGGCGCCGAATGCGGTGATCGAAACCGCGGCGCAGCTGGCCGCCGTGCCCGATGCGCTGCTGCCCGGCATCCTCAAGACGGCGCGCATGGGCTACGACGGCAAGGGCCAGATGCGCGTGAAGACGCGCGCCGAACTAGCCGCCGCCTGGGACGAACTGAAGAACGTGCCCTGCGTGCTGGAGAAGATGCTGCCGCTGGCGGCCGAGTGCTCGGTCATCGTCGCGCGCGGCTGGGACGGCCAGATCGTCAACTTCCCCGTGCAACGCAACCTGCACCGCGAGGGCATCCTGGCCGTGACCGAGGTTTTTGAGGGCAATGTGCCGCCCGCCCTGGCGACCCAGGCCATCGCCGCCACGAAGTCGATCGCCGAAGGTCTGCGTTATGTGGGCGTGCTCTGCGTGGAGTTCTTCATCCTGCAGGACGGCTCGCTGGTGGTCAACGAGATGGCCCCGCGCCCGCACAACAGCGGCCACTACAGCGTCGACGCCTGCGACCACTCGCAGTTCGACCTGCAGGTGCGCACCCTGGCCGGCCTGCCCCTGGTGCAGCCGCGCCTGCACAGCCCCAGCATCATGCTCAACCTGCTGGGCGACATCTGGCTGGCCTTCCAGGACGCACCGCCCTGGGACCAGGTGCTGGCCCTGCCCGGCACCCACCTGCATCTTTACGGCAAGCTCAAGGCCAGCAAGGGCCGCAAGATGGGCCACCTCAACGTCACCGGCGAGACCGTGGATGAGGTGCGTGCCACCGCACTCGCGGCGGCCAGGATCCTGGGCATCGAGCCCTTCTGAACAGGGGCGCAGCGTGATCCTCGACGGACGGGATCCGGCCTCGGTTGCCGCCGCGGCGCAGGCCTTGCGGGCCGGCGAACTGGTGGGCCTGCCGACCGAGACCGTCTACGGCCTGGGGGCCGATGCTGCCAGCGATGCGGCCGTGGCGAAGATCTTCGCGGCCAAGGGCCGGCCCAGCGACCATCCCCTGATCGTGCACGTGGCCGACGCCAGTGGTGTGGACCACTTCGCGCGTGACGTGCCGGCTTTCGCGCAAAAACTCATGCAGGCCTTTTGGCCCGGGCCGCTCACGCTGATCCTGCCGCGCAGGCCGGACGTCGGGGTGGGCGCGGCCGGCGGCCAGGACTCGATCGGGTTGCGCTGCCCTTCCCACCCCCTCGCGCACGCGCTGCTGATGGCCGCGCGCGAACTGGGCGTGGATGGCGTGGCCGCGCCCAGCGCCAACAAGTTCGGTCGCGTCAGCCCGACCACAGCCGCGCATGTGCAGGCGGAGTTTGGCGACAGCCTGCTGGTCCTCGACGGTGGTTCCTGTACGGTCGGCATCGAATCCACCATCATCGACTGCACGCGCGGCGCGCCCGCGCTGCTGCGCCCGGGCCAGATCACCCGCGAACAGGTGCAGGCGGCCTGCGGTTTGCGTCTGCTCGACAAAGAGGAAATGGAAACAGCGGCCCCGCGCGCGTCGGGCACGCTGGAGGCGCACTACGCACCGCATGCCAAGGTCCGCCTGATGGACGGCAGGGCTTTGCAGAATGCGCTGGACGTGCTGGGCAAAGACTTCGACGGCGGCAAGGCCACCATCGCAGTCTATGCGCGCAGCATCCTGCGCGTGCCGTCCAGCAAGGTCTTGTACCGTCGCATGCCGGACGACGCGGCCGCAGCCGCCCAGCAGCTGTTTGCGGTGCTGCGCGACTTCGACGCTCAGGGTGTGAACCTGATCTGGGTCGAGACCCCGCCACAGACCTCGGAATGGGAAGGTGTGCGCGATCGCCTGACACGTGCAGCGACTTGAATCATTGTGGCGCAGTGACGACACTCCCCCGAATGGGGGATGGACTGACCCCGAGATCGTGACAACAATGCGCGGACTTGCATGGGCAAGGATCACGAATTTTTCACGAAAGGGAGCCATGAATAAATTGATGCTGTCGACAGCCGTTGCCATTGTCTGCGTAGCCTCGCAGGCGCACGCGCAAAATCGGAACTTCGAGGGCCTTAGCCTCGGCATAAGTGCCAATTTCAACAACGCAAAAACAGAGTACCCCGCACAATCACCTTCTGACTCCAGTAGCACGGGTGGCATTCGTGCTGCGTATGGCTGGACATTCGGCAGCAATGCCATCGTTACCCTGGGTGCTTCCTATGATCTTGGAAGCGTCAAGACAGGGTCGACCACGACCGGTGTCACCGGGGTCGGCAAAGGACTTACGGTGGTGAGCATCGATCCTGGCTACAAGATCAGCCATAACATGCTCGTGTACGCCAAACTCGGTTATGCGACGGTCAAGGGTGAAACAGAGGGCGCCCTCGTTTCCAGTGAGAACTACAGCGGGACGACAGTCGGTTTGGGCTTGAGTTCCATGCTGAGCAACAAATGGTCAGTGGATCTGGAGGCGCAGCAGCTGACGTTCGCAGGCAAATACAGCGTAGCCGCCGCCGGAGATGTAAAACCATCCGCGACGGTGGTGTCGCTGGGTATCAATTACCACTTCTGAGTAATCGGCGGGCACTCAAGGAGTCGGGGTGACCCGGCTCTTTTCATTTGAAGCGCAGCTTCATCAGCAGGATCGCCAGCGCCAGGGCCAGTGTGATGGCGTTGGCGACGATGAGCGGCCACGCCGCCAGCAGCAGGCCGTAGACCAGCCACAAGGCCACGCCGGTGGTGAACAGCGCATACATCCCCAGCGAGATGCCGCTGACGTCGCGTGTACGAAAAGTGTGCAGGGCCTGGGGCAGAAAGCTCAGGGTGGTCAGGCTGGCGGCGATGTAGCCGATGACGTCGTTCATGTGTGGGCTATTGATGGGTCGAGGCTCAATCGGTTTTCTTCTTCCGGCTTGGTGCAGGCTGCTGCGCTACCCATTCCACCAAGGCTTCCATGGCCGGGCGCGTGGCGCCGGCGTTGGGGTGGTTCACCATGGCGACCAGCACGTAGCGCCGGCCACCGTCTGCATGCACGAAACCGGCGACGGAGGCCACATCACGCAGGCTGCCGGTTTTCAGATGGGCGCTGCCCTTGGCGCGCCAGCGGCTGGGGCGCAGCGTGCCGTCCTGGCCGCTGATGGGCAGGGAGCTCATGAGTTCGGGCATCAGGGGCGAGGTCCAGGCGTACTGCAGCAGACGTGCCAGTGCGTCCGCCGTCATGCGGTCCTCACGCGACAGGCCCGAGCCGTTGGCGATCTGCGGCACCTCGCCGGCACCAAAGCGCTGGCGCCACCATTCCTGCAGCAACTCACGCGAGCCGGTCAGCGTGCCGCGGCCCTGCTGCTGCAGGCTCAGCGTGAGAAAAAGCTGCTGCGTCATCACGTTGTTGCTGTATTTGTTGATGTCGCGCACCACCTCGGCCAGTGGCGGCGATTCCAGCGCGAAGGCCGACGCCAGGCCTTCGGGCACGGCGCCGTAGCGCACCTTACCCTGCAGCTGGCCGCCGATGGCGCGCCACATGCCCTCGATGGCGCGCACGCCATAGCTGGCCGGGTCCGCATAGGCCAGGGGCCAGACTTTTTCATTGCAGGCTGCCGGATAGCGGCCGGCAAAACGCGGTAACGCCGGGTCGGAGAAGTCGGCACGCAGCGTGCTGCGGTAGTCGTTGCAATCGGTTTCGCGCAGCGGCACGTGGCTGGGCCATGTCACGCCGGCCAGCGGCGGTTCGACGTGCACGTGCGCGGCGTTGGCGCCACGCTCGGGCACGAAGGTCAGGAGCACCGACTTGAAGTTCAGCAGCAGCGCATCGGGCGCGGCGTTGTAGGGCCGCAGCGGTTCGCCGTCGAACTCGGCGGGGTCGTGGGCGACGGCTTCAAAGGCGCTGCGGTCGAGCACGATGTCGCCCGCAATGTTGCGGATGTCCAGGCCCTGCACACGGCGCAACAGCAGCCACAGGCGTTCGACCACCAGCTTGGGGTCGCCCTGGCCCTTGATGTAGAGGTTGCCGTAGAGCGTGCCTTCGCGCGCCGTGCCTTCCATGTAGACCGGTGTGTTCCAGGTCCAGGTCGGCCCCAGGGTTTCCAGCGCGGCCAGCGTGGTCACCAGCTTCATCACCGAAGCGGGGTTCATGGGCGTGTCCGCGCGGTGGCTGAGCAGCGGCGTGTTGTTGCCCCCGGCTTCCTCGACCACCACACCGAAGGCGTCGGCCGGCACCTTGGCGCGCGCCAGCGCCTTGATCACGCTGGGGGGCAGGGCGGTTTCCCGGGCCTGGGCCGGGTTGCCGGCCAGGAGCAGGAGGCAGGTGAGCAGAGGCAGCAGGCGCAGGGAGGGCATGGCAACGAGTCTAACGCCGGCCACCGATAATGCAGGCATGCATTTCCTCAAGGGCCTGTCCCCGCGCACCATCGGCATCGCGGCGGCGGTCATCACCGTCGGCATCTGGACCGCCTTCATCGTCATCGCCCGCGCCTCGGCCCAGGGTTCGCTCGGCCCCTTCGATATTGCGCTGGCACGCATCATCGGCGCCAGCGCAGTGCTGCTGCCCCTGGGCTGGTGGCTGGTGCGGCGTGATCGCATGCAGGGGGCGGACACGGCCTCGTCCTTCTTCGGCCTGTCGCCACTGGCGCTGCGCGTGACGGCGCTGTGCGGTCTGTTCGGTGGTTTCGGTTATGCCCTGCTGGCCTATGCGGGTTTCTTCTACGCCCCGGCGGCACACGCCTCGGTGCTCATGCCGGGCAGCCTGCCGCTGTGGACCACGCTGCTGGCGGCGCTGATGCTGGGCACGCCCATCCTGCCGGCGCGCATCATCGGCCTGGCCTGCATCGTGGGGGGCGACCTGCTGGTCGGCGGGGCCAGCCTGCTGCGCGCCTTCGAGGGTGGCGAGGTCTGGAAGGGCGACCTGCTCTTCATGAGTGCGGCCCTGAGCTGGTCGGTCTACAGCGTGCTGACGCGCCGTCACGGCCTGGATGCCGTGCGCGCGACGACAGCGGTCACCGTGTTCGCGCTGTTCAGCTACCTGCCCTTCTACCTGCTGCTGCAGGGTATGGGTGCCATCGAGAGCCGGCTGTTTACCGCACCGATGGGCGAACTGCTGTTCCAGGTGGTCTTCCAGGGGGTGGGTTCGGTGGTGATCTCGGGCATCACCTTCGTGCGCATGATCCAGTACTTCGGTCCGGTGCGCTCCACCATGATCACGGCCCTGGTGCCCGGCCTCTCGGCCCTGGGCGCCGTCATCTTCCTGGGCGAGCCGCTGCACGCCAACCTGCTGGCCGGCCTGGTGCTGGTGACGGTGGGCATCACTTTCGGGGTGCGCAAGCAATCATGAAGCTGCTCGCCTTCGACACCAGCACCGAGCTGATCTCCCTCGCCGTCACGCGCCTCGTCGACGGTGTGCCACACGTCTGGTTGCACACCGGTGCCGGGGGCGCCCAGGCCTCCAGCGCGCTGATCCCCGCCATCGAGACCCTGATGGCCGAGGCCGAGCTGACCTTTGCGGACCTCGACGCCATTGCCTTTGGCCGCGGGCCGGGCTCCTTCACCGGCCTGCGCACGGCCTGCGCCGTGGCCCAGGGCCTGGGTTTTGGCGCTGGTGTGCCCCTGCTGCCGGTGGACACGCTGCTGGCGGTGGCCGAGGAGGCACGCGCCCAGCAGGCACCACAGCAGCAAAACCTGCGCCTGCTGGCCCTGCTCGACGCCCGCATGGGTGAGCTCTATGCCGCACGCTATGCCTACGCCGCAGGCAGCTGGCAGCAGCAGGCCGATTTCAGCCTGCTCAAACCCGAGCAGCTGATGTTCGAAGATGCCCAGGCCCTGGCCGGCAATGTGTTTGCCGAGTACGGCGAGCGCCTGTCGCTGCCGCCCGAACTGCCTTGCTGGCAGGCCCTGCCCACCGCGGCGGCCATGCTGCGGCTGGCGCCGTCCTTGTTGGCTGCGGGCAACGCCGTGGCCGCGGCTGATGCCCTGCCGCGCTACATCCGCGATAAAGTGGCACAGACCACCCAGGAGCGCGCCGCCGCCAAGGCCGTCCGCTGACCCCTAACGCATGAGCGCTGTCCTCGAACCCGTCGAAGCCCGCCTCGAGCCGCTGGATGCCACGCTGCTCGAGCAACTGCTGCCCATCGAGCAGCGTGCCTACCCGCACCCCTGGACCCGCGGCAACTTCATGGACGCGCTGCGCTCCGGCTACCACGCCCGTGTGTTGCTGGCCGGTGGGGAACTGCTGGGGTATTACGTGGCCATGCAGGGGGTGGACGAGGTGCACCTGCTCAACATCACGGTGGCGCCCGGGTACCAGCGCCAGGGCTGGGGGCGCGTCATGCTCGACGCCCTTGCCCTGTGGGCGCGCGGCCTGGGTGCCCAATGGCTGTGGCTGGAGGTGCGCGTGAGCAACACGCGCGCCATCACCGTCTACGAGTCGCACGGCTACTGCCGCGTTGGCCTGCGCAAGGCCTACTACCCCGCCGGCCATGGCCAGCGCGAGGATGCGGTGGTCATGAGCCTGCGTCTGTAAGATTCGCTCATGAGTCTGCAACTGGATACGCGCCACCGCGCGATGCTTGCTGAAATGGGAGTGAAGGTCTGGGGACCTTCGGTCCCCGGGGACGTTTTTGACGATGCCCCCCCCAGCCCCCTTCGAGGGGGGGAGGC
>CAUPQO010000003.1:0-61253 GCA_963513295.1 uncultured Hylemonella sp.
GTATCGAACTGCGTGATGACCGCCTGCGTGCCAGCCTGGCGGCCCACCCGCCGGCAGCGGCCCTGCCCGAGCTGCGCACGGCCTTCTCCAGCGGCGTGGCCCACGCGCTGCCCGACGACACCGTGCAGACCCTGTGGACACGGGCCGATCGTGCCCTGTACCGGGCCAAAAATGCGGGGCGCGGCCTGGACCTCGATGACGACACGGTTACCAGCTTTGCGGTCTAATTTCCTTATGGAAACAAGCCTCATCACCGCCCCCCGTCGCGTCGAACGCCTGGTCACCGGCCAGCCCACCCAGGATGGCGCCGGCGTCAAGCTCACACGCGTGCTCACGCACGACCTGCAGCGCCGCCTGGACCCCTTCCTCATGCTGGACAACTTTGCCAGCGACGACCCGAAAGACTACGGCGCCGGTTTTCCCGACCACCCGCACCGGGGCTTCGAGACCGTCACCTACATGATCGCCGGACGCATGCGCCACCGCGACAGCGCCGGCAACGAGGGCCTGCTGCAAAACGGCGGTGTGCAGTGGATGACGGCCGGCCGGGGCCTGGTTCACAGCGAGATGCCCGAGCAGGAAGCCGGTGTGATGGAAGGCTTCCAGCTGTGGCTCAACCTGCCGGGTCGTGACAAGATGTGCGCGCCCTGGTACCGCGACATCCAGAGTGCCGACATCCCTGAAGTCACCACGCCTGAGGGCGTGACCGTGCGCGTGATCGCCGGCCACAGCCACGGCGTGACCGGTGCCATGGCGCGCCCGGCCGATGCCTATCCGACCGACGTGCGTTATCTGGATCTGCAGTTCCCCGCGGCTGGTGCCGTCTTCAGCCAGCCGCTGGCCTCGGAGCACAACGCCTTCCTCTACACCTACCGCGGCACCGTGCAGGTGCTGGGCGGCGTTGAACAGGCCACGCCGGTGCCGCTGCACCGCATGGCCATCCTGGACAACAGCGGCGACGGCGTGCGCCTGCAGGCCGATGCCGGCAGCACGCCCGCGCGTGCCCTGCTGATCGCCGGCCGGCCGCTCAGGGAACCCATCGCCCAGTACGGCCCCTTCGTCATGAACACGCGCGAGGAGCTGATGGCAGCGGTGGAGGATTTCCAGAACGGGCGCCTGGCCTGAAACCACAAGGCTCCAGCAACTTTACACACGCGATGCACACCCTCATACCCGCGATACACAAGCTGCGCAGACTGCATGCACCCTGTTACTTCACAACAGGTCTGATCTGAAAGGATGAGGATATGAAAGTCAACTTCAAACCCGTCGTGCTGGCCGCCGTGCTGGCCACTTCCGCCCTGGCAGCGCTGGCACAGTCCGGCCCGGGCCCCGCTGCTGGTCCTGGCGCCGGCCCCGGCATGCATCAGCCCGATGGCGAGCGCCACGCCCGCAAGCAGGAACACATGGCCAAGCGCGCAGCCGACCTCAAGGCCAAGCTCAAGCTGAGTGCCGAGCAGGAAAGCAGCTGGAACGCCTTTGTTGCCGCCATGAAACCACCGGCCCACGCGGCCAGGCCCAAACGCGAAGACATGGCCAAGCTCAGCACCCCCGAGCGCCTGGACAAGATGAACGAGATGCGCAAGCAGCGGGATGCCGCCTTCGAACAACGTGACACTGCCACGCGAACCTTCTACGGTGCTCTGAGCGCCGAACAGAAGAAGATCTTCGACGAGAACACGGCCCGCTCGCACCGTCACGGGCACCATCGGGGTCACGGTTAACATCGGAGCCTGATGAAACCCACCGCCGCACCCGTCATCCGCACGATCGATCTGCACCAGCCGCTGCGCTGGCTGGTGCTGGGCTGGCGTGACATCGGACGCTGCGGCTGGGTCAGCCTGGCGCATGGCCTGGCGCTGACGGTCGTCGGCCTGGGCCTGCTGACGCTGGCCCATCACCAGTTCTGGTGGCTGGCCGGTGCTTTCTCGGGCCTGCTGGTGGTAGGGCCGGTGCTTGCCACCAGCCTGTACGCGCTGAGCCGGGCAGCCGAGCGCGGCGAAGCCCGGTCCTGGCGCCTGGTGCTGCAGACCTGGCTGAGCTGGCGCCGCCATGGGCGCAGCCGCGACGGCAAGGACTGGCGTCTGGTGCAGTTCGGCCTGCTGCTGGGCCTGGCCGGTACCGGCTGGGTCCTGACCTCGGCGGCGCTGATCACACTGATGTCGCCCGTCCCCATCCAGCAGCCTCTGGATTTCCTGCGCCACGTGGTACTGGCACGCGACAACTGGCTGTTCGAGGTCTGGCTGGCCCTGGGCGGCCTGATGGCCGCGCCCATGTTCGCCTCCAGCGCCATCGCCATCCCCTTGCTACTGGACCGCCGCATCAGCGTGCTGCAGGCCGTGATCACCAGCTGGGAAGCCGTGCTGAACAATCCCGTACCGATGGCCTGGTGGGCCACGCTCATCATGGGGCTCACCCTGCTGGGCCTGCTGTCGGCCCTGCTGGGCCTGATTGCCGTCATGCCCCTGCTGGGGCATGCCAGCTGGCATGCCTACCGTGACCTGGTGGATGCCTCGGCTTGGCCCGAGCGCACGACGGGCAAGCCGGGAGCGTATTGATGTTCGGCTACACCGAGGAGCAGATCGCCGCCTTCGGCCTGTCCTTCGGCGTGGGCGCCTTCATGCTCTACATGCTGTTCATCATCGCCCACCTGGCCTGGGAATCCAAGGCCGGGCGTTTCGGCACCTTTGTGCTCTTCCTGGGCCTGGCCTTCGGCATGGTGGGCTTCGCCGCCAAGTTCGTGATCCAGTGGGTCCTGGAAAAATAAACCTGGTCGCCCGTCGCACGTGTCTTCACCGGGAACGCCGTGGAACCGGCTTGGCCGGGCCGCTGGCGTTGTCCCCTTGAGGGGAGAGGGCCGCTACACGCAGTGAGCGGTCAACAGGGGTGGGCTTGTCAGCCAAACGGCTTGATACCGATCAGCAGGCCGTGCAGGCCGAAGGCAAACGCAGCCCAGGCGGCCACCCCCAGCACCACGGTCACGCCGGTGGCCACCGCACGGCCCGGCGGGTACTGAACGCCATCACGCCGATCACGGCGGCGCGAGATGCTGAAATTGACAATGGCCCAGACCAGGAAGGCGCCGAACAGCAGCAGGTGCGCCAGCATGCCGGTGGCCAGCAGATGCGCCAGGGCCCAGGCCTTCACGCCCAGCACCATGGGGTGGTGCAGGCGGGCCTTGATGGCATTGCCCGGCACATAAGCGGCCGCGAGCAGCACGAACGCCAGCAGGGTCAGCAGGGATGCGCCATGGCGCATGGCCGTCGGTGGTGTCCACAGCAGCACGGGCTGCTCGCGCGCCAGGTCGAAACCCCAGGCGATCAGCGCCAGCCCCACCAATGACAGCAGGGAATACACGCCTTTCCAGGCCCCCTTGCCCAGGTGGGTGCGCATGCGGTGGCGCCAGTCCTCGGCGAACATGCGCAGCGAGTGCACCCCCAGAAAGATCACAAGCCCGGCGATCAGCATTTTCATGGGGGTCTCCTGGAAGGAAAGGTCAGGCGCCGATGACGCGGTTCTTGCCGGCACGTTTGGCCAGGTACATGGCCTGGTCGGCACGCTTGATGGCGTCAGCACCGGTTTCACCTGTGGCCAGCTGGGCCACGCCGGCACTGAAGGTGATGAGAATCTTTTCGTTGCCCGCGAGGAAAAAGCGCTTGGTCAGCTCGCGCTGCAGGCGCGTCATGGCCTCCACGCCTTTATCCAGCGGCGTGTCCGGCAGCAGGACAACGAACTCCTCGCCGCCATAACGCGCCAGCGTGTCCTGCGGGCGCATGCACTCGCGCGCCACCGTGGCCAGGTGCTTGAGCGCAGCGTCGCCGGTCTCGTGTCCCTTGCCGTCGGTGAGCTTCTTGAAGTTGTCGATGTCCAGCAGGGCCACGGACAGGACGGCGTCCTTGCGCCGCACGCTGGACACCTCGCGGTTCATGGCCTCGTCCAGACCCTGGCGGTTGAGCGCGCCGGTCAGGCTGTCGTGGCGCGCCTGGGCGCTGACGCGGTCGAGCTCGCGGTGCAGCTTGACCATCTCGGCCTCGGTGGCCTGCGCCTTCTCGCGCATGGCACGCAGCTCGTCACGCGCGCTGGTCGACTCGCTGGTCATGTGCCGTGTGGCGCTGATGACCTCCTTGAGCACGGGCGCGATCTCCTCGATCTTCTTGGCCTGCTCAATCTGGCGCATGCTTTCTTCCATTTTGCCCTGGTAGGCGCCGCTGGTCTCGCTCATCTGCGACAGCCGGCTGATGAAGGTGGCCAGCATCTGGCGCAGTTCCTCCTGGGCTTCCTGCGCCCGCCCCTTGGCTTCGGTCTGCTTGAAGATCACATCCTTGAGGCGGCGCTCCACGTCGTCCAGGCGACGCAAGGTCAGCGGCGGCTGGGCCGCCTCCTTCAGCGCATCGGTCTGGCCCTTGAGCCAGTTGTCGTCCGGGCTGAGCTCGCCGATGTTGTCGATGATGAGCTGCAGCAGCTTGAGCAGGGTCAGGTGGATCTCGGCCTGGTCCTCGGCCGCGAAGGACAGGCGATGGCTGAAGTCGGCCAGCTGGGCCTTGACCTTGTAGGCCTCGGCCGCCGGATCGCGCAGGGCCTGGATGAGCTGCTGCATCTGCTCCTGGAAGCGGGCGTCGTCCGTGCCTAGGGCCGGCTTGGCGTATTCGATCAGGCGCGCGATCTGCTCGAAGAATTCCGGCGTCAGCGCCGGTGCCGCGGCCGGCGTGGGCGCCAGCGGTGCCGGGGCCGAATCGCCGCTGCCCGACATGGCAAAGCCGCTGTAGGCCACCAGCGCGTTCTGCACGCCCAGCCAGTTGCGCTGTCCGATCGCGTACTCCAGCAGGCTGCGCTGTTTTTCCTGTCCAGGATTGCGCGTGGGCAGGGCCTGGGCAATCTGCCGCAGCGGCTCTTCCGGGAAGGGTTGCACGTTCGGCAAACCCGCAATCTCGTTGTAGATCGTCTGGTAATTGACCGGCGTGGGCGCCAGCTGGCGCGCCGTGATCTGCTTGAGCGCCTCGCGCGCGATCTCGAAAGGTTTTTTGTCACTCATGGCATGAACGGTTCGGCCGGCATCTTTTGATTATGCGGCCTGGCCACATCCTATGCCCGGGCGTGACGCGACAGGAGGGCCGTTACCCCCTGGCGCTGGCATTGCTGCAGGCTCATCAACAGCCCATGGTCGACCTCCGCGACATGGTGACGCCGCTGCAGGTCCTGCTGGATGCGGACCAGCAGTTCGGCGGCCATTTCGGCATCGGCCAGGGCCCGGTGGGCGGCACCCGTGCGCGGCAGGCCGTGGTAATCCACTAGCGTCCCCAGCTTGTGGTTCGGCGCCTGGGGATAAAGCCGGCGCGACAGCAGCATGGTGCAGGCAAAGGGCTGCCCGGCCGGCAAACCCAGGCGGGCGAGCTCACCCGCCCAGAATTTACGATCAAAGGAGGCGTTGTGGGCCACCATGGGGGCGTCCCCGACAAAACGGCTGGCCTGGCGCATGACCTCGGCCGCCGCCGGAGCGGCCGCCACCATGGCGTTGCTGATGCCGGTAAGTTCGGTGATGAAGGCAGGGATGCGAACCCCCGCGTTCATCAGGCTCTGGAAACGGTCAACAATCCGCCCGTTTTCCAGCAGCACGATGGCCACCTCGGTGGCACGAGCCCCCTGCTCCGGCGAGATGCCCGTCGTCTCGAAGTCGATCACCGCCAGGCGTTTCATTCGGTCCAGGACACTGGAGGTGCAGAGAAAATCAAAAACCGGGTACGTCTTTTCACGAGGCCACTGTAACGCAAGCCCCCGGACATGCCGTGGATCCTCTCCCCGCGAAGGCACAAACGCATAATTCAGGAATGACTGACGACGATCTGCTGCAGGCCAAGGCATGCTTTCTTCAAGGCCTGCAAGCCTTCGAAGCGGGTGACTGGACACAGGCGCAGGCTCATTTCGAGCAGGCCCTGGCCAGGGCCCCGGGGCGGACGTCGGTGATCCAGAACCTGGGCATCACCCGGGTCCGGCTGGGGCGATATGCCGAGGCCGAGCCCCTCTTGCGCACGGCGCTCGCAGCCGAGCCGGAACAGGCCGGCGCCTGGCAGGCGCTGGCGCTCACCCAGCTGCAACTGCAGCGCCTGGAAGAAGCCTGCAGCAGCTACGAACGCTGTTTTGCCCTGGGCCTGCGGTCGGCCGAGCTGTATGCCCAATATGCCCAGTGCCTGACACGGCTGGGACGCATCGACCAGGCCCTGCGGGCCTACCAGGACGCGCTGGCATGCGATGCGAACCATATCTCCGCCCTGACCGAACTGGGCAGCCTCTACCGTGAAGCCGGCCTGTACGACAAGGCCGCGCACTGCTTCCGGCAGGCTCTGGCGCAGGGGGCCGATCCTGATGTCGTGGGCTATTTCCTGGCCGCCGTGACCCAGCAGGATGGCGTTTCGGGACCACCCCGGCAATATGTCCGACAGCTGTTCGATGAATACGCTGATGAATTCGATGCCCATCTGGTGAAGCAACTGGGCTACCGGGGCCACCAGGCCCTGATCGACCGCCTGCCGCCTGCGGCCGGCCCGCGGTTTTCCCGGGCACTGGACCTGGGCTGCGGCACCGGGCTGTGCGGCGCCTGCGTCCGTTCACGTGTGGATTACCTGGCCGGTGTCGACCTGTCCCCGGCCATGGTCGAGAAAGCCCGGCAGCGCGCCGTTTATGACTCGCTTGATGCGGGTGACATCTGCGACTTCCTGGCCCGGCCACAGGCGGCTTACGACCTGGTGCTCGCCGCCGACGTCTTCATCTACGTGGGCGCGCTGGAACAGGTCTTTGGCCTGCTGGCGTCCCGCATGCAGACCGGAAGCTGGCTGGCTTTCACGGTCGAGGCGGCGGCGGAGCAGTCGGTCGAGCTGCTGCCCAGCCTGCGGTATGCCCACTCTTCCTCCTACCTGAAGGAACTGGCGCAGCGCCATGGTTTCGAGACCATGGCCGTGCACGATGAGCCCATCCGTTGTGACCAGCAGCAGCCAGTCCAGGGGCAGTATGTTTACCTGAAACGGCGCTGAGCATCAGACGTCGATGTTGCCGGCGCGCAGGGCGTTGGCCTCGATGAAGTTGCGCCGCGGCTCCACCTCGTCACCCATCAGCATGGTGAAGACGCGGTCGGCCTCGATGGCATCGTCGATCTGCACGCGCAGCAGACGGCGCACCTGGGGGTCCATGGTGGTTTCCCACAGCTGTTCCGGGTTCATCTCGCCCAGGCCCTTGTAGCGCTGGCGCGCGGTGGCGTTTTCGGCCTGCACGATCAGCCAGGCCATGGCCTGACGGAAATCGTTCACCTTCTCTTCCTTCTGCTTCTCGCCCTCGCCGCGCATGACCCTGGCGCCCTCGCTCAAGAGGCCACGGAAGGTGTTGGCGGCCTCGGCCAGGGCGGCGTAGTCGGCGCCATGCACGAAATCCTGCGTGATGATGCTGCTCTTGACGTTGCCGTGGTGGCGGCGGCTGATGCGCAGGATGGGCTTGTCGGTACGGACATCGAATTCGCCGGCCACTTCCGCGCCGGCCAGCTTGGCCTGCAGGGCGGCGGCCGAAACTTCTGCTTCGGCCACGGTGTCCAGCTTGAGCTCCACGCCGTCGGCAATCGAACGCAGGGCTTCGGCATCCATGAAGTTGTGCAGGCGGGCAATCACACGCTCGGCCAGCTGGTGCTTGCGTGCCAGTTCGGCCAGGGTGTCGCCGGTGATCACGGTGCCATTGGCGCCACCCGTGTGAATGGAAGCGTTGATCAAGGCAATGCGCAGCAGGTAGGTATCGAGCGCCGAAGCGTCCTTGAGGTACAGCTCTTCCTTGCCGGACTTGACCTTGTACAGCGGCGGCTGGGCGATGTAGATGTGGCCGCGCTCGACCAGCTCCGGCATCTGCCGGTAGAAAAAGGTCAGCAGCAGGGTGCGGATGTGGGCGCCGTCCACGTCTGCGTCGGTCATGATGATGATGCGGTGGTAACGTAATTTATCGATGTTGAAGTCATCCACCGCCGACTTACCGCTTTCCGCGGCCGCTTTGCCAATACCCGTGCCCAGCGCCGTGATCAGGACCACGATCTCGTTGCTGGTCAGCAGTTTCTCGTAACGGGCCTTCTCCACGTTCAGGATCTTGCCGCGCAGCGGCAGGATGGCCTGAAATTTCCGGTCACGGCCCTGTTTGGCAGAACCACCGGCCGAGTCACCCTCGACGATGTAGATCTCGCACAGCGAAGGATCCTTCTCCTGGCAGTCCGCCAGCTTGCCCGGCAGGCCCATGCCATCGAGCACACCCTTGCGGCGTGTCATCTCGCGCGCCTTGCGGGCGGCCTCACGGGCGCGGGCGGCTTCAATGATCTTGCCGCAAATGATCTTGGCTTCATTGGGTCGTTCTTCCAGGAAGTCCGTCAGCGTTTTGGCCACGATGTCTTCCACGGGCGCGCGCACTTCGGAGGACACCAGCTTGTCCTTGGTCTGGCTGCTGAACTTGGGTTCGGGCACCTTGACCGAAAGCACGCAACACAGGCCTTCGCGCATGTCGTCGCCCGAGATCTCGACCTTGGCCTTCTTGGCCAACTCGTTGCTCTCGATGTACTTGCTGATCACGCGGGTCATGGCCGCGCGCAGGCCGGTCAGGTGGGTGCCGCCGTCGCGTTGCGGGATGTTGTTGGTGAAGCAGAGCACGGATTCGTTGTAGCCGTCGTTCCACTGCATGGCGACTTCGACGCCGATATTGGTGCCGGGAATGCCGCCGTAGGTGTCGGCCGGGCGCTCGCCCATGGCATGGAAGGCATTGGGGTGCAGGACCTTCTTGTTGGCGTTGATGAAGTCGACAAAACCCTTGACACCACCTGCGCCGGAAAAGTCGTCTTCCTTGTTGCTGCGCTCGTCCTTGAGGCGGATGCGCACACCGTTGTTCAGGAAGCTGAGCTCGCGCAGGCGCTTGGCCAGGATGTCGTAGTGGAACTCATGGTTCTGCTGGAAGATCTCGACATCGGGCAGGAAGTGCACTTCGGTGCCGCGCTTCTCGGTCGCACCGATCACCTTCATCGGTGACACGTCCACACCACCCGCCTGCTCGATGATGCGGTTCTGCACGAAACCACGCGCAAATTCGAGCTGGTGCACCTTGCCTTCGCGGCGCACCGTCAGGTGCAGCCACTTGGACAGGGCATTGACGCAGGACACGCCCACACCGTGCAGGCCGCCGGATACTTTGTAGCTGTTCTGGTTGAACTTGCCGCCGGCGTGCAGTTCGGTCAAGGCAATCTCGGAGGCACTGCGCTTGGGCTCATGCTTGTCGTCCATCTTGACGCCGGTCGGAATGCCACGGCCGTTGTCTACCACGCTGATCGAATTGTCCAGGTGGATGGTGACCACGATGTCGTCGCAATGGCCGGCCAGGGCCTCGTCGATCGAGTTGTCGACCACCTCGACCACCAGGTGGTGCAGACCGGTGCCGTCTGAGGTATCGCCGATGTACATGCCGGGACGCTTGCGCACCGCTTCCAGACCTTCCAGGATCTGGATGGACGATTCGCCATAACCTTCCGATGCACCTATCTGATGGGCATCAATGCGGGGCTGGGCGCTGAAATTCTCGGCAGCGCTGGGCTTGTTTTCTTCGGTCATGGCTTGCTTTTCGAACACTACTCAAACTCTTGAATGAACAGACGCGCCATGAACCTGAGGTTCATCGCGGGCCATGATTTCACGCACCGGATCAGATACGCATGGGCATCACGACGTATTTGAAGCTGTGGTTGTCGGGTATCGTGATCAGGGCCGAGCTGTTCGAATCCGACAGTTCCACCTTGACCATGTCCTGTTCCATATTGGTCAGCACGTCGATCAGATAAGTCACGTTGAAACCGATCTCGATGCTGTCACCGCTGTAATCGATATCCAGCTCATCCACGGCTTCTTCCTGCTCGGCGTTGTTGGACGCCACGCGCAAGGTACCGGGATCGATGTTGAGCCGCACGCCCTTGACCTTGTCGCTGGTCAGGATGGCCGTGCGCTGCAGACTGGCCAGCAGGGGCTGGCGGCCCAGGATGATGGCGTTCTTGTGGTTCTTCGGGATCACACGGTTGTAGTCGGGGAACTTGCCCTCGACCAGCTTGGTCACGAACTCCATGCCACCAAAGCTGAACTTGGCCTGGTTGCTGGCGAACTGCATCTCGATGGCGCCCTCGGTATCGCTGAGCAGACGCTGCATCTCCAGCACCGTCTTGCGCGGCAGGATGACTTCCTGCTTGGGCACTTCCACGTCCAGCGTGGCCGAGGAAAAAGCCAGGCGGTGGCCATCGGTCGCAACCAGGCTGAGCTGCTTGCCTTCAGCGACGAACAGGATGCCGTTCAGGTAATAACGGATATCGTGCACGGCCATCGAAAACGAAACCTGGCTCAGCAGTTCCTTGAGGGTCTTCTGCGGGACGCTGAAAGCCGGGCCGAAATTGGCCGCTTCCTGCACCAGCGGAAAATCCTCGGCCGGCAGGGTCTGCAGCGTGAACTTGCTCTTGCCACCCTTGAGGATGAGCTTGTTCTGGCTGGACTCCAGCGACACGGTCTGGTCCGCCGGCATGGTGCGCAGGATGTCAATCAGCTTGCGGGCGCCGACCGTGGTCGTGAAGTTGCCCGCATCCCCATCAAGCTCGGCCGTGGTACGGATCTGGATCTCCAGGTCACTGGTCGTGAACTGCAAGGCACTGCCGGTCTTGCGAATCATCACGTTGGCCAGGATGGGCAGGGTATGGCGCCGTTCCACAATGCCCGAGACGGATTGGAAAACGGATAGGACTTTGTCTTGTGTTGCCTTCAGGACGATCATGTCAACCTCTTCTTAGATTTCTCTATTTCAAATTAGTAGTAGTAGATAGAGCGGGCAGCTTTCTGTGGATAGCATCATTTTCCCTTTTTTTATCAACGACTTGAGCGTTGTTTAACCATGTGTGAAGTGGCCAGGTCCAGCCCGGCTTGAAACTGCATAACTTGGCTAAACCAGCTTCCTCTGTGGATAAGTCATGACTTATGCCACAACTGTCCACAGGGTTTTTGGTCGCTGTTTGATACCGGGTAATGGCTCCTTCTATCCTTTGAGAGTCTGTTCGAGTACGTGCAGTTGCTGGTTCAATTCGGTCAATTGCTGGCGTTCCCCGGAGATCTTGCGCACGGCATGCAGGACGGTCGTGTGGTCGCGACCACCAAACAGTTCGCCGATCTCCGGCAAGCTTTTCTGGGTCAGTTCCTTGGCCAGGTACATGGCAATCTGCCGCGGGCGTGCAATGCTGGCCGGCCGCTTCTTGGAATACATGTCGGCGACCTTGATTTTGTAGTAGTCAGCCACCGTTTTCTGGATGTTTTCCACGGAAATCTGCCGGTTCTGGATGGACAGCAGATCACGCAAGGCCTCACGGGCCAGCAGGATGGAAATTTCCTTCTGGTTGAAGCGCGAATAAGCCAGGATCTTGCGCAAGGCGCCTTCGAGCTCGCGCACGTTCGAGCGCACATTCTTGGCCACGAAGAAGGCAACTTCCTCGGGCATCTCGCTACCTTCACTCAATGCCTTGTTGATCAGGATGGCCACCCGCATTTCCAGCTCAGGGGGTTCGATGGCCACCGTCAGACCGGAATCGAAGCGTGACACCAGGCGCTCGTGGATGTCGAGCAGGCCCTTGGGATAAGTGTCGCTGGTCATCACGATGTGGGACTTCTTGGCTAGCAGGGCCTCGAAGGCGTTGAAGAACTCCTCCTGAGTGCGGTCCTTGTTGGCAAAGAACTGCACATCGTCGATCAGCAGCAGGTCGAGCGAGTGGTATTTGTCCTTGAATTCGTCAAAAGTCTTGCGCTGATAGGCCTTAACCACATCCGAAACGAATTGTTCGGCATGGATGTAGAGAACCTTGGCATTGGGGCGCTCGGCCAGCAGCCGATTGCCCACGGCATGCATCAGGTGGGTCTTGCCCAAACCGACCCCGCCGTAGATGAACAAGGGGTTGTAGAGCTGGCCCGGGGAACTGGCCACATGCATGGCGGCAGCACGCGCCATGCGGTTGGCCGTGCCCTCGACCAGGGTCTCAAAGGTCAGAGCGGTGTTGAGACGGGTCCGGTTCGCCAGATGGTTACGTTCCGCGCTTGCCGCATAGGACTCCTCGGCCGGCAGAACATCAGCCTCGGCAAATGACTCTTTAGGTCTTACCTGGTTTTCTCTGAGGGTGAGCGCCAACTCAAGCTGCATGGGCTGGCCATACACCTTCTCAAGCAGGGCCGCGATGCGATGGCTGTACTGGGCACGCACCCAGTCCAGTTTGAAGCGGTTGACGACAAAAAGAGTGACCCGGGAAAAATCCTCAGCGACCTGGGCTGTCAAGGGTTTGATCCAGGTATTGAACTGCTGTTCGGGCAGTTCCTGGGCCAGCTGATCAACACAGGCCTGCCACAATCCCTGGCCGGCTTCCTGCCCAATGCTTGCGGCGTGTTTGTTGTTTTGTCCCTCACTCATGCGTACTGATTATTGTGGATATTTATGCTGAACGAGAGCCCGAATTGTAAATTATCAAGAATTTATCCACAAAAGGCTTGGGGCTGGTCGGGCCTCATGTGCTGCACGCATATAGAAAGCCAAGACATTGCCAGCATTGGAAATTTTTGCGATAATCTATGGTTTTCCCGAGGCCTGTGACGTGCCCGGACTGCGCCGCAAGGCCGCAACCGAGGTCACGGACCTGTGGTCGGGACATTTCATGGGGGCTGTCGCCACTGAGGGTGGCGTGACCGCATGGACAGAAAAACTCCACCGCTTACTAGGATTTCGAGATGAAACGTACTTATCAGCCTTCCAAGATCCGCCGTGCGCGCACCCATGGTTTCCTGGTCCGCATGAAAACCCGTGGCGGTCGTGCCGTGATCAACGCTCGCCGCGCCAAGGGCCGCAAGCGTCTGGCCGTCTAAGCCGGGCGACGGCACTGCCAGAGACCTGCACCGGTTTTGCGCAGTGCATTCAACGGCGCAGCATGCAGGCGCGGCGACTGAAAACCCGGGAACAGTTTCAGGTCGTGCTGGCGTGTCCCCCCTTTGCCCGGACGGAACACTTCGTCATGCATCGCATGGTTCTGGAGGCCTCAGGCACGCAAGCCGTGTCGCAGGCCCCCTTTGCTGCTGAAGGTCCTTGGATCGGGGCGATGGTTCCCAAGCGCTGGGCGCGTCGCGCCGTGACGCGCAATCTGATCAAGCGACAAATCTACAGCCTTGCCGAGCAGCATGCGTCGGCACTGCCTGCGCATGCCTACCTCGTCCGGCTGCGCAGCACCTTTGATCGCCTGAAGTTCACCAGCCCGGCATCCGATGTCCTGCGTGATGCAGTGCGTGGCGAGATCGAACAGCTCTTCAGCAAGGTCCTGCGGCCTGCCAAAGGTACGGCATGATCAGCAAACTGCTTATCGGACTGGTCAAGGGTTATCGTTTCTTTCTGAGCCCCTGGCTGGGCTCGGCCTGCCGGTTCGAGCCAACCTGCTCGCTATATGCCATTGATGCATTGCGCCAGCATGGTGCCCTGGCTGGTAGTTACCTGACGGTCGGTCGGCTCCTGCGTTGCCATCCCTGGTGTGATGGCGGGCATGATCCTGTGCCTGTGCAAAAACCCGGTCTCTTCACCGGCCTGCTTACTTCCTCCTCTGAAAAGAAGTCTTCATGAACGATATTCGCCGCACCATCTTGTGGGTGATTTTTGGTTTTTCCCTGGTCCTGTTGTGGGACCAGTGGCAGATCCACAATGGCCGTCAGGCCACCTTCTTCCCCGGCCCGCCCGCCAAGACGGCAGCCGCGGCGCCAGAAGCGGCGACATCGATGCCGGCAGCAGTGCCGGCCGCCACGCCCGTGCAGCAGCCGGCCGGCAACAGCAGCGATCGCATAGCCAAGGCAGAGACGCAGGTACCCGTGGTCCGCGAGCGGGTGCAGGTGAGCAGCGACGTGCTCAAGCTGAGCTTCGACACCGAAGGCGGCTCACTCGTCCGCTCCGAGTTTCTGAAGCATCGCGATCAGAAAAATCCGGAGGCCTATGTCGTTTTGCTGGATGAAAGCAAGGACCGCGTCTATCTTTCCCAGTCCGGTCTGATTGCCGGCGCCGCCGGCGGAAGCCTTCCGACGCACAAGACGCCCATGAAACTGTTGCCCGGTGTACGCGAGCTCAAGGATGGGGTCGATGAACTGGTGGTGAAGTTCGAGTCGCCGGAGATCGGCGGTGTGCGACTGCTCAAGACCTACACTCTCAAGCGCAGCAGCTACACCATCGACGTCAAGCACGAAGTGCAGAACGTGGGCAGCGCGCCGGCGGCCCCCCAGCTGTATCTGCAGCTGGTGCGCGATGGCAACAAGCTGGCCGGTGAGTCCTCCTTCTATTCCACCTTCACTGGTCCGGCGGTGTATACCGACGCCAAGAAATACCAGAAGGTCGAGTTCAGCGACATCGAGAAGAACAAGGCCGAGTTCGAGAAACAGTCACCCAACGGCTATGTGGCCATGGTCCAGCACTACTTTGCCAGCGCTTGGTTGCTGGGCGAAGGCGTGCAGCGTGAAATCTTCGCGCGCAAGGTCGACACCAATCTGTATGCGGTCGGCATGATTGCCCCACTGGAAGCCGTGGCGCCGGGTACCAGCCGCACCGTCGAGGCGCGCCTGTTCGTCGGGCCACAGGAAGAAAAGAAGCTCGAAGCCATTGCGCCCGGCCTGGAACTGGTCAAGGACTATGGCTGGCTGACCATCCTGGCCAAGCCGCTGTACTGGCTGCTGGATCAACTCAACAGCATCCTGTACAACTGGGGCTGGTCCATCGTGGCCCTGGTGCTGCTGCTCAAGATCGCCTTCTACTGGCTCAATGCCAAGGCCTACGCCAGCATGGCCAAAATGAAGGCGGTGACACCGCGTATCACCGAGATGCGCGAGCGCCTGAAAGACAAGCCGCAGCAGATGCAGCAGGAGATGATGCGCATCTACCGCGAGGAGAAGGTCAATCCCATGGGCGGCTGCCTGCCCATCATGATCCAGATCCCGGTCTTCATCGCCCTGTATTGGGTCCTGCTGTCCAGTGTGGAAATGCGCAACGCGCCCTGGATCCTGTGGATCAAAGACCTGTCGGCCGAAGACCCGTATTACATCCTGCCGCTGCTGATGACGGTCACCACCATGCTGCAGACCGCCCTGAATCCGACGCCGCCGGACCCGATCCAGGCCAAGATGATGTGGTTCATGCCGCTGATCTTCAGCGTGATGTTCTTCTTCTTCCCGTCGGGCCTGGTGCTGTACTGGTTGACCAACAACATCCTGTCGATCGCGCAGCAGTGGGTCATCAACACCCGCATGGGCGTGCCTCCGCAGTTCAACCTGCCGAAGTTCAAGTAAGCACAGACACAAGGGCCGCATCAGCGGCCCTTTCAATTGCAGGCCTCGTGGCTGCAAAATAGCGCAGCATGCTGGCACGCCAACAGGAACCCATTGTCGCCGTCGCCACCGCCCCCGGCCGTGGGGCGGTCGGCATCGTGCGCGTCAGCGGCCGTGGCCTGGGGGCCTTCGTTGCCGCCTTGTGTGGCCGCGATCTGCAAGCACGCCATGCCACCTATCTGCCATTGCGCGATGCAGCGGGTGAGGTTCTGGACCATGGCCTGGCCATCCATTTCCCGGCCCCGCACTCCTACACCGGCGAGGACGTGCTGGAGTTGCAGGTGCATGGCGGCCAGGTCGTGCTGCAGCTGCTGCTGGCGCGTTGCCTGGAGGTGGCCGCCCAGGCCCATGCGCACAACGGCCCCTCCTGTCTGCCACACCTGCGGCTGGCGCAGCCCGGCGAGTTCACCGAGCGCGCTTTCCTCAATGACAAGATCGACCTGGCCCAGGCCGAGGCCATTGCCGACCTGATCGATGCGAGTACCGAAGCGGCGGCACGCAGTGCCAGCCGCTCGCTGGACGGGGCTTTTTCGCGCGAGATCGCCGTGTTGCGTGAGGCCCTGATCCAGCTGCGCATGCTGGTGGAGGCCACGCTCGATTTTCCCGAAGAAGAGATCGACTTCCTGAAGAAGGCCGACGCGCAGGGACAGTTGCGACGCCTGCAGGAACAGCTCGGGACCGTGCTGCAGCATGCGCGCCAGGGCAGTTTGCTGCGCGAGGGCATCAATGTGGTGATCGCCGGCCAGCCCAATGCCGGCAAAAGCTCATTGCTCAATGCCCTGGCGGGGGCCGAACTGGCCATCGTCACGCCCATACCCGGTACCACGCGTGACAAGGTGCAAGAGACCATCCAGATCGAAGGCGTGCCCGTCCATGTGATTGACACCGCTGGTTTGCGCGAGAGCAGCGACGAGGTGGAGCGCATCGGCATCGCCCGTGCCTGGGCCGAGATCGAGGGCGCGGATGTCGTGCTGTTTCTGCACGATCTCACACGCCAGGCCCTGCCCGACTATCGCCTGGCCGATGAGGACATCCGCCGGATGCTGGCGCAACGCCTGCCGGCACGGGTGCCGGTGCTGGATGTCTGGAACAAGGCCGACGCGGCGCCCGGGCCCGCCTCGGGCCTGAGTCTGTCAGCCAAGACCGGGACCGGCCTGGAGGCGCTGCGTCGGCAACTGCTGGAAACCGTGGGCTGGCAGGCCGCCCCCGAAGGGCTCTACATCGCACGCGAACGCCATGTGCAGGCCTTGCATCGCGTGCGGGAGCATCTGGCGCAGGCGGCAGCCCACCTGGCAGCTCAGGCCCAGGCGCTGGACCTGCTGGCCGAGGAACTCCGCCTGGCCCAGAACGCACTCAATGAAATTACCGGGGAGTTCACGTCGGACGACCTGCTGGGGGTCATTTTTTCCCGTTTCTGCATCGGCAAATAAGCCGGTGTATGCCGGATGGCCGCAGGCCCGTTGTCAAGGCCGGGAAATGGGCGTACTGTGCAGTGCGGACCGCCTGCGTGCCAGATGGACCCGGAAACAATTGCTTACGCCGACCGGGCGACAGTCGCTGCACGGCTGGGCGTTTAGGAAGAAAATGCAGCTTGCAGGCCCACCCGTCTGCTCCCCTATTGTGCAAGCTGCACCATCGGAACAAAAAATGGTACGTCTGGACAACTTCTTCTCGAAAAAATCCACGGCCAAAACCCCGCCAGTGGAGGATGCCGGTCCGACCAATCTGCCGCCTGATGAGGAGCAGGCCCTGGACCGCAAGACCCAGCGGCTGGAGCGCCGGGAACTGCTGTACGCCGTGGTGCGCGAGTCCATGGCGCGCGTGGGCATGCTCTCGTCCAGCTACAAATACAAGGTCTTGTCGCTCGACTCGCGCGGCAGCCAGTACCTGATCATGATGGACCTGCCCAAGGAGATGGCAGAGCACATCGGCCAGCTGGCCGAGATCGAGGCGGTCGTCACCCAGAACGCGCGTCAGCGGCACAAGATAGATGTGACCGCCGTGTACTGGCGCATCAATGAGCTGGGCAAGACCAGCGTGCCTGTCTTGCGCAAGCCGCGTCCTGAAAGCGAACTTGGTGTGGCGCTCTCGGCCGTACCTCCTGCCAGGGAAACCCGCCCCGAGTCCATGCCGGCCCCGCCTGCATCAGGCGATCGCAAACGCCGCTTCGAACCCATCCGTCCCGACGAGGTCAACGCCTTCAAGCAGGCGCTGGCTTCAGGTGATAAAGGCCGTCTGGCTGCAACGGCCAGGCCCGTACCGGCAGACTTTGCCCCTACCGAATTTCCTCCGACCGAATTCGAGGAAACGCGGATGGATGAAGAGGTGGAGCGCCTGCCGCTGAGCCGGACCCAGTACGGCGACCTCATCTGATCCCTGCCCCCGGTGCCGTCAGGCGCCTCAGTGGCCGGCGAAATCCAGCAGGGTGAACAGGGGCAGACCGGCTTCGCGCAAGCGGGCGGAGCCGCCAAGTTCCGGCAGGTCAACGATGGCGGCACCTTCCACCACCTGTGCCCCCAGTTTTTCCAATAGCCGCTTGCCGGCCATCATGGTGCCGCCGGTGGCGATCAGGTCATCGACCAGCAGGACGCGTTGGCCGGGCTTGACGGCATCCGTGTGCAACTCCACGGTGGCGCTGCCGTATTCCAGCTCGTAGGTTTCCTCGACGGTCGTGAAGGGAAGCTTGCCCTTTTTCCGGATGGGCACGAAACCCACGGCCAGTTCATAGGCGATCACCGAGCCCAGGATAAAACCGCGTGCATCCAGCCCGGCGACCACGTCCGGACGCATGCCCGGGTCCATGTAGCGATGAACGAAGGCATCGACCATGACACGGAACACCTTCGGGTTCTGCAACAGCGGGGTGATGTCACGGAACTGCACGCCCGGTGACGGCCAGTCCGGCACGGTGCGGATGTGGTTTCTCAGATAGTCGGTGATGTAGTGATCCTGCATGGTGGACTCAAGGCGTGGAGTGAGGGTCTGGGTGTGGCAGCGTTTCAACCGCGCAGCAGTTTTTCCTCGGCCAGCGCCAGTGCTTCGGCCTGCCCTGAAAGCACCAGCGTATCGCCGTCCTCCAGCGTCAGGTCGCTGTCAGGGCTCAGGCTTTTGCCGCTGCGCCGCCGCAGGCTGAGTATGCGGGTGTCGGCCAGCCGGGGCAAGAGCGCGCCCAGCGACTGACCCAGGGCATGGGCGCCGGCGGGCAGGGTCAGGGACTGCAGACGCTCCTGTGCGCCATCATCGATCGCACTGTCGTCGGCGCCGTGGAAATAACCGCGCAGCAGGTTGTAGCGGGCATCGCGCTGGTCCTGCACCAGACGGATCACACGGCGCATGGGCACGCCCACCAGGGCCAGGGCGTGGCTGGCCAGCATCAGCGAACCCTCGATCGACTCGGGCACCACCTCGGTGGCACCGGCCGCACGCAGCCGGTCCAGCGCAAAATCGTCCTGGGTGCGCACGATCACCGGGACATTCGGGGCATGCTCGCGCACATTGCTCAGCACCTTGAGGGCCCCCGGGATATCCAGGTAGGTGATGACAACCGCGCTGGCGCGACCCAGACCGGCGGCCATCAGGGCCTGCAGGCGCGCGGCATCACCATAGGCGACGCTGTTGCCGGCGGCGGTGGCCTGGCGTACCCGGTCGGGGTCGAGGTCCAGCGCCATATAGGGAATCTTTTCGCCTTCCAGCATGCGCGCCAGGTTCTGGCCGCAGCGGCCATAGCCGCAGATGATGACGTGGCCACTGGTGCTGATGGCCTGGCGCGCGATATTGGTCATGTGCAGCGATTGCTGCAGCCATTCACTGGCGACCAGGCGCATGACGAGCCGGTTGCTGTACATGATGATGAAGGGCGTAGCCAGCATGGACAGCACCATGGAGGCCAGGATGGGGTTGAGCATGGCTGCTTCGATCAGACCCTGCTGATGCGTCAGCGTCAACAGCACGAAGCCGAATTCACCGGCTTGCGTCAGGTACAGGCCGGTACGCAGTGCCACGCCCATGGTGGCACCCAGGGCGCGCGTGAGCAGGGTGATCAGCACCAGCTTGAGCAGCAGGGAAGAAACCATCAGCATGAGGACCAGCGGCCAGCGCTGCCACACGATGCTCCAGTCCAGCATCATGCCGATGGTGATGAAGAAGAGACCGAGCAGCACGTCGTGAAAGGGACGGATGTCCGTCTCCACCTGGTGCTTGAATTCGGTTTCGGCAATCAGCATGCCGGCCACGAAGGCGCCCAGCGCCAGGCTCAGGCCCGCCAGCTCGGTCAGCCAGGCCAGCCCCAGGGTGATCAGCAGGAGGTTGAGCATGAACAGCTCATTGCTCTTGTGCCGCGCGACCAGGGTGAGCCAGCGGCGCATCAGTCGCTGGCCCCCCAGCAGCAGCAGCGCCAGCAACGCAACGGCCTTGAGCAGAGCCAGGCCGAGCGAGCCCAGCAGTTCATTGGCGGGGCTGCCCAGAGCCGGGATCAGCACCAGCAGCGGCACCACGGCCAAATCCTGGAACAGCAGGATGCCCATGACACGTTTCCCATGCTCGGACTCCAGCTCGAGCCGGTCGGCCATGAGCTTGACCACGATGGCCGTGCTGCTCATGGCCATGACCCCGGAGAGCGCCAGCGCCGTTTGCCAGCTGATGGACCAGAGCTCGGGCAGCAGCAGGGTCAGCAGGTAGGCGCCGGCCAGGGTCAGCAGCATGGTGAACACCACTTGCAGCAGGCCCAGGCCAAAAACGTGGCGACGCATGGCGCGCAGGCGTGGCAGATTGAACTCCAGGCCGATCGCGAACATCAGGAACACCACGCCGAACTCCGCCAGATGCCGGATCCCTTCCGAGTTCTGCGCCAGTGCCAGCGCATTGGGTCCGATCACCACGCCGACGGCCAGATAACCCAGCATGGGAGGCAGCTTGAGACTGCGAAAAACCACCACCCCGAGCACGGCCGCCAGCAGGTAGATCAAGGTGAGTTCAAGCCCGGTCATACCCGGATACTAGCAAGACAGTAGGCCCCGATAGAATCCATGCATGAGCGACAGCAAGCAGGTACCCGCACCCCTGGACGCAGCCCGGGTCATCCGGCTTGCGCACGAGACCCTCGAGATCGAGGCCGCCGCCGTGCTGGGCCTGCGCCAGCGCATCGGTGACCACTTTGCCCGGGCCGTGGGCCTGATGCTGGAGGTACCCGGACGGGTGGTCGTGATGGGCATGGGCAAGAGCGGGCACATCGGCCGCAAGATGGCCGCCACCCTGGCTTCTACCGGGACCCCCGCCATGTTCGTGCACCCTGCAGAAGCCAGCCATGGTGACCTGGGCATGATCACCGCCGCCGATCTGCTGCTGGCGATCTCCAACAGCGGCGAGTCCGAAGAACTCACGGCCATCCTGCCGGTGCTCAAGCGCCAGGGCGTGCCCCTGATCGCCATGACCGGCCAGCCTCAGTCCACGCTGGGTCGTCATGCCGATCTGGTGCTGGACACCGGCGTCGAAAAGGAGGCCTGCCCCCTGAACCTGGCACCGACCGCCAGTACCACCGCACAGCTGGCTCTGGGCGATGCCCTGGCCGTGGCCCTGCTCGATGCGCGTGGCTTCAAGGCCGAAGACTTTGCCCGTTCGCACCCCGGCGGCTCGCTGGGGCGCAAGCTGCTCACCCATGTGAGCGACGTGATGCGCCAGGGCGAGGCCGTGCCCAAGGTCGGCCCTGACGCCGGCTTCAGCGTCATCATGCGCGAGATGAGCGCCAAGGGCCTCGGGGCCACGGCCATCGTGGATGCGCAGGACCGGGTGCTGGGCATCTTCACCGACGGCGACCTGCGGCGTCTGCTGGAAAAAGGCGTGGACATGCGCATGGGCAGTGCGCAGCAGTTCATGCATCCCGATCCGGTCACCATCGGGCACGATGCGCTGGCGGTGGAGGCGGCCGAGATCATGGAGGAGCGCCGCATCACCAGCGTGCTGGTGGTCGATGGGGAGGGACGGCTGTGCGGTGCTTTGAACAGCAACGACCTGATGCGTTCGAAAGTCATATGAACCCTCTGCGACCGGCACTGAACTTTGCGCCCGAACTGTTGCTGCGGGCGCAGGGCATCCGTGTCGCCTTCTTCGACGTCGACGGCGTCCTGACCGACGGCGGCCTGTACATCGGCGAGAGCGGTGAAAGCCTCAAGCGCTTCAACACGCTCGATGGCCATGGCCTCAAGCTCTTGCAGCGTGCCGGCATCACGCCGGCGGTGATCACCGGCCGTGACAGCCTGGCCCTGCGCGTGCGCCTGCAGGCGCTGGGCATACGCCACGTGCACTATGGCACCGAGGAAAAACGGCCGGCGGCCGAACTGACGCTGCAGGCCCTGGGGCTGGACTGGTCGCAAGCGGCCGCCATCGGCGACGACTGGCCCGATCTGCCGGTCATGCGGCGCTGTGCTTTCGCCTGTGCCCCGACCAATGCCCACGCCGAAGCGCGCGCCTGTGCCCACCATGTCACCCGGGTGCCGGGCGGCTCGGGCGCCGCGCGCGAGTTCTGCGACCTGCTGCTGGTGGCCAGTGGCCGGTATGCAGAGCTGTTGCAGGAGTACGGTCAGTGATCCGTTTCGTGCGCATGGCCTGGGACCGGCTGTCGATCTACCTGCCCATCATGCTCATGGGCCTGCTGGCACTGGGCACCTACTGGCTGGTGCGCAGCACACCCTTGCTGGACACCGCGACGACCGAGCAGCCTTTGCGCGAAGACCCTGATTACCAGATGGAGCGCTTCTCCATCAAGACCTTTGACGGCAATGGCCGGCTCAAAAGTGAGGTCTATGGCGAGCAGGCCCGCCACTACCCGCACACCGATGTGCTGGAGATCGACCGGGTCCGCATCCGCAGCTTCAACCAACGCGGTTACCTGACCGTCGCGACGGCCAAACGCGCCCTGGCCAACAACGATGCGACCGAGGTGCAGCTCATCGGCGATGCCCAGGTGGTGCGCGAAGCCACGGTGGACCGCAGCGGAACCACCCTGCCCCGCGTGAGCTTCAGCGGTGAATTCCTGCACGCCTACCTCGAAGAGGAACGCATCAAGTCGCACAAGCCGGTCGAGCTTGTGCGCGGCAGTGACCGCATCACGGCCGACAGCCTGGACTACAGCAATTTCGACCAGGTCATGGAGTTGCGCGGGCGCGTGCGCGGCATTCTGCTGCCCCCGCCGGAACGCTGAGCCGTCCCCGATGCGCAAGCTGGTCTTCATCACGGGCGCTTCCAGCGGCATCGGCCAGGCCTTGGCCTGGTGCTGCTACCAGGCCGGCTACGACCTGGCCCTGGTGGCGCGGCGTGTGCATGAGATGCAGCAGTGGGCCGAGGCCCATCAGCTCGATGCGGCCCGCTATCGCCTGTATGCCGCCGACGTGGCGGATGTGCCCAGCATCGTGGCGGCCGGACAGGCTTGCCTGGCGCAGCAGGGCCTGCCCGACGTGGTGGTGGCCAATGCCGGCATCAGCATCGGCATGGATACGGCGCAGCATGAGGATCTGGCCGTCATGGCGCGTACTTTTGCCGTCAACAATACCGGCCTGGCTGCCACCTTCCATCCCTTCATCGCGCCCATGCGCCTTCGCGGCTCCGGTCGCCTGGTGGGCGTGGCCAGCGTGGCCGGCATCCGCGGCCTACCCGGCCATGGGGCCTACTGTGCGAGCAAGGCTGGAGTGATCAGCTATTGCGAAAGCCTGCGCGGTGAATTGCGTGGCAGCGGGGTGCGTGTGGTGACGCTCGCGCCGGGTTATATCAAGACGCCACTGACGCAACAGAACCGCTACCCCATGCCCTTCCTGATGACGGCACCGGTTTTTGCCGAACGCGCCCTGAAAGCAATCGAGGCCGGGGTCAGTTACCGCGTCATACCCTGGCAGATGGGCGTGGCGGCCAAATTGCTGCGGCTCTTGCCCGACGCACTGTTCGACCGTCTGCTGGCCGGGCGGCCGCGCAAGCATCGCGCGTCATCCCTGTGATGCCCCAGGGCGACGGCAGCGCCCTTGCTGTGTGTGCAGGCAGAAGGAAAGCTCGCGTGCACCCAAAGAAAAAGGCCCCTCACGGGGCCTGTCACGGGAAACGCCAGCGGGTTCAGTAGCCGCGACGACCACCGCCACCACCGCGTGGGTTGCCGTAGGGGCTGCGGAAACCGCCTTCGCCCCCACCGCCCCCACCCTCACCACCCCCATACCCACCGCTGCTGCCTTCCCGACGCCCCCCGCCGCCATAACCACCACCGCCGCCACCGCCATATCCACCGGTGCGCGGAGGACGCGGCTCCATGGGACGGGCTTCGTTGACGACGATGCTGCGGCCGCTCAGGGGCTGGCCGTTCATGCCGTTGATGGCGGCCTGTGCCTCGGCATCGCTGCCCATTTCGACGAAACCGAAACCTTTGGAGCGGCCGGTGTCGCGCTCCATCATCACCTTGGCACTGCTGACGGCACCGAACTGGCTGAAGGCCTGTTCCAGGTCGCTGTCGCGAACGGAATAGGCAAGGTTTCCGACGTAAAGTTTATTGCCCATGCGGGGACTCCTGAAAAACCAAAAACAAGCGATGGAGTCCCAGAAACGCAATCAATTCGTGTCGACGAATGCGAATTCGGCAGATCACCGCAATCCCTGTGAGCGGCTTCACGGCCCCCACTTTTTTATTATTGACACAGAAATCCGGTTCAGACAAGGTGCTGCAGCCTAGGAAAAACCATGAAAAAAGGACCCGCGCGGGGTCCTTTTTTATGGGGCTGGAGCTTAGTAGCTGCTGCGGCCACCGCCGTAGCCACCGCCACCACCTTCACGACGGCCACCACCACCGCCGCCGCCGTAACCGCCACCACCACCACCACCACCACCACCACCACCACCACCACCACCACCGTAGCCGCCACCGCCACCGCCATAACCACCACCACCGCCACCACTGCGGGGGGGACGGGCTTCCATCGGACGGGCTTCATTGACGACCAGGGCGCGGCCACCTTGTTGCTGGCCATGCAGGGCGGCGATCGCGGCTTGTGCCTCGGCATCGCTACCCATTTCGACAAAACCGAAACCCTTGGAACGGCCGGTGTCGCGCTCCATCATGACCTTGGCGCTGCTGACGCTGCCGTAGGCAGAGAAGGCGCGTTGCAGATCTTCGTCGCGGAAGGAATAGGGCAGGTTGCCCACGTAAAGTTTGTTGCCCATCAAAGGACTCCTCAAAAAGACTCAGATAAGGCGATGGAGTCCGATAGCCGCGAGCAACAAAGCACTGAAGACTTAAAGCAAACGCAAAACCGACGAATCACCGCTAATAAATACCACCGTCATACAGCAGTACGAAATCATTATGCGCGATTTCCAGGAAACGCCAGATAAAAATGCGGCCAGACGCCGAAACTGTAAGAATCTATCGCTCCGACGCGACAAACTAGGCCCTTTGGAAGTTCCATCATGCGCAAAATCAGCGGCTGCCTCCTGACCCTGGCCCTCCTGGCCTTTTCCATGGCGGTACCGGCGCAGGCGGTGCGCGAACCCGCCAAGCCCAGCGAGGCGGGCCAGTCCCGCCTCAGCGGCCAGACCCTGGGCGGCCAGGCTTTTGACCTGGCCAGCCTGCGGGGCAAGGTGGTGCTGGTGGTTTTCTGGTCGACCAGCTGTGCGGTGTGTCGGGACAAGATGTCCGAGCTACGCGCCAATTACGAGGGCTGGCGCGCCCAGCCCTTCGAGATGGTGCTGGTCAGCACAGACCGGCGCGTGCAGGACGTCCACGCCTACGAGCAGATCATTGCCATGACCGTGCCGCGTGCACAACGCTTTCCGCAGCTGTGGGCCGGTCAGGCGGGGTATGCCGACAGCTTTGGCGCCAAATCCCTGCTGCCGGCCACTTTCATCATCAACAAGAACGGCCAGGTGGCAAAGACCTATACCGGACGCATTCCGCCCGAGGCCTGGGACGACATTGCCGACCTTCTGTAAGAAAAACGGGACAGGATCCGACCAAACCTGTAGCCGGACGATGGTCGTCCGGTCTTATCCACCAGGAGTTTTTCCATGAACCAACGTGCCATCGTCGCCGCCGCTGCGGCCACCCTCCTCTCCACCCTGTTCGTGGCCACCCCGGCCATGGCACAGAGCAAGGAAAAATGCTACGGCATCGCCAAGGCCGGCCAGAACGACTGCGCCAACCTCTCGGGCTCGCACTCCTGTGCCGGCCAGTCCAAGCTGGACAACGACAAGGGCGAGTGGAAATACGTGGCCAAGGGCACCTGCAAACAGATGATGGGCATGACTGCCGACGAAGCCAAGATGGCCGCCGGCAAGAAGAGCTGATCCAGCCATGGTGGAGCGCCGGCCCGTGCCCCCTGCCGCCCCCCCCAACGAGGTGGCGGGCGTGGGCATAGGCTGGCGGCATCCGCACTACGGTGAAGTGCTGGAAACATTACCGGCACTGGCTTTTCTCGAGGTCCATTCGGAAAATTTTTTCGGCGCCGGTGGCGCCGCACTGGCCGTGCTCGAACAGGGACGTGCCCATTACCCGGTCAGCCTGCACGGGGTCGGACTGGGGCTGGGCTCGGTGGCCGGGATCGACCCCTGGCACCTGGACCGCTTGGCGGCCCTGGTGCAGCGCATCGAGCCCCTGCTGGTCAGTGACCACGCCTGTTTTGCGCGTGCGCCCCTGGCGGGGCCATCCGCGGTCGTGCATGCGGCCGACCTGCTGCCCATTCCCTTCAGCCCAGAGGCACTGGCCGTGCTGTGTCGCAACGTCCAGCAGGTGCAGGAGCGGCTGCGCCGTCCCTTGCTGGTCGAGAACCTGTCCAGTTACCTCCCCTGTCCGGGACAGGAGATGGACGAAGCCCAGTTCCTGGGTGAACTGGCACGGCGCAGCGGCTGCCGCCTGCTGCTGGACGTAAACAACCTCTATGTCAATGCACGCAATGCCGCGCTGCGCGGGGAGGGCGCCGACCCGCTGGCGGCTGTGCGCCGGACCATCGATGCGCTGGACCCGGCCTGCGTGGGCGAGATCCACCTGGCCGGACATGCCGAGGTGGCAGAAGCCGGTGTGCGAATGGTCATCGACGACCATGGCAGCCACGTCTGCGAAGAGGTCTGGGCCCTGTATGCCCATGCCCGCGCGCGGCTGGGCCCGGTGCCCACGCTGATCGAGTGGGACACCGGGGTCCCGGCGCTGTCCGTGCTGCTCGACGAGGCGGCCCGGGCGGCGGCCTTGTGCAGCCCTGCGCCGGAGACGGCATGCGCCTGAACGCGCCGTCCGCCGCCCCGACGCTGGAGGCCTGGCAAGAAATCCTGCTCGGTGCTCTGTGGGCGCCGACGCATGATGCGGCCTTGGGCCGGCTGTCCGGGCACGCCGATGCCACCGGCGTCGACGCCTCCGCCCAGCTGTGGCGTGGGCTGGCCGCCTATCGCAGCCACGCTGCGGCCCAGGCCATACGCACCCTGGGTGCCGCCTACCCGGTGCTGGCGCGCCTGCTGGGCGATGAAAATTTCGAGGCCCTGGCGCGCAAGCTCTGGTCTGAGCAGCCGCCGCTGCGCGGCGATCTCGCCCTGTGGGGCGGTGCGCTGGCGCAGTTGATCGAGCAGTTGCCCGACCTCGTCGCCGCCGAGCCGTATCTGGCCGATGTGGCACGCACCGAATGGGCCTTGCACGAAGCCGCCACGGCGGCCGATGACGCACCCGATCCGCAAAGTTTTGCCTTGCTGGCGAATGTCGATCCGGACGATCTGTCGCTAGTACTCGCGCCCGGCACGGTCTGCCTGGTCAGCCGCTGGCCGGTGGTGACGCTGATCGATGCCCACGTCATCGACCCCCCCGAACTGGATCGGGCTGCCCGTTGCCTGGCCGCTGGTTTGGGCGAGACCGCGCTGGTCTGGCGCCAGGCGTACCGCCCCCTGCTGCGGGTCGCACAGCCCGGCGAGGCGACTTTTGTCACGGCGTTGTTCGCCGGCCAGAGCCTGCACCAGGCCCTGGCCCAGGCGGCGGCCTTCGATTTCCAGGCCTGGCTGGCCCCGGCGGTCCACGAAGGCCTCCTGCTCCGCGTCGTGGCCAGCGATGGCCGCGCAGGCTGAACGTCCCATCCAAATCACGCGACAAGGCGACATCATGAAAACGACAGTACAAGCGGCCTGGCACCTGTTCCTGGGCCTGTGGTCCCGCCTGAGTCGCGGCCTGGCGGCGCTGCAGCCGGCCGCCGCCCTGCTGGCACGTTATTACCTGGCCCAGGTCTTTTTCCTCTCGGGCCTGACCAAGATCCGCGACTGGGAGATCACCCTGGCGCTGTTCGAGGACGAATACCAGGTGCCCTGGCTCTCGCCGCCGCTGGCGGCCGCTCTGGGCACGGCCGGCGAACTGTTGCTGCCGGTGTTGCTGCTGTTGGGCCTGGGCGGGCGCTTTGCCGCCCTGGGCCTGAGCGTGGTGAACGGGGTCGCCGTCCTCAGCCTGGCCGAAATCGCGCCGGCCGCCCTGCAGCAGCACATCCTCTGGGGTGCGCTGCTGGCAGGACTGGCCATCTACGGGCCCGGCCGCTGGGCGCTGGAGCAGCGGGTCTGGCCCTGGCTGCTGGACCGCACGGGCCCCGCCGGCTTTACCAGTTGACGTCGCGGTCCGGCGTGGCGCCGATCTTGTGGATGCTCAGGTCGGCCCCGTCGAACTCCTCTTCCTGGCTCAGGCGCAGGCCCATGGTGAGTTTGAGCACACCGTAGACCACAAAACCGCCCAGCAGGGCCCACAGCACGCCCAGGCCGGTGCCGATCAGCTGACCGGTCAGGGTCACACCCCCCAGGCCACCCAGGGCCTTGCTGCCGAAGATGCCGGCGGCGATGCCGCCCCAGGCGCCGCACAGCCCGTGCAGCGGCCAGACGCCGAGCACGTCGTCGATCTTCCATTTGTTCTGCGTCAGCGTGAACATGACCACGAAGATGGCGCCTGCCACGCCGCCCACCACCAATGCACCCATGGGATGCATCAGGTCCGAGCCGGCGCAGACGGCCACCAGACCGGCCAGTGGCCCGTTGTGCACGAAGCCCGGGTCGTTGCGACCCAACGCCAGCGCGGCCAGGGTACCCCCGGCCATGGCCATCAGCGAGTTCACTGCGACCAGGCCGGAGATCTTGTCCAGGGTCTGGGCGCTCATGACGTTGAAGCCGAACCAGCCCACCGTCAGGATCCAGGCGCCCAGGGCCAGGAAGGGAATGCTGGAGGGCGGATGCGCCGAGACACCACCGTCCTTGCGGTAGCGGTTGTAGCGCGCGCCCAGCAGCAGCACGGCCGGCAGCGCGATCCAGCCGCCCACGGCATGCACCACGATGCTGCCCGCAAAGTCATGGAATTCCTCGCCGGTCAGGCCCTTGATCCAGGCCTGGATGCCGAACTTCTGGTTCCACACCACGCCCTCAAACAGGGGATAGACCACGCCCACGATCACGGCGGTGGCGATCAGCTGCGGCCAGAACTTGGCGCGCTCGGCGATGCCACCCGAGATGATGGCCGGAATGGCGGCCGCAAAGGTCAGCAGGAAGAAGAACTTCACCAGCTCATAACCGCTCTTCGCCACCAGCTGTTCGGCGCCGACCAGAAAGCTCGTGCCATAGGCTACGCCATAACCGACCAGGAAATAGACCACGGTGGAGACCGAGAAGTCCACCAGGATCTTGATCAGGGCATTGACCTGGTTCTTGCGCCGTACGGTGCCCAGCTCCAGGAAGGCAAAGCCGGCGTGCATGGCCAGGACCATGATGGCGCCGAGCAGGATGAACAGGGCATCAGCGCCCTGCTTTAGTGCGTCCATTTTGAGATCTCCGAAAAAATGCTTTTGTCTGGTGCAAGAACCAGAATTTTTAAGAAATGCACCAATGACAAGCAAAATCCAGGCCAAACTGCCCCATGGGGGTGCTGGCTACGCACCAAGGCGGGTGGAGGTATCTATAGAAGTTGCTAGTTTTTCTGAAGTTAGTGCCTGCAATTTCCAAGGTTGACACGGTTTTCCACTTCGATACCGAAAAAGGGATTTTCTACCCTGGGTGTGGAGTTTGGGCCATCAAATGGGTCGTCCAAGGGGGTAGGTGCAAGCGGGGGTTAGTTGGGGCTCAAGAGGGTCGCCCAGGGGTCATTTACCCCATCCGCTGGAAGTACCCGAGCTCAGGAAGTCTTTCCAGTGTCTGTTGAATTCCGCCGAAATCTGACCCACGAAGGACAGTGATTTCCATCCAAAGTTGACCCACGTAGGGCCTACCCTGCTAGTTTTAAAGCAGAGGAATTTAGGAATGATAGACGTGGCGACATTGAATGTCATCAGGCGTTGGGCACGGCGAGAACAGATGTCCATCCGCGAGATCTCCAGGCATACAGGCCTGGCGCGCGGCACGGTGAAGAAGTACCTGCGGTCGGATGAGACCGAGCCCACATACGCAAGACGGCTCAGTCCAAGCAAGCTCGATCCCTACGCTGAGAAGCTGGCCAGCTGGCTAGGAATCGAGGCAACAAAATCGCGGAAACAGCGGCGCAATCTGAAGCAGATCTACACTGTCACACGCAAAATTCAGGTCCATTTTCCTTTCCTGAACGGACCCGAACGAGACATGTCAGGCTATGCCTCTTCCCTTAGTAACGCAGCTGCCCGGCACTATCGACAATCGCCAGCTCTACGTAGCTTGATCCATCGTGCGTAGTTGGTGAGTATCTGACCGAGAACTGCCGGTTGAAGCTGATCTCGCCAGCGTCTTCCATGGCCTTGATGAACGAAGCGGTGCTCAAGTTGCGGCCTGCCCGGCGCAGACCTTCGACCAGAATTTTTGCGTGGACAAAGCCTTCGAGTTGCATGGCCGTTGGCGTCGCCGATGGGTTCTTTTCGCGCAGGATCTTATGGTACTCAGCTACCACCGGGATCGTGGTGTTACGCAGAGGAGGCATGATCTGCGCGAGCACGATGCCGCGCGCGTTTTCCTTCAGGTCGTTGCGAATTTGGTCCACGTTGACGACCGAAAAGCCATAGAAAGTAGGGCGCACACCAGTCTGCGATACCGCCTGGATGTACTTTGTTATCGTAGTCCCGGCGGTGCCCAGCACCACGACCTGCGGTTGTGATTTTTCAGTGGTGGCCGCGGCGGCAAGGTAGTCCGGGGACTTGGGGTCAAGCTTGATCTCGGCGTCAAAGCGCAACTGAGCCGCGGCTGCGGCCTTCTGCAGTTCGACCAGAACGGCCTTTCCAAATCCGTCGTCTTGGTACAGCACGGTGACGCGGGTAATGCCGGTTGCCTTGAGGTGCGACAAGATGCGGTTCGCTTCGTCGGCATAACTCGCCCTGACATGGAAGAGGTAAGGGTCGACCTTATTGCGAAAAGCGGTGGCGCCGGTGATCGGGCCGAAGATGATGGTACGGCTCTCCTTGGCCAGGGGGAGGATGGCGGTGGTTTGGGCTGTGCCTGTGTTTTTGTAGATCATGAACACACCCTGCTCGTCAATCAGCTTGCGCGTGTTTTCGACCGCACGCTTTACGTCGAAGGCGTCGTCCAGCAGCGTATAGGTGATTTTTCGACCGTGCACGCCACCGGCCGCATTCACCGCCTCGAAGTAAAGCTGAGAACCTTCGACGCGCTCCTTTACCTGCCCACCCAGCGGCCCGCTCAGCACAACCGAGGCTCCCAGTCGTATTTCAGTGGGTGTCACACCGCGGTCTCCCGCCAAGGTGATGCCCGTGCTCATAAGCCCCAATACAAAAAATAGTCGACCAAGCATTTTGTCTCCTTGAAAAGGCTGCCTTGAATTCTTTGTTTGAGTCACAGAGGTGATTGCCAATCCCGGTGCGATTCAACGGTGGATGAAAATCACGGTGCTAAGTGGGTCATATTTCGTGGGGAATCAATTTGTTTGAACTGCGCGGTGCGTTAGACGTTCTTTTTGGCTAGCGCCATTTCAGTTGTCATTGGCTTTCCTGCCACGCCCCAAAGACCGCTACGAATCTCCTGGATTGCGCAGCGCGTCATTGGACGCATACCCTCCCCACCAACCCGAACTACAGCATCAGTCAGTTCGGCGATCAGCGCTTGCTGCTGATCGCGATCCAGGACGCCTTCGATAATCTTGACTTCAATAAATGGCATAGAGCACCTCAGAGAAAAATGGCGCAGTCATTAAACGAAAGGCGAGGTCCGCGAGCGCGAAGCGCGGTAACGTCACCATGGCCAAGATTCACCAGTAGGTTTGTGCGCCATCGACCATCAGGGAAGAAGCTCGTATCGACCGCTGCAGAATCGAAACCACTCATAGGTCCGCAGTCAAGGCCCAGTAGGCGTGCCGCGATGATGAGATATGCGGCCTGAAGACTGCTATTTCGCAGCGCGGTGACGTGTGCGCGAGCAGGATCAGCTTCAAAGCCATCCTTTAGCGTTGGGTTGTGAGGGAACTGCGTCGGCAGGTTCTCGTGGAAACGAGAATCCATGGCGACTATCACTGTGACCGGTGCGCTAGCCACTTTGGGCACGTTGCCTGGACTAAGACAGGCTTGCAACTTCAGCTTGCTATCCCGGCTCCGCACAAATGCATAACGTGCCGGTTGACAGTTGAAGGCTGTCGGTCCCCATTGTGCAAGTTGCTGTAGCTGTTCTAGTGTCGTGTCAGATACTGGTTCTGAGGTGAATGCCGAGTGAGTGCGCGCTTGGGCGAATGCAAGGTTGAGTACGGAGGTATCAGTCATGTGCTGTTCGAATGTCGATCTCAGGCGGCCGTGTAGGCCGTCTTGACGGTGGTGAAGAACTCAGCTGCGTAGCGACCCTGTTCACGGGAGCCCATGCTTGATCCTTTACGGCCACCAAAAGGCACGTGGTAGTCCACACCCGCGGTCGGCACGTTGACCATGACCATGCCTGCCTGAGCATGACGTTTGTAATGCGTGGCGTAGCGTAGGCTGGTCGTACAAATGCCACTGGATAGCCCAAATGGTGTGTCATTGGCGATAGCAAGGGCTTCGTCGTAGTCGCTCACGCAGATCACATTGGCTACCGGCCCAAAGACCTCCTCGCGACTAATGTGCATGGCGTTATTGGTCTCGGTAAAAAGAGCCGGAACGAGATAAAAGCCGGGGTGGTCTTCAAGGTCTCGCTCCATCGCGTTGCCGCCAAAGACCAGCTTGGCGCCTTCTGCTTTGGCTGCCGCGACGTAGTCCAAATCAATACCGAGCTGACGAGCATCGACCACAGGTCCAATATCAGTACCGGGACTGCGCGCATCCGCGATCTTCAGCTGTCCCAGGCGCGCCACCACAGCCTCGACAAATCGGCCATGAATACCTTTCGTCACAATCAGGCGGCTTGATGCCGTACACCGTTGGCCCGTCGAAAAGAAGGCACTCTGGACCGCACAGTTCACGGCCACATCAAGATCAGCGTCATCGAGAACCACCAGGGGGTTCTTGCCACCCATCTCGAGCTGGAATTTGGCGCCACGAGCAGCACAGGAACGCGCCAACTGCTGGCCCGTAACCACGGATCCAGTAAAGCTGACCCCGGCCACCCGTGGGTCGTCGACCAAGGCTGGTCCGATCTCGACGCCGCGCCCCATCACCAGGTTGAAAACTCCGGCGGGAAGACCGCTGCGAGAAAGGATATCCGCAAGCGCCCACGCCGAACCCGGCACCAGCTCAGCTGGCTTAAAAACCACCGTATTGCCATAAGCGAGAGCCGGGGCGATCTTCCATGCGGGAATGGCAATGGGGAAGTTCCAGGGGGTGATCAGGCACACAACACCTATGGGCTCGCGCGTGACTTCGACCGACACGCCGGGACGCACTGAAGCCAGAGTGTCGCCGGATTGCCGAATGGCCTCGCCTGCGAAAAACTTGAAGATTTGGCCAGCTCGCGTGACCTCACCCATGGCTTCAGGGAGGGTCTTCCCCTCTTCACGAGCAAGCAAGTTTCCAAGCTCTTCCTTGCGAGCAAGCAATTCGGTGCCGACCTTGTCCAGGATCTCAAAGCGCTGCTGAGGCGTACTCAAGCTCCAGCTGCCGAATGCCCGGGCTGCGGCCTCTACCGCGCGCTTTGCCTGTTCGGCATCGGCCAACGCATACTCGCCAATGATGTCGCGGGTATCCGATGGGTTGATATTTTCGATCACGCGCTCGCCATCGACCCACGCCCCATCAATGAAATTTCCTTTGTGTCCCATTACGTTCGTCCTGCTCCACGTGTCCGAAATTTGGCGCGCCACGCGTCCAGTGGCATGAAAGTGGGGTCGTTTTTGACCATGGCTTCTGTCTCGGCGAGCAGCTCAGCCTCGCTCTTGTCCAGATCCAGTGGCGTGCCATAGGGTTGGGCCACATAGAAGGGGGTATCAAGGTAGACCTCGACACGGTTGCCTTCTGGATCAAAGTAGTAGAGCGACCAGGCATTTCCGTGGTTCATGGGGCGAAGCTCGGTGGCTCCCTTGGAAATCGCCATGTCTCGGTTGTGACGCAACTCCGCCAAATCAGGCACGAGGAATGAAATCTGCATCACCGTGCTCGGAGATCTTTCGGGACGTCCGGCCGACACAACCAGCTGATGGTGCTGATCTTCGGTGGCACTCATGAAAACAAGACGGTTGCCGAAGTTCTTGCCTATACCTTCGTCGGTAATAGTGAGGCGGAAGACGGAGGTGTAGAAATCGACCATACGATCGACATCAAACACAAAAATACCGAAGTGTGCGGGCGTGGGGCGTGTGATGTTCATGATCTCTCCTGTAATTCAGCGTTGTCCATCATGGACACTGATCTTGTCTTTACGCAGTCCGCCGAGCCGCTCGTGAATGCGCCCACCTGTTGCCATGACAACAGCAAAGACGATCTCGTCTGGTCGCGGACCATCCTGAACGCCGACTTCTACTGCATTGAAGTGACTGCGAACGTAGGCCGCATGGATGCAGTGCAAGGGCACCATAAGGCGGTAGCCCGCGGATGCTACAGCCTTGCTTGCCGGTACGATGGCCTTGGGCTCACCCAGGACCTCACGCATGGCCCACCCACCGGCTTCATGCCAGACGGCCGCATGCTCAAGCTCCCCGGCCACACCCACAATGGCACCCTTGCCGTAGGCTTCGACCTGGTCTGTGCCCAATGCGTCCGCGAGGTATTTGGCGAGCCAACGACCTAGCTCACGCAGCTCGGCCATAAAGGGAAGCAGGTTCTCTTCATAACGCCCAGCGTAGGGATTGCGCACCACCGCCAGGGCGCTGCCTTGGCGCAGAGGCCGGGCAGGCGGTGGACCGCCTTCATGGCGGATGGTCTCGATCGTCAGTGCCGACCTACGAATATTCACCAGATTCATATCAATCTTTCGGTATGCCTGCGTCTTTGACTAGCTGGGTCCAGCGCTGCACATCGTTCGAAATCGCGACAGCAAGCTCCTTCGGCGAGCTTGCCCGCACATCGCCACCCGTTGCCTCCTCGAGCTTTTGCCGGATGGCAGGATCGGAAAGAGCGATGCGCACGGCCGCGTTGAGGCGGTCAATGACCGGCGCCGGAGTCCCAGCAGGTGCGAGCAAGGCAGTCCAGGAACGTACCTCGTAGTCCCGCACCCCTTGTTCGGCGACAGTCGGGACATCAGGCAAGGAGTTCCAGCGGCTGCTACCAGAAATGGCAATCGCACGAAGCTTGCCGCCCCGGATGTGGGGCAAGACCGCGGTGGGCGGCGCGAGAACATAGTCGACATCGCCACTGAGCAAGGCCGTAATCGAATTCGCATCGCCGCGGAACGGAATATGAGTGGTGTTGATACCAGTCTTCTGTGCCAGAAACGCGCCCGTCATGTGCTGACCTGTGCCGACACCGGCTGTGCCGTAGTTCAGTGGAGCGGGTTTACCGCGCCCTGCGTCCAGCAAGTCCTGCAGGTTTCGTAGTGGACTGGCGTTCTGCACCACGATCAGAAACGGAAATGACGTCACCGCCGAGATGGGCTGAAACGACTTCTCTGTGTCATACGGCAACTTGTCCTTCACTGCCGCGGCAATCGCGTGCCCCCCAGTTGCCAGCAGGAGCGTATAACCATCAGCCTTGGACTTGGCCACCATGTCGGACGCTATGGTTCCACCCGCTCCAGCCTTGGACTCGACCACGAATGGTTGGCCTAGCTGTAGCTGCAACGATGTGCTGAGTACTCGAGCAATCGTGTCAGCGTTGCCTCCAGCAGGAAAGCCATGCAGTAACCGAACCGGCCTATCGGGGTAGGTTTGCGCATGAACCACGGGGAGGTTAGCGATGGCGATAGTAGCCAGAGCCAAGCCTGTGAGAACGTTCCGACGCAGAAATTGGAATGTCATTTTTGTCTCCTCAGCTTGTCGTTGATTAAGGGGCCTGAACGACGCGGTTGCGAAGGACGCCGATTGCTTCGATCTCGACTTCGACCACATCACCAGGCACCATGAACAGCGGCGGCTTCTTGCTCCAGCCCACCCCGCCAGGGGTCCCGGTCACGATCACGTCGCCAGGAACCAGAGTGAAGATGGTCGAGGCATACTCAATCTGCTGAGCGATCGAGAAGATCATGTCGTCGGTACGCGTGCTCTGCATCACCTTCCCATTGAGACGCGTCTCGAGCTTGAGCGCGCGATCAGGTGCGATCTCGTCGGCCGTGACCATCCAGGGGCCGAAAGCACCGGTATCCTCAAAGTTCTTGCCGGCCGCGATGGATTTGGCGTGGAACTGCCACTCGCGGATGCTTGCGTCGTTGTAGATCGAGTAGCCCGCGATGTGTTCGTGTGCCCGTGCGGCAGGAATGTTGCGACCAGGCTTGCCAATCACTACGGCCAGCTCGCCTTCCCAGTCGAGGGAATCAGAGCAGTGCGGACGGACAATGGGCGATTCATGTCCCATCTGAGAGCGCCAGACGCGCAGGAAGATCGGCGGGAAGGCGGACAGTTCGCGGTCCAGGCCTGCAGCCACAACCTCACGATGGTGATCGTGATAGTTGCGTATTGCACAGATGATCTTTTCCGATTCCAGGATCACCGGCAGATATTTAATCGACGCAAGCGGGATATCAGCGATCACGCTTGCGGCATCGGTTTGAACCTGACTCAGGCGATCTGCGGCAATGTACTTCTGCAGCGTTGGGTATTGAGGGAAGGCACGCCCCAGGTCGGCAACTTTCTCACCGATCACGGCGCCCCAGCTCTTACGGCCGGCGTATTCAAAAGACAGTAGTTTCATGCTTGTTTGGTCTCCAGGTTAGTAGTCAAAGTAGAAAGAACACTTGCTGTGTGCTCGCCAAGTGCAGGCGCGGCATGTCGATAGTGAACGGGTGTTTTGGAAAGGCGAAAGGGGCTCGCGACTGTGGAGACATGCCCAAGTTGTTGGTGCGGGATCTCAACACGCAAACCACGGGCCTTCACATGCGGATCGTCGAAAACTTGGGCTAGGTCATTGATGGGGCCACACGGTACGTTGGCCTGCTCGAGCAGACCAATCCAGTCAGCGGTGCTTCGCATAGCCGTTGCTGCGCGCAACAGTGGCACCAAGGTGGCGCGATGCTTGACACGCGCGGCATTGGTTGAGAAGCGGTCATCAGCCGCTAGCTCGGGGATTCCTGCAGCGGCGCAGAAAGCGGTGAACTGCTTGTCGTTTCCAACCGCAAGGATCATGTCGCCATCCGCGGTGGGAAAGCTCTGGTACGGCACGATGCTTGGATGCGCATTGCCGACGCGCCCTGGCACCTGTCCCGTTACCAGGTAATTCATGGCCTGATTGGCGAGGCTGGATACCTGTACGTCGAGAAGGGCCAGATCTATGTGTTGACCTTCGCCGGAGCGTTCACGCCAAGCTAGAGCTGCAAGGATGGCCGTTGAAGCATGAAGCCCGGTCAGAATGTCGGTAAGGGCCACGCCCACCTTCATCGGCCCACCACCTGGCTCGCCGTCTGGCAAACCTGTGAGGCTCATGAGGCCACCCAAGCCTTGGATCATGAAGTCGTATCCAGGGCGCTGCGCGTAAGGCCCAGTCTGGCCGAACCCGGTGATGGAGCAATAAATCAGGCGCGGGTTGATGGCTGAGAGGGTTTCGTAGTCGAGCCCATACTTGGCGAGCCCTCCGACTTTGTAGTTCTCAATCAGGACGTCGGACGTTTGTGCAAGCTGACGCAGGGCAGCCTGCCCTGCTTCATCAGTGATGTCTATTGCCACTGACTTCTTGTTGCGGTTGGCGCACATAAAGTACGCAGACTCCACCTGTTCACCTGAAGAGTCCTTCAGGTAGGGTGGGCCCCAGTTGCGAGTGTCGTCGCCGTGTACAGGGTGTTCTACCTTCAGCACCTCTGCGCCAAGGTCAGCCAGTAACTGGGTCGCCCAAGGCCCCGCGAGTACACGTGACAGGTCGAGAACCCGTACGTGCGACAAGGCCTGAGGGGTGGAGGGAGTGTTGTTCATCTGAGACTCGACGCGCCAGCGGACGTATGGCCTTGCGGAAATGCGTTGAGATCGCCCCAATAAGTGGATGGACAGGTGGTGTACATGCGGTGTGGCAACTTGTGCAATTTCTTCAAGATGGCCAGCGAAATATAGAGTTACTCCATAGGGGAAACAACGGATTTGTTTGCACCAATCTGTGCAAGATACTCACAAGTCCTTTTGACAACGAGGTCACACATGCGCCGCATGATTCCCAACACAGCCGCCCTTACTGCCTTCGAGGCAGCAGCTCGCCATTCCAACTTCACATCTGCCGCCAACGAATTGGCACTGACCCAAGGGGCAATTTGTCGCCAGATCGCCTCCCTTGAATCTGTTCTACGAACCAAGCTGTTCCGTCGGGCCGGTCGCGGTGTCGTCCTCACGGAAGCCGGCGCGGCGTATCACCGCCAGGTCCAAGGCTGGCTCGACGTGGTGGAACGTGAAACCCTGAATCTCATGTCCAGGCAGGGTCGAGGCGGATCGATTGAGTTGGCGGTTGTTCCCACCTTCGGGACACGTTGGCTGCTCCCTCGGCTTCAGGAGTTCGCTCAAAAGTACCCGGACATCACGGTGAATCTGACGAGTCGGACTCGACCGTTTCTCTTCGAAGACAGCACGATCGATGCATCCATCTACGCTGGTGATGGGCATTGGCCTGGAACTGCGATCGACTATCTGATGCCGGAAACCCTGGTGCCGGTCTGCAGCCCGGCGCTGATTGCACCTCGCCGTCGTCTCAAGCCCGAGCAACTGGCTCAGTTGCCCCTCATTCAACAGAGCACACGCCCGTACGCCTGGCGTCACTGGTTCGAATCGGTTGGAATTCGGCCGCAGGAGGAGCTTGTCGGTCCGCGTTATGAACTCTTTTCGATGTCGCTGCAAGCGGCTGCCGTAGGACTTGGCGTTGCATTGGTGCCGGAATACGATTTGGCCGATGAGATCGCAGCCGGTCGTCTGATTGTTCCCACGCAACACCATTGCCCGAGCGACCGCGCGTATTACTTTGTGACGCCTCAGAGCAAGGCCGCAACACCACGGATCGCGGTCTTTCGGGAATGGCTGCTGAAGCAAGTCAAGCCGAACTGATGGATTCATTTCCACAGCTTTCTCAGCCTCACTTAGGACATTGCTTCCAAACCAGGCGATTAATTTGAAAACGACGGGAAAAAGGCAAGTTTTATCGACAGAACGCAGAGAGTCGTTTCTGAAGTTGTTGCCTAAGTCATTGATTTTTCAGAAAGAATGGCGGCGTCTTCTTTGCTGCCCTCCAAGAGAGGGCCCAAAGGGGCTCGGTAGAATCGATCGATGGAAGCTTTTCTGATTTCGACCGGCTTGGTCGCGCTGGCCGAAATGGGCGACAAGACGCAGCTCCTGGCCCTCATCCTGGCAGTTCGTTTCCGCAAACCCTGGCCCATCGTGGCCGGCATCCTGGTTGCCACCCTGGTCAACCATGCTTTGGCCGGCGCCGTTGGCGCCTGGGTCACCACGGTGCTGGGCCCGGTCTGGTTGCGCTGGATCCTGGGCCTGTCCTTCCTGGCCATGGCGGTCTGGATGCTGATACCCGACAAGATCGACGACGAAGACACTGACCGCGCGCCGCGCTGGGGCGTGTTTGGCACCACCGTGGTCGCCTTCTTCCTGGCCGAGATGGGCGACAAGACCCAGATCGCGACCGTGATGCTGGCCGCGCAATACCAGGCCTGGGCCTGGGTGGTCGCGGGGACCACGCTGGGCATGATGCTGGCCAACGCACCCGTGGTCTGGCTGGGCGAACGCATGACACGCCGCATCCCGATCCGCCTGGTGCACCTGGTCTCGGCGGGGATTTTCCTGGTGCTGGGCCTGGCGGTGCTGCTCGGCTGGGGCGGCTAAGCTCCCGGCTTGTGCCGGTAGATCACGTGGTAGGCCAAGCCGACCAGCACACTGCCACCGACCAGATTGCCCGCAATCACCGGCAGCAGATTGCCCAGCATGCCGCCCCAGGTGACCGGGGTCGCCACCGCCAACGTCGCCGGACCGAAATGCTGCAAGAGCATGGCCAGCGGCATTAGGTACATATTGGCGATGCTGTGTTCGAAACCGGCGGCCACGAAGGCCATGATGGGTGGCACCACCGCCACCGCCTTGTCTACCACGCTGCGTCCGGCCATGGCCATCCACACCGCCATGCAGACCAGCACATTGCACAGCACGCCGCGAAAGAAGGCCTGAACCGGTGAGAGGTCCTGCTTGGCCAGGGCGATCTTCACGACCTGCTGCCCGATGGCGCCGCCGTTCAGATCGGTGTGGCCGCTGGCAAACACCAGGACGGCCAGGCCGGCCGCGCCGACGAAATTGGCCGCGCAGACCAGCACCCAGTTGCGCAGCACTTCCGCGCTGCTGATGCGGCCATCGGCCCAGGCCATGGCCAGCAGATTGTTGCCGGTGAAGAGCTCGGCACCCGCCACGACCACCAGCAACAGGCCCAGCGAGAACACCAGGCCACCCCCGATGGCACTCGCGGCAAAACCCAGGGAGGGATCCGACTTGACCAGCACAAAAAGCATGGCCCCCAGACCGATGAAGGCACCCGCGAGCACCCCCAGCATCAGCAATGGCAAGGTGGGCAGGCGCGCCTTGCTCACGCCTACCGATTCGATGCGCTGGGCGATTTCGCTCGGGGCGTAGGCGTCGGATCCGTATAGCTCGGACATGGGTTACTCCGTTGTCAGGTGGTGAAGACTTGGACTTATACTAATCCTCAGCGCCGATTTGAACCCGATTGCGGGCGCCGGAACCCCGGAGTTCCGAAGTTCAGCTAAACAGGCAAGGTGTTTCCGTCATCTGAGACCCGGCCCAGTTGAACGCTATGCCGGGTTTTTGTTTTTGAAGCCACCGATGTTGATTGCCCAGCCCCAGGCCATGACCTTTGACGCTGCCCTGCCCCTGCAGAGCGGCGCGAGCATCCGCGGCTACACGCTGGCCTACGAGACCTACGGCACGCTCAATGCCGGCAAGTCCAACGCCGTGCTGATCTGCCATGCGCTCAACGCCTCGCACCACGTGGCCGGCGTCTACGAGGGCCAGGCGAAAAGCGAGGGCTGGTGGGACAACATGATCGGCCCGGGCAAGCCGGTGGACACCGACAAGTTTTTCGTGATCGGCGTCAACAACCTGGGTTCCTGCTTCGGCTCCACCGGTCCCATGCACGTCAACCCCGACACGGGCAAGGTCTATGGCGCTGATTTCCCGGTAGTGACGGTGGAAGACTGGGTCAGCGCCCAGGCCCGCCTGCTCGATGCGCTGGGCATCCAGACCCTGGCCGCCGTCATGGGCGGCAGCCTGGGCGGCATGCAGGCCTTGAGTTGGACGTTGCAGTACCCCGGGCGTGTGCGCCACGCCGTGGTGGTGGCCAGCGCGCCCAACCTCAATGCCGAGAACATTGCTTTCAACGAGGTAGCGCGCCGCGCCATCGTGACCGACCCGGATTTTCACGGCGGCCATTTCTACGAACACGGCGTGATTCCCAAGCGCGGCTTGCGCATCGCCCGCATGATTGGCCACATCACCTACCTGAGCGACGACGTCATGAACGAAAAGTTCGGGCGCGAACTGCGCAGTGCCGTCGCCGGCACGGTGCGCGAGGGCTACCAGTACACCACGCAGGACATCGAATTCCAGATCGAGAGCTACCTGCGTTACCAGGGCGACAAGTTCAGTGAGTACTTCGACGCCAACACCTACCTGCTGATCACCCGGGCGTTGGACTATTTCGATCCGGCGCGCCGGCATGATGGCAATCTGAGCCGCGCGCTGGCGGCCGCCCGCTGCAAGTTCCTGCTGGTGAGCTTCAGCACCGACTGGCGTTTCTCGCCCAAACGCAGCCGCGAGATCGTCAAGGCCCTGCTCGACAACCGGCGCGAGCTCAGTTACGCCGAGATCGACGCCCCGCACGGGCACGACGCCTTCCTGCTGGACGATGCGCGTTACATGAAACTGGTGCGTTCCTATTTCCAGGGCATCGAAGCGGAGTTCGCGTCATGAGCGACCGCCTGACCCTGGAAACCATCGCCAGCCTGGTACCGCAGGGCGCCCGTGTGCTGGACCTGGGCTGCGGCGACGGCGCCCTGCTGGCCCATCTGCAGGCCACGCGCGGCTGCAGCGGCTACGGCATCGAGATCGCCGACGACAACGTGCTGGCCTGTGTCCAGCGCGGCGTCAACGTCATCCAGTTGAACCTGGACGAGGGCCTGTCCCTGTTTGGCGATCAGACCTTCGATGTGGTGCTGCAGATCGACACCCTGCAGCACCTGCGCAATGCCGAAACCGTGCTGCGCGAGACCGCGCGCGTGGGCAAGACCGGCATCGTGGCCTTTCCCAATTTCGCCCACTGGCCGAATCGCCTGAGCGTGCTGGGCGGGCGCATGCCCGTCACGCGCCGCCTGCCCTACCAGTGGTATGACACACCCAATATCCGTGTCGGCACGCATGCCGACCTCGAAGTGCTGGCCCAGCGTAATGGCCTGCAGATCCTGGACAGCTTCGGCCTGCACAACGGCCGCCTGCGGCGTTTCATGCCCAATCTGCTGGCCAGCACGGCCGTGCTGAAGTTCTCGCGCTGACAGCCCACGCACCCCGGGAGCCCTGCCGACTATGTCCACACCGCCCGAGATGAGTGCCCAGGCCCACGCCGACAAGGCCCGCGCCCTGCTGGCCCAGGCTACCGAAGTATTTGACAGCAATGCGGTGCAGGCGGCGCTGGCCAGCATGGCCGGCCAGATCAATGCCCGTTTTGCGCAGGAGGGCGCGCCTGCTTTTCCCCTGGTGCTGGGCGTGATGGGTGGCGCGGTGGTGTTTGCGGGCCAGATCCTGACCCGCCTGAGCTTTCCGCTGGAGTTCGATTACATCCACGTCACCCGCTATGGCGCCAAGGACCACGGTGGCCGTATCGAGTGGAAGGTGGAGCCGCGCGCCGATGTGCGCGGACGCACGGTGATCGTGCTCGACGACATCCTCGATGAGGGGGAAACCCTGGCGCATGTGCAGCAGCGCCTGCTGGAGATGGGGGCGACCGAGGTGCTGCTGGCGGTGTTTGCCGACAAGGCCATCGGCAAGTCCAAACCGGCCCGGCCCGACTATGTGGGCCTGGTGGTGCCCAACAAGTTTCTGGTCGGCTACGGCATGGACGCCTACGGCTACTGGCGCAACCTGCCCGGCATCTGGGCCTTGGATATCTAGGCGGAAGCGCCTCGCGGGGCGCAGCGCTTCAAGTCCCGTAGCCCATGGTCCGGGGCAGCCAGAGCACGATCTCGGGGAACAGGGTGATCGCCACCAGCAGCCCCAGCAGCAGCACCAGGAAAAGCCAGCCTTCGCGCATCATCTCGCCGATCGGGATGCCGGTCAGCGCCTTGGTGACGAAGAGCAGCATGCCGAAAGGCGGGTGGATCAGGCCGATCATCATGTTGAGCACCACCAGTACGCCGAAGTGGACCAGGTCCACGCCCAGCATTTTGGCCGCAGGCAGCAGCATGGGCACGAAGACCAGCAGCAGGACCGAGACGTCAAGGAAACAGCCCAGGACCAGGAACAGCGCGTTCACCATGAACAGGAACTGCAGGCGGCTCAGCTGCAGGCTATCGACCCAGGTGGCCATGGCCTGGGGCACGCCTTCGGCCGTGAACGCATAGTTCAGCATGAAGGAGCCGGCCAGGATGATGGTGATCACGGCGCTCGAACGCGTGGACTCCAGCACCACGCCCCAGAAGGAGCGCCAGCTCAGCGCGCGGAACACCACCGCGGCCAGAACCAGCGCGTGCAGCGCAGCAACGGCCGCGGCCTCGGTCGGGGTGAAGGCGCCGGAGTAGATGCCGCCCAGCAGCACGATGGGCATGGACAGCGGCAGGGCGCCGCGGAACACGATGCCCGGCCACTCCCTGAGAGGCACCGGAGCCTCGCGCGGCATATTGCGTTTGCAGGCGATGAAGTGCACCACCCCCATCATGAGCAGCGTCATGCAGACCCCCGGGACCACTCCGCCGAGAAACAACGCACCTACCGAGGCGCCCGAAACCAGGGCGTAGATCACCATGGGAATCGAGGGGGGAATGATGGGCCCCAGCGTCGCGCTGGCCACGACCACGGCGCCGGCGAAGCCGCGGCTGTAGCCGGGTTTTTTCAGCATCTGCTTGATGGTCACCAGACCCGGCCCGGCAGCGTCGGCAATCGCGCTGCCGCTCATGCCCGAGAAGATCACGCTGACCAGGATGTCCACCTGGGCCAGGCCGCCACGCATACGACCGACCAGGATGCGGCAGAAGTCGAAAATGCGCTCGCTGACCGTGCCCGCGTTCATGATGTTGGCGGCGAAGACGAAGAGCGGCACCGCCAGCAGCACATAGCTGTTGTACAGGCCGTTGCTGACCTGCTCGGCCACCAGGCCCAGGTCCTGGCCCTTGACCAGCAGGTAGGCGACGCCGGCCATCAACATAGAAAAACCGATGGGCATGCGCAGCAGCATGCCGGCCAGCACCACGCCCACCAGGGCCCATAGCGCCAGGCTCATGAGGATTGCTCCAGGTTTTCCAGGTCCTGGCCCCGGCAGGTCAACCAGAGGCCATGGAGGCTGCGCCACACCAGGGCCAGCAGCAAAAACACGAAGGGCAGGAAGACCCACTCAAAGGACAGGCCGAGCACCGGCGTGCCCTCGCGCCCCATGAAATGCACATAGTCCCAGCTGGCCGGGATGGCCACCGCCGCCAGGCCGCCGATCAGCAGGTGGCCGACGACGCGCATGACGCGGCGCAGGCGGCGGCTGGCGCTGTTCCACAGCAGGTCGAACACCACGTGCTCGCGCTCGGGCACCATGAAGGCCGAAGCCCAGAGGATGACCCACAGGTACAGCACCACCGCCAGTTCGTCGGTCCAGGGCAGGGGCCGGTTGAAGCCGAACCGGGCGGTGATCTGCACCAGGAAGACCCCGAACAGGCACAGGAACATCAGCCCGCCCAGGGTCTGGGCAGCCTTGCGCAGCAGGCCCATGGATCAGCGGGTGGCGTTGATGCGTTCGAGCAGGCCGGCCGGCCAGACCTTGGCGTAGTCGGAGCGGGCGTAGCTGTCCTGGACCGATTTGCGGAAGGCCTCGACGTCGGGCGTGCTCACTTGCAGGCCCTGCTGCCGGAAGAAGTCCACCAGCTGGCCCTCTTCCTTGATCCGGTTCTCGTTGTTGAACTTCGCGGCTGCCTGTGCTGCGGCCATCACGTTCTGTTTCTGCGCCGGCGTCAGGGCGTTCCAGCTCTTGTTGGACATGGTGATGAAAAGGCTGTCGACCAGGTGCTGGGTCAGTACCAGCTGTTTGGTCACCTCGTAGAACTTGGCGGCCCGCGCCGTGGGCAGAGGGTTGTCCTGACCGTCGATGGTGCCGGTCTTCAGGCCCAGATAGACCTCGCCGAAGGCCAGCGGCGTGGCGGTGGCGCCGAGCGCTTCGCCCAGGAACAGCCATTCCTTGGTGCCGGGCATGCGCAGCTTCACACCCTTGAGGTCGGCCGGCGTGCGCACCGTGCGCACTTCGCGCAGGTTGAGCTGGCGCGTGCCCAGGTAGACCGTGGAGAGCACGGTCAGGTCCATCTTCTCGGACACCGCCTTGAACAGCTCGGTGCCGATCGGGCCGTTGAAGACCTTCTGCTGGTGCTGCGGGTCCCGCACCACATAACCGGCGGTGAAAATCGAGAAGGCGGGCACCAGCTTGGCGATGTCGAAAGCCGAGATCGAGGCCAGCTCCAGGTTGCCGCGGGCCATGGCGGCCGGCTCGGTACCCTGCTTGAACAGCGAGGCGTTGAGGTTGATCTGCACATCGAACTGGTTCGGGGCGGATTTCTCCAGCGACTCCTTGAACACGGACCACATTTTGGCGTGCCAGTCGTCGGGCACGGCGGGGGAGGAGATGCGCAGGGGAATCTTGGCCTGGGCCATGGCCGGCTGGGCCAGGCCGCAAAGAGCCGTGGCGCAGGCGAGCAGCAGGCCGCGGCGCAGGGGGGAGGCTGTAGTCACGGGGGTCTCCTGATAGTTTTGAGAGTGTAAGCAGGCCGGGGATGAATATACTGGCAGCGGCCCAGCATTTCGACAAGGATGCGCATGAATACCCGTGCTCCCCAAACCGTGCTCGATACCGCCCAGGCGCTGGAGGAGATCAGCCGCGCCTGGGACGGGGATATCGTGCGCCAGCTCAGCGATTACATCGCCATCCCGGCCAAGTCGCCCATGTTCGACCCCTTATGGGCGCAGCACGGTTATATCGACACTGTGGTGCGCCATGCGGCGGCCTGGGTCGAGGCACAGAAGGTCGAGGGCCTGAAGCTGGAGGTGATCAGGCTCGAGGGCCGCACGCCCATCATCTTCTTCGAACTGCCGGCCAGCCGCGGTGCATCCGATGCAAGCGTGTCAGCGCAAACCGTGCTCATGTACGGCCACCTGGACAAGCAGCCAGAGTTCAGCGGCTGGCGCAAGGACCTGGGGCCCTGGACGCCCAAGTACGAAGACGGCAAGCTCTACGGCCGCGGCGGCGCCGACGACGGCTACGCCGTCTACGCCAGCATTGCCGCCATCGCCGCGCTGAAAAGCCAGAAACTCGCGCACCCGCGCATCGTCGGCCTGATCGAGACCTGCGAAGAAAGCGGCTCCTACGACCTGCTGCCCTATGTTGATGCGCTGCGTGAACGGCTGGGCGACGTGGGCCTGGTGGTCTGTCTGGATTCGGGCGCCGGCAACTACGACCAGCTCTGGCTCACCACCAGCCTGCGCGGCATGGCCAGCGGCGTGCTCAGGGTGGAGATCCTGACCGAAGGCGTGCATTCGGGTGACGCCAGCGGCGTCGTGCCCTCGAGTTTCCGCATCCTGCGGCAGGTGCTGGACCGGCTGGAGGACAGCAAGACGGGTCGCCTGCTGCCGCAGAGTTTCCATTGCGAGGTACCCGCAGAGCGCCTGGAGCAGGCACGCGCCACGGCCGCCATCCTGGGCGAGGAACTGTACAAACGCTTTCCCTGGGTGCATTACGACTGCGAGGGCGACAGCCGTGTCGCCCTGCCCATGACAACGGACCCGCTGCAGGCCCTGCTCAACCGCACCTGGGTACCGACGCTGAGCGTCACCGGCGCCGAAGGCCTGCCGGACCTGCAGAACGCCGGCAACGTGCTGCGCCCCCACACCGCCTTCAAGCTCTCGCTGCGCCTGCCGCCCCTGGTGGAGGCCGCCACGGCCGTGCAGGAGCTCAAGACCCTGCTGGAAGACAACGCGCCCTACCAGGCGCGTGTGACCTTCGAAGGCCTGAGCTCGGCCACCGGCTGGAACGCGCCGGCAACCGCGCCCTGGTTCGGCCGCGCGCTGGAGGAGGCCTCGCGCAACTTCTACGGTGCATCCTGCGGCTACATCGGCCAGGGCGGCACCATCCCGCTGATGAACATGCTCTCGCGTGGTTTCCCACAGGCGCAGATGATGGTCTGCGGTGTGCTCGGCCCCAAGAGCAATGCCCACGGCCCCAACGAGTTCCTGCACGTGCCCTATGCCCGCAAGCTGACCGCAGCCGTGGCGCAGGTCATTGCCCGGATGGCCTGAGAACGACCACATGCCGGAATCCACCCTGACCACCTTCGTCGCCGCCGACGGCGACAACCTCGCCATCCAGGACTGGCCGATCGAGCCCAACATCCGGCTGCGCGGCGTGGTGCTGCTGGTGCACGGCTTGGGCGAACACGCCGGGCGTTACGACGAGCTGGCGCAGCGGCTCAACAGTTGGGGTTTCGCCGTGCGGGGTTATGACCAGTACGGCCACGGCGAGTCCGGTGGCGCACGCGGGGGCCTGCCTTCGGACAACCGCCTGGTGGAGGACCTGGCCGACGTGCTGAGCAGCACGCGCAAGCGCATGGACGCCGGTTTGCCGCTGGTCCTGCTGGGGCACAGCATGGGCGGCCTGGTCGCCGCGCGACTGGTGGCCCTGGGCCTGGCGCCGGTGGATGGCCTGGTGCTGTCCTCGCCCGCCTTCGACCCCGGGCTCAACGCCATCCAGCAATTGCTGCTGGCGGTGCTGCCGGCCATCGCCCCCAATTTGCGCGTAGGCAATGGCCTCGATCCGAAATGGATTTCGCATGACCCGCAGGTGGTACAGGCCTACCGGCAGGACAAGCTGGTCCACGACCGCATTTCCGGGCGGCTGGCTCGTTTCATTGCCGAGGGCGGCGCGGCGGTGCTGGCCGCGGCGCCGCGATGGCAGGTGCCCACGCTGCTGCTGTATGCGGGCAGCGACCGGCTGGTCAGCCCGCGCGGCAGCGCGGCCTTTGCGCAGGCGGCGCCGGCCCGGGCAGTAACGACCCACTGCTTCGAGGATCTCTACCACGAGATCTTCAACGAGCTGGAGCGCGAACCGGTCTACGCCCGCTTGCAGCAGTGGCTGGACCAGTGGTTCTGAGGCGGCTCAGGCCCCCGGGCTCGCCTGGCGGCGCAAGGCCAGCCACATCAGCGCGAAGCCGGTCAGCGCCACCGGCACCAGGGAGCCGACGTTGAGCAGCCACCAGCCCTGTGTGGTGACCAGCGCGCCGGAGGCAAACGAGGTCAGGGCCATGACGGCAAACACGGCGAAATTGATGGCGGCCTGGGCGCGGTCCTTCTCTTCCGGCCGGTAGGCCTGCAGCGCCAGTGTGGTGCTGCCGGTGAAAAGGAAGTTCCAGCCCACGCCGAGCAGGAACAGGGCGATGAGGAACTGGTGCAGGTCCACGCCCGTGAGGGCGATCGCGATGCACAGGAAGTTGAGCAGCACGCCCACGCCCATGATGGTCAGCGTGCCGAAGCGCTTGATCAGGTGGCCGGTGAAGAAACCGGGCGCAAACATCCCGATCACGTGCCATTGCAGCACCAGCGCCGCATCGTCGAAGGGATAACCGCAGACCTGCATGGCCAGCGGCGTGGCGGCCATCAGCAGGTTCATGACGCCATAACCGAGCGCAGCCCCCACGGCAGCCACGAAAAACAGGGGCTGGCGCGCGATCTCCCAGATCGGCCGGCCGCCCGAAGCGCCCGGCGCGGCCTTGGGCACGGCCGGGAATCGCACGAAGGCCATCAGCGCCATGCCGAGCACGGCGACCACCGCCAGTGCCAGATAGGCGCCGGCAAAAGGCGTGGCCAGCACATTCTTGGTGTACTTGGCCAGATTCGGGCCGATGATGGCGCCGATCAGGCCGCCGGCCAGCACCAGCGAGACGGCTTTTTCGCGGTAACTGGGTATCGCCAGTTCGGCAGCGGCAAAACGGTAGAGCTGGCCGTTGGCGCTGTAGTAGCCGGCCACCACGGTGGCCGCCACCAGCAGCCAGAAATTGTGGCTCCAGGCCGCATAGGCGCACAGCAGGGCCGACAGCAGCGCCACCACCAGGCCGATCTGGAACGAGGTCTGACGACCGTAGCGCACCTGCGAGCGCGCCACCATCCCGGTGCTCAAGGCGCCACCGACCACGTAGCCCATGACCGGCAGCGTGGCCATCCAGCCCAGCGGGGCCAGACTCAGGCCCACCAGGCCATTGATGGCGATGAAAACGACGTTGTTGGTGAGGAAGAGGCCCTGGCAGACAGCCAGTAGCAGCAGGGGACGGTTCATGGGCCCAGTGTAAGGCTTGCGAGGGCGGCCAGCGGGGCCGTTTCGGCACGCAGCGTGCGCGCGCCCAGGCTGACAGGCACGAAACCCTGGGCGCGCGCCGCCTGTTCTTCGGCGGGGCTCAAGCCGCCTTCCGGGCCGGAGAGGAAGACCACGGGCTCCGACGACAGGCGGGCCATCTGCAGCGACAGCGGAACGCTGTCGGGCTGCAGCGACAGCAGCAGGCGCTGCACCGGCAGGCCGGAGGCGAGCCAGGCAGCGACCGATGACACGGCATGCACGGTGGGCACGCGGTTGCGGCCACTCTGCTCGCAGGCCGCGATGGCCACGCCCTGCCAGTGGCTGCGTTTCTTCTCGGCGCGCTCGCCGCTCAGGCGCAGCACGCTGCGTTCGGCCTGCAGCGGCTGCAGGCTGGCCGCGCCAAGCTCGGTGGCCTTCTCGACCAGCCAGTCCATGCGCTCATTGGCCGGCATGCCCAGGGCCAGGTGCACCACGCGCGGTGCTTCGCGTTCGATGGCGGTGTGCGTGACGAGCTCCACCAACACGTCGCTGCGGCCCATGCGGTTGATGCGGGCTTCGCATTCGCCCCCTTCGCCGTTGAACAGGGTGATCGTGTCGCCAGGCTGCAGGCGCAGCACCTGCACGTGGCGCGCTGCGCTGTCGGGCAGTTCCAGCGTGGCACCTACGTGTAGCGGCGTGGGGCAGTGAAAGCGGGGCATGAGGGCTCAGTTGCCGCCGGGCCGCCCCAAGGCGACTACGGCCCCCTCGGGGGGCAGCACAGTACACGAAGTGACAAGCGTGGGGGCCATATTGTTAGACGCGACCAAAGGCGTAGCCGCCGGCTTCGCTGATGCCTTCCACCTCGTCCACCAGCCGCAGCAGGGGCTTGAGCTCGATGTAACGCGAGCAGGTGGCGCGGATGTAGGCGATGAAACGCGGTGCATCGGCCAGGTACTGCGGCTTGCCGTCGCGCAGCGTCAGGCGCGCGAAGATGCCGGCCACCTTGAGGTGGCGCTGCAGGCCCATCCACTCCACGCCACGGTAGAACTCGCCGAAGTCGTCACCCACGGGCAAGCCGGCAGTGCGCGCCTTTTGCCAGTAGCGGATGGTGACGTCGAGCACGAAGTCCTCTTCCCAGCTGAGGAAGGCGTCGCGCATCAGGCTGGCGATGTCGTAGGTGATGGGGCCGTAGACGGCATCCTGGAAGTCCAGCACCCCGAGTCGCGGTTCGGCTGCATTACCCGGGATCATCAGGTTGCGCGGCATGAAGTCGCGGTGCACATAGACGCTGGGCCAGGCCAGGTTGCGCTCGATGATGAGGGCGAACATCTTGTCCAGCGTCTCGCGCAGCTTGCCCTCGACCGCCACGCCACGATGACGGCCCAGGTACCACTCGGGGAAGAGTTCGAGTTCGCGCCGCAGCAGGGCCGTGTCGTAGGGAGGCAGCACGTCCGGGCGTGAGGCCTTTTGCCACTGGACCAAAGCATCGACGGCCTTCAGGTACAGCGGCAGGTTGGCGCCGGCGTTTTGCGGGTCGATGACCTGCATCATGGTCTGGCTGCCCAGGTCGGACAGCAGCATGAAACCCTGGGCCTCATCCCAGGCCAGGATCTGCGGGACGTGGAGCCCGGCCTGCGCCATCAGGCCGGCCAGCTGCACGAAGGGCCGGCAGTTTTCCTTGTCTGGCGGAGCGTCCATGATGATGCGGCTGCCCTGCTCACTGTCGATGCGCAGGTAGCGCCGGAAGCTGGCGTCGGCCGAGGCCGGGCGCAGGCTGGCGGGGTGGAGGCCCTGGGCATCGGCCAGGCTGAGCAGCCAGCGGTCAAAAGCGGCAGCACGCGCCGGATGGGACCAGGACACGGCAGGCGAGGAACTGCCCGTGGCGGGGTGGGTGGCGGAGTGGGAAGTGGGCAGGCTCATGGATAATCCATTCTACAAACCCTGCTTCCCCTGAGCCCCTGCGTTTTGTCCATTCCTTTGCGTCCCGTGCTGAAACCACTGGCACTGCTGGCCTGTGTGCTGTGGCAGGGCGGTGGGGCGCATGCCCAGCAGGCATCGGCCCTGCCGGAGCCCTTGCAGCTGCGCATGAGCCCGCAGTTGCAGGAGCGCATCCTGCCGGAGCAGCGCAACGCGTCCCCCACGTTCGTGACGGGCCAGCAGCTCTCGGCCCAGACCGATAGCGAACTGGTCCTGGAAGGCCAGGTTGAGCTGCGGCGCGCCGACCTGGTGATCCGGGCCGACCGCCTGGAGTATGACCAGGCCCGTGATCTGGCGCGTGCGCGTGGCCACGTGCGCATCAACCAGGCGGGCAATGTGTTCGAAGGTTCGGCCCTGGATCTCAAGATCGACGCTTTCGAAGGTTTCGTCGACCAGGCGAATTACCAGCTGCGCTCCAACGAGGCGCATGGTGAGGCGGATCGTATCGATTTTCTCGACGACAAGCGTTCCGTGGTGCGCAACGCCACTTTCACGACCTGTCAGCGCCTGCCCGGGGCGGACTGGATGCCGGATTGGTTGCTACGGGCGGCCACCATGCGCTTTGACAGCGAGGAAGAGACGGCCGAGGCCGAGGATGTCACGCTGACCTTCAAGGAAGTCCGCCTGCTGGGCCTGTCCTCCCTGACCTTCCCGCTGACGGAAAACCGCAGGTCCGGTTTTCTGCCGCCGACCCTGGGCGCTGACAATATCAGCGGCACGGAAGTGACCGTCCCGTATTACTGGAACATCGCGCCCAATCGCGACGCTACCTTCTACCCCACGGTGATGAGCAAACGTGGCGTGAATTACGGCGGTGAGTTCCGCTATCTGGAAGAGAGTTACCAGGGGCGCCTGCGTGTCGATTACCTGCCCAATGACCAACTGCGCAGCCTCGACCGCTGGGGCCAGTCCTACCAGCACCTCGGCACCCTCGGCAGCGGGTCGGCCGGCCAGCTGGGCCTGAACCTGAACCTGAACCGCGTCAGCGATGACAATTTCTGGCGCGACTTTCCGCGTGGAACGACGTCACTGACGCAGCGTCTGCTGGCCAATGACATGTCCTTGAACTGGCGGCGTGACGCCTATTCGGCGACCTTGCGTACCCTCCAGTGGCAGACGCTGCAGGACCCGCTGGCGCCGATCGTTCCCCCCTATGACCGCATGCCCCAGCTGGTGGCCCGCTACCAGCAGCCCGACGCTGCAGGCTTCGATGTGGGGCTGGAGGCCGACTACACCGACTTCCAGGCCGATCGCCAGCTCACGGGCCAGCCCAATGCCCAGCGCAGCGTCCTGCGCGGGCAGCTCAGTTACCCCATGCTGGGCGCGGCGGGTTTCATCGTGCCCAAGGTGTCCATGCATTCGGTCAATTACAACTTTGACACGGCGCTGGCCACCGGCCAGCAACAGGCCGGGCGCAGCGTGCCGAGCTACAGCCTGGACAGCGGCCTGGTTTTCGAGCGGGAAACCAGTTACTTTGGCAACAGCTTCCGCCAGACCCTGGAGCCTCGCCTGTTTTACACCTACACACCCTACGTCGCGCAGAACCACCTGCCCAACTACGACTCGGGTGCGCTGGACTTCAACTTTGCCAGCATCTATGCAGAAAACGCCTTTGTCGGCAATGACCGGATTGCCGACAACGATCTGCTGACGGTGGGGCTGTCCAGCCGCCTGCTGGATCCCGATAGCGGGGCCGAGATCGTGCGCCTGGGCATCGCCCAGCGCGTGCGTTTCGAGGACCAGCGTGTGACCCTGCCCGGAGGCACGGTCTCGCCCAAGGGCATCAGCGACATCCTGCTCGGGGCGGGCCTGACGATCGATCCGCGCTGGTACGTCGATACCACGGTGCAGTACAACCAGGAAACCGGCGAGTCTGAGCGCGCCACGGTCAGCACGCGCTACAACCCCAGCAACTACCGGGTCGTCAACCTGGCCTACCGCTACCAACGCAACCTCAGTGAACTGGTGGATGTGGGCTGGCAATGGCCGCTGAATGATCTCTGGGGCGACCGCGGGCAGGACCTGGGCCGCGGCCGCGGCGAGGGCACGGGGCGCTGGTACAGCGTGGGACGGCTGAACTACAGCCTGCAGGACCGCAAGCTGGTCGATTCCGTACTCGGACTCGAGTACGATGGGGGGTGTTGGTTGGGCCGTATCGTCTTCGAACGGCTGCAGACGGGCCTGGTGACGAGCACCCAGCGCATCATGTTCCAGCTGGAGTTCGTTGGCCTCTCGCGTTTGGGCATTGACCCCCTCCAGACCCTGCGAAGAAACATACCGCGCTACCAGGCCCTGCGTGAGCAGGTGGACCCCCCCAGCCGGTTCAGCAATTACGATTGACCCCATGAAGCGTTTCCAATTCCCGGCCCTGATCCTGGCGGCCATCACTTGCCTGCCGGCCGGGTCCCAGGGCCTGCGCCCCCCGGGTACCCCGGCAACGGGGCCATCCGCCGCGCCCCCGACGGTCGCGGTGCTGGCGCCGGGCGTGCGTTCCGCCGACTTCATCGTCGCCGTGGTCAATGCCGAGCCCATCACCAATCTGCAGGTCAGCGCCGAGGTCGAGCGCGTGCGCCGCCAGCTGGCTGTCCAGCGCCAGCCGGTGCCGGATGCGGGGGAGCTGGCGCGCCGGGTGCTGGACCAGCTGATCAGCGAGCGTACCCAACTGCAACTGGCGCGTGAACAGGGCATCAAGATCGACGAGCCTTCGATAGACCAGGCCGAGCAGTCCGTCGCCAGCCAGAACCAGCTGACGGTTGCGCAGCTGCGCCAGCAGCTGGAGCGTGAAGGCATGGACCGGGAGCGTTTCCGCGAGCAATTGCGCGACCAGCTACTGCTGACCCGTTTGCGCGAACGCGAGGTGGAGGCCCGTGTGCGCGTCAGCGATGCGGAGGTGGACCAGTACCTCGCCGAACAGCAGGCGCGCAGCGCCGATCCCGCCACCCTGATCCTCAACATGGCCCACATCCTGGTGGCCGTGCCCGAAGGGGCCAACGAGCAGCAGCAGGCCGAACTGCAGGCCAAGGCGCAGCGCGCTTTGCAGCGCGCGCGCGCCGGTGAAGATTTTGCGGCGCTGGCGCGTGAATTTTCCGATGCGGCCGACCGCGCCAACGGCGGCCAGTTGGGCCTGCGCACAGCTGACCGCTATCCGCCCCTGTTCCTGGAAGCCACGCGCACGCTGGCCCCGGGTGATGTCACCGGGCCTGTGCGCTCAGGGGCCGGTTTCCATGTCATCCAGCTGATCGAGCGGCGCCAGCCCGGGCTGCCGCCGACGACCGTGACGCAAAGCCGCGCACGCCACATCCTGCTGGTGCCCAGCACCCAGCTCAATGAGGCCCAGGCGCGCGACAAGCTCAACGATTTCCGCCGCCGCATCGTGGCGGGCGAGACCGACTTCGCCACACTGGCGCGCCGGCACTCGCAAGACGCCAGTGCAGCCCAGGGCGGCGACCTGGGCTGGGCCAACCCCGGCATGTTCGTGCCCGAGTTCGAGCGGGTCATGAACCAGCTGGCGCCCGGCCAGATCGGCCAGCCCCTGATCTCGCGTTTTGGTGTGCACCTGATCCAGTTGATGGAGCGGCGCAATGCCAGTCTGAGTGCGCGCGAGCAGCGCGAACTGGTGCGCAACATGCTGCGCGACAAGAAATACGACGAGGTCTACAACAACTGGGCACGTGATGTGCGCGCACGCGCCTATGTGGAGCTGCGCGAAGCGCCACAACAGTAATGTTGACCCCCACGCTTGTCACGTCGTGTACTACGCTGCCCCCCGAGGGGGCTTTCGCGCCTTGGGGCGGCCCGGCGGCGCGAATATGAAGCACATCCCGCGCAAGCGTTTCGGCCAGCATTTCCTGACCGACGCCGGCATCATCGACGGCATTGTGCGCGCGATCGATCCGCGGCCGGGTCAGGCCATGGTCGAGATCGGCCCCGGACTGGCGGCGCTGACCCAGCCCCTGGTCGAGCGCCTGGGGCGCCTGATGGTCATCGAACTGGACCGGGATCTGGCCGCACGCCTGCGCGACCATGCGCAGCTGGAAGTCATCGAGTCCGACGTGCTCAAGGTCGATTTCACCGAGCTGGCCCACGCGCAGAACGCACCGAAGCTGCGGGTGGTGGGCAACCTGCCCTACAACATTTCCACGCCCATCCTGTTCCATCTGCTCGAGCATGTGGCGGTGGTCGAGGACCAGCACTTCATGCTGCAGAAGGAAGTCATCGACCGCATGGTGGCCGAGCCCGCAACGTCTGACTACGGCCGCCTGAGTGTCATGCTGCAGTGGCGCTACGCCATGGAAAACGTGCTGTTTGTCCCGCCCGAAAGTTTCGATCCGCCGCCGAGGGTGGACAGCGCCGTGGTGCGCATGGTGCCGCATGCGCAGCCGGCCGTGCTGGATCAGAAGCGCCTGGAGCAACTGGTGCAGGTGGCTTTCAGCCAGCGCCGCAAGATCCTGCGTCACACGCTGGGGCGCTGGCTGGAGGAAAAAGGCATCACGGTCGCCTTCGATCTGCAGCGACGCGCCGAAGAGGTGCCGGTGGCGGAGTACGTCGCGCTGGCTCAAGCCCCGACGGCATGAAAAAAGCCACGACCAAAGTCGTGGCTAAGTTCGTGGGCACCCGCGGAACTGGCTTTGCCAGGCCGCTGGGTGCGTCCCCCTCTTCAGAGGGGGAAGGCGCGAAGCGACTCAGGGGGTGCTTCGGCTGGCTATTGGCTACGCGGCAGCGAGCCAATAGCCAGCATTAAACGGGCTGCTCATGCGCAGCGCCAGCGGTGACACGTCGAGCAATTTGTCGGTCGGCATCTTCTCGCCGCCGTCCTCGCCCAGTTCTATTCCGGTCGGAGCGGTTTCGCCGGGGGCGCCTTCCGCTTTAGCCTCATTCGCCCGTTCTGCTTGGCTGGTTTGTGCAGAACGGGCTACAGAAAAGAATAGAAGCACCGGAATGGTACCTTGCGGTCATTCCAGTAATCGGCGGCATCGCGGAAGATGTCGAGCAGTTGCTCGCGTGCTTCCTTGTCGAACTTGGTGTTGGCCGGGATGTGCTCGAGCACGGCAATGAAGCCAGGCTGCGGGCCCGACTTGTGCAGCGGATCCGTCAAGCAGTCATACAGGGCGTCAAAGTTCTTGCCCACATTGGCCGGCAGCATGAACTGCTGGGCAATCAGGTCCAGCACATCCTGCCGTGACTGGGCCTCGGCCAGGTTGGCATACAGGAAGTGGTGACCCAGACCCTGGGCGGCCTCCTGCAGGTCCGATACCCGGAAGGCCCGGATCGACTGAACGATATTGGTTCTTACAGTACGAAGTGGTGTATCCATCCCCGCGTCTCTTTCTTGGCTAAAACACTGATCCGATTCAGGGCACGATCCGGCGAAAGCTCGCGTAGTGATCGGCCGTGTAATAACAGGCATCCGGCGTCGTCGGCGGGCCACCGCACACTATCCTGCGCGTGCCCCGGGTGCGCGCCCCAGGGGTGGGGACGGTGTATTCGCGGTAGTAGCCGCGTTTGTGGGCCGGGAGCAAACGCTCGCGGTTGCCAAACACCGTGCCATCCTTCTCATACGGAAACGGCCCGCCCTGGAGAATCCGGCGATAGGTTTCCGCACCCTGGCGTGGCAGTTCCGCCACCGACACCGTCATGGCGGCGTCCCCTGGTGCCGGGCCTCGGGCCCCGACCCCAGTGGACACACAAGCTAGCGCCAGCAAAAAGCCAGTAAGTACCAACTTGATGCCTGAGCTGCGTCCCATGAGTCAAACTTGTTATTACTCTCCGGGTAAACCCGGAAGATTCAAGCCCGTGAGTGTCGCCGATCTGGTCCAAAAAAGCAAGGGCTTGCCTAATTCTTAGGCAAGCCCTTGCTTGGTGACAGGATAGGCTGTGAGTGCGTACTACCCTTCTTTTGCCAAGCCTAGCGGATATTGGCATCCGCCACGGTGAGAGCGGTCATGTTGACGATGCGACGCACCGTGGTGCTGGCGGTCAGGATGTTGACCGGCTTGGCCTCGCCCAGCAGCACCGGGCCTATGGCGATGTTGCCGCCGGCGGCCGTTTTCAGCAGGTTGTAGGCGATGTTGGCCGCGTCGAGGTTGGGCATGACCAGCAGGTTTGCGGAGCCGCTCAGGCTGCTGTTGGGCATCAGCACGGCGCGGGCGGCAGCGTCCAGGGCCACATCGCCATGCATCTCGCCATCCACTTCCAGCCAGGGGGCCTGCACGCGCAGCAGATCCAGGGTCTGGCGCATCTTGATGGCGCTGGGCTGGTTGCTGCTGCCGAAATTCGAATGGCTCAGCAATGCCGCCTTGGGGTGCAGGCCGAAACGCATCATTTCCTCGGCGGCCATGATGGTGATCTCGGCCAGCTGCTCGGCCGTCGGGTCGTAATTGACGTGGGTGTCCACCACAAAGATCTGGCGGTCCGGCAGGATCAGACCGTTCATGCAGGCATAGGTGTTCACACCCGGGCGTTTGCCGATGACCTGGTCGATGTACTGCAGGTGCATCGCATTGGTGCCCCAGGTGCCGCAGATCAGACCGTCCACATAACCCTTGTGCAGCATCATGGCGCCGATCAGGGTCAGGCGCCGGCGCATCTCGATCTTGGCGATCGGTGCCGTTACGCCCTTGCGTTCGGTCATGCGGTGGTAGGTCTGCCAGAAATCGCGGTAACGCTCGTCGTGTTCGACGTTGACCACGTCGTAGTCCTGGCCCTCCTTCAGGCGCAGACCGAACTTCTCGACCCGCTGGGCGATGATGGCCGGGCGTCCGATCAGGGTCGGGCGGGCCAGGCCTTCGTCCACCACGATCTGGGCGGCGCGCAGGATGCGTTCCTCTTCACCCTCGGCGTAGGCCACGCGCTTCTTGGCGGCCTTCTTGGCGGCCATGAAGATGGGTTTCATGGTGGTGCCCGATGCGTAGACGAAGGCCTGCAGGCGCTCGCGATAGGCCTCCATGTCGGTGATGGGGTTGCGCGCCACGCCGCTGTCCATGGCCGCCTGGGCCACGGCCGGCGCGATCATGATCATCAGGCGCGGGTCGAAGGGCTTGGGGATCAGGTAGTCCGGGCCGAAGGACAGCTGCTCGCCAGCGTAGGCCGCGGCCACCACCTCGCTCTGCTCGGCCTGGGCCAGTTCGGCCATGGCGCGCACGGCGGCAACTTCCATCTCGTCGGTGATGGTGGACGCTCGCGCATCCAGCGCACCACGGAAGATGTAGGGACAGCACAGGACGTTGTTGATCTGGTTCGGGTAGTCCGTGCGACCCGTGGCCATGATGACGTCGTCGCGCGCTGCCTTGGCTTCCGCGGGATCGATTTCCGGATTCGGGTTGGCCAACGCGAAGATGATGGGCCGGGCCGCCATCTTCTTGACCATGTCGGCCTTGAGCACACCGCCGGCGGACAGGCCCAGGAAGATGTCGGCGTCGGCGATGACGTCGGCCAGCTTGCGCGCGTCGGTCTTCTGCGCGAACTGGCGCTTGTCGTCGTCCATCAACTCCGTACGGCCTTCGTAGACCACACCGGCCAGGTCGGTCACCCAGATGTTCTTGCGCGGCATACCCATCTTGAGCAGCAGGCCCAGGCAGGCCAGCGCTGCGGCGCCGGCGCCCGAGGTGACGAGCTTGACCTCCTTGATGTCCTTGCCCGCGACCTTCATGCCGTTGAGCAGGCCGGCTGCCACGGTGATGGCGGTGCCGTGCTGGTCGTCGTGGAAGACGGGGATCTTCATGCGCTCACGCAGCTTGCGCTCGACATAGAAACAGTCCGGGGCCTTGATGTCTTCCAGGTTGATGCCGCCGAAGGTGGGCTCCAGCGCAGCGATGATGTCGACCAGCTTGTCCAGGTCCGTCTTCTCGTCGATCTCGATGTCGAAGACGTCGATGCCGGCGAATTTCTTGAACAGCACGCCCTTGCCTTCCATCACCGGCTTGGAGGCCAGCGGGCCGATGTCACCCAGGCCCAGCACGGCCGTGCCGTTGGTGATCACGCCCACCAGGTTGCCGCGGCTGGTGTACTTGTAGGCCGCGGCCGGATCCTTGACGATTTCCTCGCACGGCGCAGCGACACCGGGGGTGTAGGCCAATGCCAGATCGTGCTGGTTGATCAGCTGCTTGGTGGGCGCGATGGCGATCTTGCCGGGGGTGGGAAACTCGTGGTACTCGAGGGCGGCGCGACGCAGTTGTTCGCGTTTGTCGTTGGACGACGGTGTGCTGGACATCAATCAACTCCTGCTGCAGGCCTGATTTGTGATGGGGCCGGACAGCGCGGTCATTCGCACGGCCCGTCCCAACGGTCTGCTTCTGTGGGGAAACGGATTGTAGACCTCGAAAGCCACGGTTTTGCCCAAGGCCATAGGGGAAAGAGGCCTCGGTTTTTACTTATACGCAGAACTGGCGCGACCGCCCCGTCTTCAGCCGGGGGCGGATTCCGCCGTCATGCCGGGCTTGGCGCCATCCGGGCCGGACCTACGTTCCCAGGCCTTCTCGTGCAGAAAGAAGGCCACGGCCTGCACCGTAGGCTCCAGCAGGCTTAACGTGAAAGCCACGAACAGATCGCCAGTCACGGCATAAGCCACGGCGGCAGCGACCGTGATATGCACAAGGTAATAACTTGCGGTCTTCTTGAGCGTGGGCAGATTGGCGCGGGCGAAATTGGCCATGACAGAACCTTTAAAAAATGGTGACTGCCACAACAATAGTTACCATCTATTGATCCGACCAATTGCTTTTGCCAAAGACAGGCATAGACCGTCTACTTCTCAAGCCAGTTGAGCAGTTCTCTCATGCGGGCTTCGGTACTGGTGTCGAAGGCGGCGATCCCAATGCGCTGCAGGATCTCCGACCCCCCAGCCTTATCCTCCAGTGCGACCAGCTCCTTCTGAATGGCCTTGATCTGATCCGTCTTGAACTTTCCATGGGCTACCAGCGGGAAATACGGCTGGGACACGCTGCTGTGAAGGATGCGAAAGCTACTCTTGTCCAGCTTCTTGGCCGGACCGGAATAGGAAGCAATGGCGCCGACGTCAGCGAACTTGTTCTCCATATAGAAGGTGACGGCAGCCTGCTCGCGCACAAACTGGACGTTCTCCTTGGCCAGGTCGATGCCGCGGTCGCGCAGTTCGGCACGACAAAAGCGCGACATATAGGACACCTGTTCCGGCATCACGAAGCGCTTGCCACGCGCATCGGCAAGTGTCTTGAGGGCAGAATCCTTGGGCACGATGATCAGGCACTGACCATCCGGCTTGGCACTGGCCACGTACTGGTAACCGTTTGCCTGCATGCCCCGGGCCGGGTAGTCGCTGGGGCGCGCCATGACGAAATCGAAACGGCCGTCCTTCATTCCGTTCTCAAGCGTGCCGAACTCCCGCGCGAACACGACACTGACCTTGGTCTTCAGCACACCGCCGAGCAAGTTGGCCAGATCCTGGTACTTGGCAATCACCTGGGCATGATCCAGCCCGCCCGAGGTGCCCTCACTGATCGCGAGCACGAGCTGGGACTGCGCGTGGGCGGGCAAGGCAAGTGTCAGCAGAGCGGCCAAGCTCAAGCTATGCAGCATGGCGAAGAAGCGCATCTTGAAATCCCCAACGATTTGTAATGTTTTTGATCATAGCCCCGTAGGCTGTCGCCAATCCTACGCGATGGGGGGATCAATTTGCCCATGAAAAAGCCCTCCAGCGATGGCCGGAGGGCTGGGCAACGGGGGCCTCTTACTGGTTGACCGGCGACTTGGGGTCGAGCAGCAGGGCCATGATGTGCTTGACCTGCTGTTCGGTCAGCACGCCCTTGTGGCCGGCGCGCGGCATCTGCGAGCAGGCGTTGTAGGCACGTGCGTTCCAGATCTTGCCCCA
>CAUPQO010000004.1:0-59310 GCA_963513295.1 uncultured Hylemonella sp.
GACAACGTGTCGATCACCGTCAAGCTGATCGCCCCCATCGCCATGGAAGAAGGCCTGCGCTTCGCCATCCGCGAAGGCGGCAAGACCGTGGGCGCCGGTGTGGTGGCCAAGATCCTGGCGTAATTCGCTAGCAACAAGGAATTACCATGGCTACCAAACAGAAAATCCGCATCCGCCTCAAGGCGTTTGACTACAAGCTGATCGACCAGTCGGCTGCCGAGATCGTGGACACGGCCAAGCGCACCGGCGCCATCGTCAAGGGCCCCGTGCCCCTGCCGACGCGCATGAAGCGTTTCGACATCCTGCGTTCGCCGCACGTCAACAAGACCAGCCGTGACCAGTTCGAAATCCGAACCCACCAGCGTCTGATGGACATCGTGGACCCGACCGACAAGACGGTCGATGCCCTGATGAAGCTCGACCTGCCGGCTGGCGTGGACGTCGAAATCAAGCTGCAGTAAGGCGAGTTCGGGGTTCCCGGTCGAAAGGCCGGGGCTCCAAAACCGACAGAAATAGCCGGGTTTGCCAGAAATGGCAAACCCGGCTATACTGTCAGGCTCTGTCGGATTTCGACCGAGTTTTATTAACCCTCTTTCACATTCCAACGTCCACGACCAATTGAAGTCGTGGCGGTGAAAGCAAAGGAGAAAAAATGAGTCTGAGCAATCAATTGGGATTGCTGGGGCGCAAGGTGGGCATGATGCGTCTGTTCACTGATGACGGCGATGCAGTGCCCGTCACGGTGGTGGATGTGTCCAACAACCGAGTGACCCAGATCAAAACCCAGGACAATGACGGCTATGTTGCCCTTCAGGTGACTTTCGGTTCGCGCAAGGCTTCGCGCGTGACCAAGCCGGAAGCTGGCCACCTTGCCAAGGCAGGTGTTGAAGCCGGTGAAATCATCCAGGAATTCCGTGTCGACGCCGACGCTGCCGCCAAATACCAGGCTGGCGCCGCTGTGGCCGTGACCGATGTGTTCGCCGTGGGCCAGAAGGTCGACGTGCAAGGCACCTCGATCGGCAAGGGCTTTGCCGGCACGATCAAGCGCCACAATTTCAAGTCGCAGCGCGCCTCGCACGGCAATAGCCGTTCGCACAATGTTCCGGGCTCCATTTCCATGGCGCAGGATCCGGGCCGCGTGTTCCCGGGCAAGCGCATGACGGGCCACATGGGCGACCAGACCAAGACGATCCAGAACCTGGACGTTTTCCGTATCGACGAAGCGCGTCAACTGCTGCTGATCAAGGGCGCGATTCCCGGTTCTGCCGGTGGTTTTGTGACCGTGCGTCACGCCGTGAAGGCCAAGGCCAAGAGCGCGAAAGGGGCGAACTGATGCAGATCGAACTCCTGAACGACCAAGGTCAGGCCGCTTCCAAGATGGAAGCCCCCGATACCGTGTTCGGTCGTGAATACAACGAAGCGCTGGTGCACCAGATCGTGGTGGCCTTCCAGGCGAACGCCCGCCAGGGCACCCGCGCCCAGAAGGACCGTGAGCAGGTCAAGCACTCGACCAAGAAGCCGTTCAAGCAGAAGGGTACCGGTCGCGCTCGCGCTGGTATGACCTCCTCCCCGCTGTGGCGCGGGGGCGGTCGCATCTTCCCGAACATGCCGGACGAAAACTTCACCCAGAAGATCAACAAGAAGATGTACCGCGCCGGTATGGCTTCGATCTTCTCGCAGTTGGCCCGCGAAGGCCGCCTGGCCGTGGTTGAGTCCCTCAAGGTGGATTCGCCCAAGACCAAGCAACTGGCTGACAAGTTCAAGGCCATGAAGCTGGACTCCGTGCTGGTGATCGCCGACCAGGTCGACGAGAACCTGTACCTGGCCTCGCGCAACCTGACCAACGTTCTGGTGGTCGAGCCGCGCTACGCTGATCCGCTGTCGCTGGTGCACTACCGCAAGGTGCTGGTCACCAAGGCCGCCATGGACCAACTCAAGGAGATGTTCGCATGAGCACCGCCAAGTTTGAAGAAGGTCGTCTGATGCAGGTGCTCGTGGCCCCCATCGTGTCCGAGAAGGCCACCATGGTTGCCGAGAAGAGCAATGCAGTGACGTTCAAGGTGCTGCAGGACGCGACCAAGCCTGAAATCAAGGCCGCCGTTGAACTGATGTTCAAGGTCGAGGTCAAGGGCGTGTCTGTGGTCAATACCAAAGGCAAGACCAAGCGCTATGGCAAGTCCGTCGGCCGCCGCGACAACGTTCGCAAGGCCTATGTGACGCTGCAGCCGGGTCAAGAGCTGAACCTCTCTGGGGAGGCTGCGTAATCATGGCTGTCATCAAAATGAAACCGACTTCGCCGGGCCGTCGTGGCGTGGTGAAGATCTCGCGTGACCACCTGTACAAGGGTGAGGCCTACGCTCCCCTGCTCGAACCCCAGTTCCAGCAGGCCGGCCGCAACAACAACGGCCATATCACCACCCGCCACAAGGGCGGTGGTCACAAGCACCACTACCGTGTGGTCGACTTCAAGCGCAACAAGGACGGCATCCCCGCCAAGGTCGAGCGCATTGAATACGACCCGAACCGTTCGGCCCACATCGCTCTGGTGTGTTATGCCGACGGCGAGCGTCGCTACATCATTGCGCCGCGTGGTCTGGAAGTGGGCGCGACCATCGTGAACGGTGCCGAGGCGCCGATCCGTGTGGGCAACACCCTGCCGATCCGCAACATCCCGGTGGGCTCGATCATTCACTGCATCGAGCTGCAGGCTGGCAAGGGTGCCCAGGTGGTTCGTTCCGCCGGCGCTTCTGCCACGCTGCTGGCGCGTGAAGGCACCTACGCCCAGGTGCGCATGCGCTCGGGTGAAGTTCGCAAGATCCACATCGAGTGCCGCGCGACGATTGGCCAGGTGGCCAACGAAGAACACAGCCTGCGCCAGCTCGGCAAGGCCGGTGTCAAGCGCTGGATGGGTATTCGCCCGACCGTTCGCGGTGTGGTGATGAACCCGGTTGACCACCCGCACGGTGGCGGCGAGGGCAAGACCGGCGAAGGCCGTCATCCAGTCGATCCGTGGGGCAATCTGACCAAGGGTTACCGTACCCGCAACAACAAGCGCACGCAGGTCATGATCGTGTCGCGTCGCAAGAAGTAAGGGGAACGCACAATGACACGCTCTCTGAAAAAAGGTCCCTTTGTGGATCATCACCTGGTGGCCAAGGTCGACAAGGCCGTTGCCACCAAGGACAAGAAGCCGATCAAGACCTGGTCGCGTCGCTCCATGATCCTGCCCGAGTTCATCGGTCTGACGATCGCCGTGCACAACGGCAAGCAGCACGTACCTGTCTACATCACTGACCAAATGGTGGGCCACAAGCTGGGTGAGTTCGCACTGACCCGCACCTTCAAGGGCCACCCTGCGGACAAAAAAGTCCAGAAGAAATAAGGGAATTGAACATGGAAACACGTGCAACCCTTCGTGGTGTCCGCCTGTCGGTGGACAAGGGCCGTCTGGTCGCGGATCTGATCCGTGGCAAGAAGGTCGACCAAGCCCTGAACATCCTGCAGTTCACGCAGAAAAAAGCTGCCGTGATCATCAAGAAGGTTCTGGAGTCCGCCATTGCCAACGCCGAGCACAACGACGGCGCCGATATCGACGAACTGAAGGTCAAGACCATCTACGTCGAGCAAGGCACCACGCTCAAGCGCTTTACCGCCCGTGCCAAGGGCCGCGGCAACCGTATCAGCAAGCCCACGTGCCATGTGTACGTGACGGTCGGCAACTAAAGAGGTCAGAAGGATATGGGACAAAAAATCAACCCGACCGGCTTTCGCCTCGCCGTCAGCCGTAACTGGGCCTCGCGCTGGTACGCCAGCAACCGTGACTTCGCCGGCATGCTGGCCGAAGACATCAAGGTGCGCGAGTACCTGAAGGCCAAGCTGAAGAACGCCTCCGTTTCGCGCGTGCTGATCGAGCGCCCTGCCAAGAACGCCCGCATCACGATTTTCTCGGCACGTCCGGGCGTCGTGATCGGCAAAAAGGGCGAGGACCTCGAGAACCTCAAGCGTGACCTGGGCCAGCAGCTGGGCGTCCCGGTGGCCGTCAACATCGAGGAAGTGCGCAAGCCCGAAATCGATGCCAAGCTGATCGCCGACAGCATCACCCAGCAGCTCGAGAAGCGGATCATGTTCCGCCGCGCCATGAAGCGCGCCATGCAGAACGCCATGCGTCTGGGTGCCCTGGGCATCAAGATCATGTCGGCTGGCCGTCTGAACGGTATCGAGATCGCCCGTACCGAGTGGTATCGCGAAGGCCGTGTGCCCCTGCACACCCTGCGCGCCGACATCGACTACGGCACCTCGGAAGCCAAGACTACCTACGGCGTCATCGGCGTCAAGGTCTGGGTCTACAAGGGCGACACCCTGGGCCGCAACGATCTGCCCGCAGCCACCGAGCCGCGTGCCGAAGAAGAGCGTCGTCCGCGTGGTCCGCGTCGCGAAGGCCGTCCCGCCGGTGACCGTCCCGCGGCCCCCCGCGGTGCCCGTCGCCCGGCCGGCTCTGCCGCCGCGCCCGCTGACGGCAGCGACAAACCCGCAGAGGCCACCCCTGGTGCCGATGCCCCGAAAACCGCCGTTAAGCGCGTCCGCAAAGTCGCCGCGCCAGCTGCAGCAGCTGACGGCGCCAAAGGAGAATAAACATGCTGCAACCTGCACGTAGAAAATACCGCAAGGAGCAAAAAGGCCGTAATACCGGTATTGCCACCCGTGGCAGTTCGGTGGCCTTTGGCGACTTCGGCCTGAAATGTACTGACCGCGGCCGTCTGACGGCTCGCCAGATCGAGGCGGCACGCCGTGCCATCTCCCGTCACGTCAAGCGTGGCGGCCGCATCTGGATCCGCGTGTTCCCCGACAAGCCGATCTCCCAGAAGCCTGCTGAAGTGCGTATGGGTAACGGCAAGGGTAACCCGGAGTACTACGTGGCTGAAATCCAGCCCGGCAAGATTGTGTTCGAGATCGTCGGTGTGCCCGAAGAGTTGGCTCGTGAAGCGTTCAAGCTGGCTGCCGCCAAGCTGCCGCTGCGCACCACCTTCGTCAGCCGCATGATCGGCCAGTAATCAGGAGAATGAAGAAATGAAAGCTGCTGAACTGCGCCAGAAAGACGTTGCCGGCCTGCAAGCCGAGGTCAAAGAGCTGCAAAAGGCCCACTTTGGCCTGCGCATGCAAAAAGCCACGCAACAACTGAACAACACGGCCACGCTGGGTAACACCCGCCGTGACATTGCCCGTGCCAAGACCATTCTTGCTGAAAAGCAAGCCGCCAAATAAGGAGCACTGAATGACGGAAGCTAAAAAATCCCTCAAGCGCACCTTGGTTGGCAAGGTAGTCAGCGACAAACGCGCCAAGACCGTGACCGTGCTGGTCGAGCGTCGTGTCATGCACGAGCTCTACGGCAAGATCGTGGCCAAGTCGAGCAAGTACCACGCCCATGACGAAAAGGGTGAGTACAAGCTGGGCGACGTGATCGAAATCACCGAAAGCAAGCCGATTTCCAAGACCAAGAACTGGGTTGCCACCCGTCTGGTCGAAAAGGCTGCTGCGGTCTAAGCTCATTGCAGCACTCGCTGCGGGACTGAAAAAAACGGCTCACAATGCGTGAGCCGTTTTTTTTGGCCAACCCCAACTGCTAATTCGAGGAGCACAACATGATCAAAGTCGGTGACACCCTGCCGGGCGCAACCCTGATGGAATATTCCGAAGTCGAAGGCAATGGCTGCAGCATCGGCCCCAACCCGGTGGACGTGAGCAAGGCTGTGGCGGGCAAGACGATTGCCATCTTTGGCCTGCCCGGCGCCTACACCCCGACCTGCTCGGCCAAGCATGTGCCGGGATATGTCGAGAGGTTCAGCGAACTCAAGGCGGCCGGTGTCGACGAGATCTGGTGCGTAAGCGTGAACGATGCCTTCGTCATGGGTGCTTGGGCGCGTGACCAGAAGACGGGCAGCAAGGTGCGCATGCTGGCTGATGGCAGTGCCGACTTCGCCAAAGCCACCGGCCTCACGCTGGATCTGACGGCCCGCGGCATGGGCCTGCGCAGCAACCGTTACTCCATGCTGGTCAAGGATGGCAAGGTGAAGACCCTGAACATCGAGGCCCCGGGCAAGTTCGAGGTCAGTGATGCCGGGACCCTGCTGGCCCAGGCCAAGGGCTGATCCGCGCCCAACACCTCGCAGGCCGGCACCGCCTGTGAAAAAAGCCACTGCAGACCTGCAGTGGCTTTTTAATTGGGGACCTCAGCGCATCGCTCACTGCAGGGTCGCCTTCAGGTAGTGGGCACCAGCTATCGGATTGTGATAGTAGGGCGGAACTTCGACAAAGCCGAGTTCACCGTACAGGGTCCGGGCGGCTTCCATGTCGTCCAGTGTGTCGAGGAGGACGTGGTCGTAGCCATGCAGGCGGGCCGCATCCAGCACGGCTTCGGCCAGTTGCCGTCCCAGGCCGAGCCCACGGAATGCCTTGCGGACAAACAGGCGCTTCATCTCGCAGGCGTTGGGATAATCAATGCTGTCGAGGGGGCGCAAGGCACAGCAACCCGCGACTTGACCGTCCACCCGGGCCAGCAGCAGGGCACCGCGCGGCATGTCATAGTCGCCGGGCAAGGTGGCGAGTTCCTGCTCAAAACCCTGGAAGCACAGATCAATGTTGAGGCTGGTGGCGTACTCGCGGAAAATATCGCGCACGGCGTCGAACTCGGCGGGCAGTTGTGGCGTCAGGATCTCGACGATGGGTGAGGTCACGGCAAGGATGATCGGCAAATGAACAGCAAGTTTAGCGTGGGGCACAAGCAGGCACTGTGGGCAGGCGCGCGGGCGTTGTGGCAGTTGTTGACCCTGGGGCTGGCGGCCAGTCTGCTGGCCGCTTGCCAGACGGTGCAGACCACCTCGGCGGGCCAGGTCGGCGTCACACGCAACCAGTACATGGGCGTGAGTGCCGCGCAAGTGGAGGCCGCTTCTGCCCAGTCCTATCGCAAGATGCTGGAGGAGGCCCGACGCAAGAAACAACTCAACCTGGATGCCGTCATGCTGGCGCGGGTGCAGGGCATTGCCACGCGTCTGATCGCGCAGACATCGCACTTCCGCCCCGATGCCCCGGGCTGGCGCTGGGAGACCAATGTCTTTCACACCGACCAGGTCAATGCCTTCTGCATGGCAGGCGGCAAGATCGGCATTTACAGCGGTCTGATCCAGAAGCTGAAGATCACCGACGACGAACTGGCTGCCGTGATGGGGCATGAAATCGCGCATGCCCTGCGCGAGCATGTGCGCGAACAGGTGTCCTTGCAGCAGGCGGCGCGGTTGCCGGGCGTGGTACTGGCTGTTGTGACCGGCAACCAGGCCCTGGCGGATCTGGGGGACATGATCACGGACGTCAGCCTGACCCTGCCGCGCAGCCGCGGGGCGGAAAAAGAGGCCGATGTGATCGGGGTCGAACTGGCGGCGCGGGCGGGTTATGACCCGCGTGCCGCCATCAGCCTGTGGCAGAAGATGAACCAGCTGGGCGGGGGGCGGCCGCCCGAATTTCTCAGCACCCACCCGGCACCGGAATCACGCGAGCAGGACCTGGCACGCATCAGCGAAGTCGTGATGCCCTTGTACGAACAGAGCCGCAAGCGCTGAAGCGAACTCAGGCGGCAGCCAGCCAGAGCAGCAGCGCGACGGTAGCTGCACTCAGCAGCAGCAAGACGAGGGCCAACCAGCGGCTGCGCGCATCGTCACGCGATGAAATGGCTGGCTGGGGCACTTCCTTGTCACCCCAGATCATGGGGCGCACCAGGTTTTTCCGTTTGCGCCAGAGGTAATAAAAGATGGCCAGGATGTGGGTGATCACGAGCACGATCAGCACCAGCTTGCCGACCTTGCCGTGATACCAGCTTGCCAGGCTCACGATCTCGCCCGAGACCAGCCGGGCCAGCGGCCCACTGGCGGCAATCTCATCATCGCTGAACAGGCCTGTACCCACCTGCACCAAAAGGAAAAAAAGCAGTGCAAAGACGGACAGGGCCCCGGTCGGGCTGTGGCCGAGTTCATGGTTGGGTTCAGCGTGGCCACGGAGGTAACGCCACAGGCTGGAGGGCGAGTAGAGGAAGGCTGAAAAGCGAGACCAGTGGCCACCGACTAAGCCCCAGAAAAGCCGGAAGATCAGCAGCGTCAGCACGCCGTAGCCGAAACGGAAGTGCCAATCCATGTAGCCGAGCTGCGCCGTGGTGACCAGGCCAATGACACAGAGTGCCAGCAGCCAGTGGAAGAGGCGGGTCGGGAGGTCCCAGATTCTGACAAGATGCGGCATGAGGAGTCCTGGTCAGGGAAAATGATCAGCAGAGTGTGCTGCTCGGTATTTTCCCTGAGAAGAGGCAGATCGTGCGAACTTTGCTGCCGATCACGGCTCACAGGAGCGGGGAAACCTCCCTTCAACCAGTAAAGGAAGAACATGAAAAAAGTCAGCCTCCTGATCGCCGCGGCGGCGCTCATCGGTTTCAGTGGCGCGGCCTCAGCCCAGTTCGCCAAGCCCGAAGACGCGATCAAGTACCGCAAGAGCGCATTGTTCGTGATGCAGCAGCACTATGCGCGCGTGGGTGCCATGGCCAGCGGCCGGGCGCCGTTTGACGCCAAGGTGGCGGCCGACAATGCAGCCATCGCCGAAACCATGTCACGTCTGCCCTGGGCTGCCTTTGGCGAGGGGACAGACAAGGGGGACACCAAGGCCCTGCCGGAAATCTGGACCGAGAAGGCCAAGTTCAACGCTGCAGCCGACAAGATGCAAAGCGAGATGGGCAAGCTGGCTGCCGCTGCCAAGACGGGCAATCTGGACAGCATCAAGACCGCCTTTCAGGCGACATCCGGCACCTGCAAGGCCTGCCACGACGACTTCCGCGGCAAGTAACAGTCCGGTGTGGCGGGTACACCGCCAACAAAAAAGGGCAGCGCGGGCTGCCCTTTTTTGTGGCTGGAAGGCCTTCCGGTCTAAGCGGCCAGCAGCTCTTCGATCAGGCGATGCAGCTCGGCGAAGTCGGGTTCGCCTACATAACGCTTGACGATCTGCCCACGCTTGTCGACCAGGTAGGTGGTCGGGGTCAGCCGTACATCGCCCCAGGCCGAGGCCACCGCACCGGTGTTGTCGATGGCCACCTTGAAGGGCAGCTTGCGCGTCTGGCTGAAGTTCACGACATAACTCGGCGGGTCGTAGCTCATGGCCACGGCCACGGTGTCGTAGCCGCGCTTACGGTACTTGTCATAGGTGGCCATGAGCTTGGGCATCTCGGCCACGCAGCTGGTGCAGCTGGTCGCCCAGAAATTCACCAGCACCACCTTGCCGCGAAAATCGGCGGTCTTCAGCTGGGAACCGTCCAGCAGCACAAAGGCGGACTCCGGCGCCGGTCCGAAACCCGGGGTGCGCAATAGCAGCCAGCCGGCGACGGCGATGGCAGCAACTGCGGCAAGATAGAGGGAACGTTTCATCAGGAGGGGGAAAGCCATGGATCGACGCAAGTTTAGTCAAGTTGGAGCGTTGCTGCTGGCCGGAGTTCCCGGCCTGCTGGCGCTGAGGGCCCAGGCGCTCACGCTGGCCGAACTCACCCAGGGGGAGACCGTGCAGGCGCTGAAGACGGCGCTGGAGCGCGGCTCCAGGCTGGCCATCAGCCAGTTGAGCCAGCCCAACGGCTTCCTGGGCAATGACAAGGTCAGGATTCCACTGCCGAAGCAGTTGCAGGAAAACGAGAAGATGCTGCGCAAGCTGGGCCAGGGCCGGCGGCTCGACGAGCTGGTGAGCACCATGAACCGGGCTGCAGAAGCAGCGGTTCCCCAGGCGCAGGAACTCATGCTGGCGGCGGTGCGTGGCATGAGCGTGGAAGATGGCAAGAAGATCCTGCGGGGTGGTGAGACCTCGGTCACGACCTTCTTTGCCGAGAAGACACGGCTGCCGCTGGGCGCGAAGTTCTTGCCCGTGGTGACGCAGAGCACCGAGCGCGTCGGGTTGGCGGGGCAGTACAACCGCGTCGCGGGCAAGGCGGCCGACTTCGGCTTGCTGCGCCGCGAGGAGGCGAATATTGAACAGTATGTGACGGGCAAGGCCCTCGATGGCCTCTATTTCATGATCGGAGAAGAAGAGCGCAAGATCCGGCGCGATCCGGTCGGAACAGGCAGTGCGATCCTGGGCAAGGTGTTTGGCGCACTCAAGTAGTGCGTTCTGAGCGAGCAACACGCAGTGGCGGGGATAATCCGCACATGCTGCGCCGTTTACTGCTTACTAGCCTTGTGGTCCTGCTGCTCGCCTGCAGCCCTGCCCTCAACTGGCGCGAAGTCCGCCTGGCCGGCGGCGAACTGAAAGCCCTGCTGCCTTGCAAGCCGGACCAGGCCGAGCGGCGCCAGAGCATCGCCGGGCGGGAACTGGAGCTGCGCATGCTGGGCTGCGAAGCCGGCGGCGCTCTGTACGCCCTGTCCGTGGTCGAACTCGGCGATGCAGCCCATGCGCTGGCCGTGCAGGTGCAATGGCAGGCCAGCCTGCTGGGCACCTTGCAGGCCAGCACCTCGGCCAGCAGCCCCTGGGCGCTCAGGGGCACTGGCCTGTCTCTGGCGCCCGTGCAGTTGAATGCCCGGGGTTTACGGCCCGATGGCCGGCCGCTGGCGGCCCGGGCGGTGTGGTTCGCGCGGGGCACGCGCCTGTACCACGCCGTGGTCTATGCCGAGCGCATCAGCACCGAGATGAGCGAACCCTTCTTCAGCGGCCTGGAGTTGCCATGAACACCCTGAGCCGTCGCGGGGCCATGCTGGTGTTTCTGGCCTTTGCCTTTGCCTATTTCTTTTCGGCCCTGATCCGCGCCATCACCGCCACGCTCTCGCCGCAGTTGACCCAGGAGTTCTCGCTGCATGCCCGCGATCTGGGCCTGCTGGCCGGGGGGTACTTCCTGGGTTTTGCCGCCATGCAGCTGCCCCTGGGACGCTGGCTGGACCGGCAGGGGCCGAAGACGGTGATCCTCGGTTTCCTGGCCGTTGCCGTCGGCGGCTGCGTGGCGTTTTCACTGGCCAGCAGTTTCGGGGGCCTGCTGCTGGCGCGCGTGCTCTGCGGTGTCGGGCTGGCGGCCTGCCTGATGGCGCCGCTCACCGGTTTCCGCCGCTGGCTGGATCCGGCCAGCCAGCTGCGTGCCAACTCCTGGATGCTGATGACCGGCTCCATGGGCATGGTGGCCTCCACCCTGCCGGTGCAGTGGCTGCTGCCGGCCTACGGCTGGCGTCCTCTGTTCTGGGGCCTGGCGGCCATGCTGCTGCTGTCCATGGCCGTCATTGCCTGGCAGGTGCCGCGCTGGCAGCGCAGCGTAGCACCGGCGGCAACAGGAGCAGGCGCAGGGAGCTACGCCGAGGTCTGGCGTCATCCCTACTTCCGCCGCATGACACCCGTGGGTTTTTTCAATTACGGCGGCATGGTCGCCATCCAGACCCTGTGGGCCGTGCCCTGGATGATCCGGGTGGGTGGGTACACACCGGTGCAGGCGGCCACCGGCCTGTTCTGGATCAACGTCACCATGCTGGCCGCCTTCTGGTCCTGGGGCCTGCTGATCCCGCGCCTGACCCGGCGTGGCGTGCATACCAACCAGCTGATCGCCTGGGGCACCCCGCTGAGCCTGCTGGTGCTGGCGGTCATCGTGCTCAGCGGCGAAGCCGCCGCGGCCCATGCCGGTCTGCTGTGGGCCCTGTTTTGCCTGACCTCCACCTTTCTCTCGCTGGCGCAGCCGGCCGTGGGCATGGCCTTTGCCACCGAACTGGCCGGTCGCGCCCTGTCGGCCTACAACCTGGTCATCTTTGCCGGTGTGTTCGTGGTGCAGTGGGGCATCGGCCTGCTGATCGATGCGTTTGTCGCGCAGGGTTGGGCGCAGGCGCAGGCCTTCCAGGGGGCGCTCGGTGTGTTCCTCTTGCTGAACCTGCTGTCCTACTTCTATTTCCTGGCAGCGAAAAAGACATAATCAGGCCAGCATGAACACCGGCATCGTCATCATCGCCCACGCGCCGCTGGCCAGTGCGCTGCGCCAGTGCGTGGCCCATGTGTTTGCCGACCGGGTGGGAGGCGTGGTTGCCGTGGACGTGTTGCCGGACGCTGCCGTCGACCAGAGCCTGGCGCTGGCGCGGCAGGCCGCGGCCACCCTGGGGCAGGCACCGCTGCTGCTGCTGACCGATGTGCTGGGGGCCACGCCCTGCAATGTGGCCCGCCAGTTGCAGGAGGGGCGCGAGGCGCGGCTGCTCGCTGGTGTCAACCTGCCCATGCTGCTGCGGGCGGTGACCTACCAGCACGAACCATTGGATGATCTGATGGCGCGGGCTTTGCAAGGCGGGATCCAGGGCGTGCTGCGGGTCACCGGCAGCGCCAGCAATTGAACAAGTCAAAACGGGGAACCAAGGAATGATCAAGGCCAGCGCCATCATCAGCAACAAGCTCGGGCTGCATGCCCGCGCCTCGGCCAAGCTCACCAAGCTGGCGGGCAGTTTCCCCTGCGAGATTTTTCTGGCGCGCGGCGAACGTCGCGTGAACGCCAAGAGCATCATGGGCGTGATGATGCTGGCCGCCGGCCTGGGTAGTGCCATCGAGATCGAGGCCCAGGGCGACAAGGCCCAGGAAGCGATCGATGCGCTGCTGGTGCTGATCAACGACAAGTTCGGCGAGGGCGAGTGACATGACCCCCACGGTTGCCCACTGCGTGTGGCTCCCTGCCCCCCGAGGGGGCCGTGTTTCGTCTTGGGGTGGCCCGGCGGCGAAACCGGTGTGGAGTTCACCATGACCTTTTCCATCCACGGCCTGGCAGTGGCGCGCGGCATCGCCATCGGGCGCGCCGTGTTGGTGGCCAGCAGCCGCGTGGATGTGGCGCACTACTTCATCGAGCCCGCTCAGGTGGAGCGCGAGATCGCGCGCGTGAAGCGCGGACGCGACGCGGTGGTCGACGAACTCCACCGCCTGCAGCAGACCATCTCGCAACTGGGCCCCAAGGATGCCCCCCATGAACTCAAGGCCCTGCTGGACGTGCACCTCATGCTGCTGCAGGACGAGGAGATGGTGGGCGGCGTCAAGCACTGGATTCGCGACCGGCTCTACAACGCGGAGTGGGCGCTGACCACCCAGCTGGAGATGGTGGCGCGGCAGTTCGACGAAATGGAGGACGAGTACCTGCGCGAGCGCAAGGCCGATCTGGAGCAGATCACCGAGAAGGTGCTGCGGGCCATGCTCGGCCAGACCACCTCCGGCCTGCCCGCCGGCAAGGACACCGCCCGCAAGACGTCCTCGGCCGAGTTGCAGCTGGAGGACACAGACACACCGCTGGTGCTGATCGCGCACGAGATCTCGCCTTCGGACATGCTGCAGTTCAAGCAGGGCGTGTTTGCGGGTTTCGTCACCGACGTCGGCGGCAAGACCTCGCACACCGCCATCGTGGCGCGCAGCATGGACATCCCGGCCGTGGTGGGCGCGCGCACGGCCAGCCAGCTGGTGCGCCAGGACGACTGGGTCATCATCGATGGCGATGCCGGCGTGGTGATCGTTGACCCCTCGCCCATCATCCTGGCCGAGTACCAGTACAAGCAACGCCAGCTGGACCTGGAGCGCAGCCGCCTGGGGCGCTTGCTGGACACGCCGGCCGTCACGCTGGACGGCGAGAAAGTCGAGCTGCTGGCCAATATCGAGATGCCGGAAGACGCGCATGCGGCCATGAAGGCCGGTGCCGTGGGCGTCGGCCTGTTCCGCAGCGAATTCCTCTTCATGGGCCGGCAAGGCCACCTGCCCGACGAGGAAGAGCAGTACCGGGCCTATTGCCGTGCCGTCGAAGGCATGGGGGGGTTGCCGGTCACCATCCGCACCGTGGACATTGGCGCCGACAAGCCCATGGACAGCAACGTGATCGAAGGCAATCACCTCAACCCGGCCCTGGGCCTGCGCGCCATCCGCTGGAGCCTGGCCGACCCGTCCATGTTCCTGACCCAGTTGCGTGCCATCCTGCGCGCCGCGGCGCATGGTCCGGTGAAGATGCTGATCCCCATGCTGGCGCACCTGAGCGAGATCCGCCAGACCGTGGCCCTGGTCGAGCAGGCGCGCGCCGAGCTGCAGCGCGAGGGTCGTCCTTACGGTCCGGTGCTGCTGGGCGCCATGATCGAGATCCCGGCGGCGGCCTTGATGCTCAAGACCTTCCTCAGGCATTTCGACTACCTGTCGGTCGGCACCAACGATCTGATCCAGTACACCCTGGCGATCGACCGCGCCGACGAGTCGGTGGCGCATCTCTACGATCCCCTGCACCCCGCCGTCCTGCGCCTGCTGGCCGACACGATTGCCGAATGCCGGACCCAGGGCAAGGAAGTCAGCGTCTGCGGCGAGATGGCCGGTGATGTGGCCATGACCCGCCTGCTGCTGGGCCTGGGCCTGCGCAGCTTCTCCATGCACCCGGCCCAGATCCTCGCGGTCAAGCAGGAGGTGCTACGCGCCGACACCGGCCGCCTGCAGCCCTGGGCGCAAGGCGTGCTGGCTGCCGACGAGCCCTCCATCGCGATCAACGCCTGAACGCGGCTTTGCGTTGCATCAAGGCCGGGGCTCCGGTGTCGGTTGATACTTGCCCGGGTATCAACCCCTCCGGAGTCTGTCCATGAGCACCTTTGACCACCCCGGCCTGATCCAGGACATCAATGAAAGCCTAGCCCCCTTCCGCAAGGCGCAGACCGAGGCCATGGCCGGGTTTGGCCAGTTGGCACGTGCGTCCATGGCCGAGGGGACGCTCAGCACCAAGCACAAGGAACTGATGGCGCTCGCCATCGGGGTCACGCAGCGCTGTTCGGGCTGCATCGGCTTTCACGTCAAAGCCCTGCGCCGGCTCGATTGCACACGGGCCGAGCTCGAAGAGACGTTGGCGGTGTGTGTCTACATGGGGGGTGGCCCGGCCTTGATGTATGCGGCCGAGGCCCTCAAGGCCTGGGATGCCATGGCGCCGGCCTGAGTTGCGAAGGGTCGGGTGCTCAGCGTGCCAGGCTGGCGGCGTGGGCCTGCTGGTCAGCGTGGTAGCTCGAGCGCACCATGGCACCGACGGCGGCGTGCGTGAAACCCATCTTGTAGGCCTCTTCCTCGAACATCCTGAAGGTGTCGGGGTGCACGTAGCGCTTGACCGGCAGGTGGGAGGTGGACGGGGCCAGGTACTGGCCGATGGTCAGCATCTCGATGTTGTGGGCGCGCATGTCGCGCATCACCTCAAGAATCTCATCGTCGGTCTCGCCCAGGCCCACCATCAGGCCGCTTTTGGTCGGCACGTTCGGAAACAGGGCCTTGAACTTCTTCAGCAGGTTCAGCGAGAACTGGTAGTCGCTGCCCGGGCGGGCCTGTTTGTACAGACGCGGTACGGTTTCCATATTGTGGTTCATCACGTCGGGCGGGGCGGCCTTGAGGATGTCCAGTGCGCGGTCGTCGCGGCCGCGGAAGTCCGGCACCAGCACCTCGATCTGCGTGTCGGGTGAGAGTTCGCGTGTCTTGCGGATGCAGTCGACGAAGTGGCCGGCGCCACCGTCACGCAGGTCGTCGCGGTCCACGCTGGTGATGACCACGTACTTGAGCTTGAGCGCGGCGATGGTCTTGGCCAGGTTCTCCGGCTCGTTCACGTCCAGCGGATCGGGGCGGCCATGGCCCACGTCGCAGAAAGGGCAGCGGCGCGTGCACTTGTCGCCCATGATCATGAAGGTGGCCGTGCCCTTGCCGAAGCATTCGCCGATATTGGGACAGCTGGCTTCTTCGCAGACCGTCACCAGCTTGTTGGCGCGCAGGATGTCCTTGATCTCGTAGAAGCGGGTGCTGGGCGAGCCGGCCTTGACGCGGATCCAGTCGGGCTTCTTGAGCACTTCGCCGGCTTCCACCTTGACCGGGATGCGCGAGAGCTTGGCGGCGGCCTTCTGCCTGGCGGACGGGTCGTAGGTCTCGACGCTTTGCGCTTCGCGCACGGTGGTGGGGTTGCTCATGGCGGGGGCCTTCAGGGCTGGAGATGGTTCTGGAGCTTGTGGCTCAACACGTGGGCGGCGTCCGTCCAGTCGACGGACACCCCGATTGTAGAAAGGTCCACGGAGGGCAGCCCGACGTAGCCGCAGGGGTTGATCCGCAGGTAGGGTTCCAGGTCCATGGCCACGTTCAGCGCCAGGCCGTGGTAGGTGCAGTTGCGACTGACCTTGATGCCCAGGGCGGCGATCTTGCCCAGGCCACTGAAGTCCGGCGTGCCGCCCGCTGCACCTTTTTGCGGGCGTTGCGGCAGCGGGGCATGGCTGTGCGGATCGTCCAGGCGGACATAGATGCCGGGGGCGCCCGCCACCCGGTGGCCCGTCACGCCGTAATGCGCCAGGGTGCGGATCACGGCCTCTTCGAGCCGGTAGACATATTCCTTGACGAAATAACCGGCCCGCTTGAGATCGATGAGCGGGTAGGCTACGACCTGGCCCGGCCCGTGGTAGGTCACCTGGCCACCGCGGTTGGTTTCGATCACGGGGATGTCGCCCGGCACCAGCACATGGCCGGCCAGGCCGGCCAGGCCTTGCGTGAACACCGGCGGGTGTTCGCAGATCCAGAGCGCGTCGGGTGTGTCGGCCGTGCGCGTGGCCGTGTAATCCTGCATGGCCGCATAGGTCGGTCCATAGTCCACCCGGCCGAGCAGACGCGGGTCCATCAGAGCACGACCTTCACCATGGGATGTGTGGACAGCGTGCGGTAGAGCTCGTCGAGCTGCTCGCGGCTGGTGGCCGTGATGGTGATGGTCACGCCCAGGTAGTTGCCGCCCTTGCTTTCGCGCAGTTCGACGGTGGCAGCATCAAAGCCGGGGTCGAACTGGCGCGCCACCGTGGTCACGGCATGCACGAAGCCCTCTGCCTTGGCGCCCATCACCTTGATGGGGAAGCGGCAGGGGTATTCGATCAGGCTGTCGGGGCGCGAGGGGCTGGGGGGCTGGGTACTCATGCGGGGCGGCGCAGGCGGGCCTGCAGTTTGGCGGCCTGGTAGCCGGCGTAAAGTTGGGCGTAGACGGGGCCGGGGTGGCCGTCGCCTACGGGTTGGCCATCGATGCTCGTCACGGGCAGCACTTCCTTGGTGGAGGCGCTCAGCAGCACTTCCTCTGCCGCCAGCACTTCCTGGCGGGAGATGTCGCGCAACTCGAAGGGAATGCCGTGCGTTTTGCAGATTTCCTCCAGCAGACCGTAGCGTATGCCTTCGAGCACCAGGTTGTTGCTAGGTGGCCCCAGCAGTCCCCCTTTCTTCACGATCCAGACGTTGCTGGACGCGCCTTCGCTAAGCCGGCCGTCACGGAACATGATGGTCTCGGCGGCGCCGGCGTCCACGCTGATCTGGCGCGCGAACACCGCGCCCAGCAGGCTGGTGCTCTTGATATGGGCCTTCTGCCAGCGGAAGTCGTCGGCCGTCACGCAACTCACCCCTTGCGCGCGCTGGGCGTCCGTGGGCTGCTTCATCGCGTTGGTCATGACGAAGACCGTGGGGGTGAGGCCGGGCAGCATGGCATGGTCGCGCATGGCCACCCCGCGTGTGACCTGGATGTAGACCATCTGTTCGATCTTTTCCGGGTCCTCGCCCGTGCTGCGGGTGAAGTCGGCGACCAGTCGTTCGGAAATCGCGCGCCATTGGCTGCGTGTGTGGGGGTTGGGGATGCGCAGTTCGGCCAGGCTGCGCTCCAGCCGGGCCATGTGCTGCTCGAAGCGGAACAGGCAGCGGCCATAAACGGGGACCACTTCATAGATGCCATCGCCGAAGATGAAGCCGCGGTCCATCACGCTGATCTTGGCATCGGGCAACAGCGTGTACTCACCATTCAGGTAGCAGGGCAGGGGGGGCAGCATCAGGGCAGTCCTCGCGAAGTTGGGAAGGGGGCTCAGGCCAGGAAGCTGACGGCGGCGATCGCCAGCCAGCCGAGCACGAAGTTGACGGCGACCAGTTTGGCCAGCAGTTCGGCTTTGCGGCCGGCAAGCGGCCAGTCGCTCACGGCGATGGCGCGCTGAATAGGGCGGTAAAAGGCGAAATAGATATGACCAAAAATAAGAAACATCAGGACGCCGATGCCCGTCATCAGGTGCCAGCCGATCGGCGCCGCCTGTGCCCCGGCGTGGCCCAACATATAGGCGCCGCTGAGCAGTAGCACCAGAATGGAGGCCCAGACCGCGGCGAAAAAGCGGCGCAGCACCGCCGCCAGCAAGGGCAGGCGCTGGGCCGGCGTCTGCAGCGTTCCCAGGCTGGGGCGCAGCGCCAGCAGCATGAAGGCCATGCCGCCCAGCCAGACGATGGCGGCAGCCAGATGGAAGAACTTGAGCAGGGTGTACATGGCAGCTTTCTTGGTGCGGGCAGCAGGGCTGGCGCGGTTTTGGGGGGTCGGAAGGCGTTTGTCCTGCGGTGCTGGTCGGATATGGGCGGGAGGCCCAAACTTTCTAACTATAATCAGCGGCTTTGCAGAAGTTTACGGCAGCAGGCGGGGTGCTGAAAATGTCCAACAACACGCCCCCACAGGGAAGGCCGGCTTTTGCAGATGATGCAGATGCGTCGCCCGAAGACGATTTCAAGCCGCTGAGCGCCGATGAGGCGCGGCGCTGGCGCGAAACGCAGCAGCCCCTTTCGCCTTGGCGGATTGTGGCCTGGCAGGCGATGGCGGGGATGGGAGCGACCCTGGTGGCCTGGCTGTTCGGTCGGGAACTGGCGCTGTCGGTGGCCTACGGGGCGCTGGCGGTGGTGTTGCCGGCGGCCGTGCTGGCGCGGGCGCTGTCGCGACAGACGGGTGCGGCAGGGGCTGCACTCGCAGGTTTTTTTGTGTGGGAACTGGTCAAGATCGCCCTGACGGTGGTGATCCTGCTGGCAGCGCCGAAGCTGGTTCCGCACTTGAGCTGGTTGGCCTTGCTGGCCGGCTTCGTGGTGACGATGAAGGTGTACTGGGTGGCCGTGTGGTTGCGCCCGGTGCACCCCAAGTCGCCGGCGGAATAGATTTTTGAATTGACGAACTGGTGATTTATGTCTGCTGAAAACACTGGAGCACAGGGCCCAACGGCCGGCGAATACATCGTCCACCACCTGCAGCACCTGCAGAAGGATTTTTCCTTCAACAGCGTGAAGCAGACCAGCATTGTGGATTTCGGTGTCTTCAACCTGGACTCGGTCTTCTTCTCGGTCGTGCTGGGCGTGATCGGCTGCTTCGTGCTCTGGCTCGCTGCGCGCAAGGCCACGGCCGGTGTGCCGGGGCGTTTCCAGGCCGCTGTCGAAATCCTGGTCGAGATGGTCGAGAACCAGGCCAAGGGCGTGATCCACAATGCCAAGAGCCGCAAGCTGATCTCCCCGCTGGCCCTGACCGTGTTCCTCTGGATCTTCCTGATGAACTTCATGGACATGCTGCCGGTCGATGCGATCCCCAGCCTGTGGCACAACGTCGGTCCGGCCATGGGCTTCAAGGACTACATGCGGGTGGTGCCGACTGCCGACCTTTCCACCACGCTGGGTCTGTCGTGCTCGGTGCTGCTGATCTGCCTGTTCTACAACATCAAGATCAAGGGCCTGGGCGGCTGGGCGCACGAACTGATTGCCGCCCCCTTCGGCGACCATTGGGCCCTGTACCCGATCAACTTCCTGATGCAGATGATCGAGTACCTGGCCAAGACCGTGTCCCATGGCATGCGGTTGTTCGGCAACATGTTTGCCGGCGAACTGGTGTTCATGCTGATCGCCCTGATGGGTGGCGGCTGGGCGCTGTCGGCTACGGGTGTGGGCCTGGCCATCGGCCACGTCATCGCCGGTACCGTGTGGACGTTGTTCCACATCCTGGTGATCACGCTGCAGGCCTTCATCTTCATGATGCTGACGCTGATCTACACCGGCCAGGCGCACGACGCGCACTGACCCTTTCATCTGTTTCTCTGTTTTTTCTTTCCACTCAACTTTTAGGAGCTTCTCATGGAAAACATTCTCGGCCTCGTCGCACTGGCTTGCGGTCTGATCGTTGGTCTCGGCGCTATCGGCGCTTCGATCGGTATCGCCCTGATGGGTGGCAAGTTCCTGGAGTCTTCGGCTCGCCAGCCCGAGCTGATGAACGAACTGCAGACCAAGATGTTCATTCTGGCTGGTCTGATCGACGCCGCCTTCCTGATCGGTGTGGCCATCGCCCTGCTGTTCGCCTTTGCCAACCCCTTCGTTCTGCGCTGATTTCCGGGCCCTTTCACGACCGAAAGGATTAAGCCGTGAACATTAATGCAACCCTGTTCCTGCAGGCGGTTGTCTTCGCGATCCTGGTCTGGTTCACGATGAAGTTCGTGTGGCCGCCGATTGCCAAGGCACTCGACGAGCGGGCCCAGAAGATCGCCGACGGCCTGGCCGCCGCCGACAAGGCCAAGACCGAACTCGCCGCCGCCAACAAGCGCGTCGAGGCCGAACTGGCCACGTCGCGCAACGAGACGGCCAGCCGTCTGGCAGACGCGGAGCGTCGTGCCCAGGCCTTGATCGAAGAGGCCAAGGGCCGTGCCGTCGAAGAAGGCAACAAGATCATCGCTGCGGCCAAGGCCGAAGCCGAGCAGCAGACTGTCAAGGCGCGGGAGGCCCTGCGCGAGCAGGTCGCTGCGCTGGCCGTCAAGGGCGCCGAGCAGATTCTCCGCAAGGAAGTCAATGCCGCTGTCCATGCTGATCTGCTCAATCGCCTGAAGACCGAGCTGTAAGGTGAACCATGGCTGAACTTGCCACCATTGCCCGCCCTTATGCCGAAGCACTGTTCCAGTCCGCGAAAGCGGACCTGAACGGTACCCAGGCCTGGGTGGAAGAGCTTGCTGTGATCGCCGGTGATGCCGGCCTGCAGCAGTTTGCCGGCAATCCGCGTGTGACGACGAACCAGGTGTTCGACCTGATCGCCGGCCTTGCCAAGACCGCGTTGCCCGATCAGGCCAAGAACTTCCTGCGCACCGTCATTGAAAACGGTCGCCTGAACGCCTTGCCCGAGATGGCCGAGCAGTTCCGTGCCCTCAAGAACGCACAAGGTGGTTCGTCAGACGCGGTGGTCTACAGCGCGTTCCCGATCGATGGCGCAGCCCTGGCCAATGTGGCGGCAACGCTCGAAAAGCGTTTTGACCGCAAACTCAACGTGAAGGTCGAGCTCGATGCCGACCTGATCGGTGGCATCCGTGTGGTGGTGGGTGACGAGGTGCTCGACACTTCTGTCAAGGCCCGTCTGGAACAAATGAAAGTGGCTCTCACGGCCTGAGGCTTTTTGCTTCGCTGTCAGCCCAACCCAAGGAAAGAAGGAAAGAGTCATGCAACTCAATCCCGCAGAGATTTCTGAACTCATCAAGAGCCGGATCCAAGGCCTGTCCGCCAGCGCCGACATCCGCAACCAGGGCACCGTGGTGTCCGTGACCGACGGTATCGTCCGCATCCACGGCCTGTCCGATGTGATGCAGGGCGAAATGCTCGAGTTCCCGGCCGGCAAGGATGGCCAGCCCACTTACGGCCTGGCCCTGAACCTCGAGCGCGACTCCGTCGGCTCCGTGATTCTGGGCGAGTACGAGCACATCTCCGAAGGCGACACCGTGAAGTGCACGGGCCGTATTCTGGAAGTGCCCGTCGGCCCCGAGCTGATCGGCCGCGTGGTCAACGCCCTGGGTCAGCCGATTGACGGCAAGGGCCCGATCAACGCCAAGATGACCGACGTGATCGAGAAGGTCGCCCCGGGCGTGATCGCCCGCCAGTCGGTGGACCAGCCCATGCAGTCCGGCCTGAAGTCGATCGACGCCATGGTGCCGGTCGGCCGCGGCCAGCGCGAGCTGATCATCGGCGACCGCCAGACCGGCAAGACCGCGGTGGCCATCGACGCCATCATCAACCAGAAGGGTCAGAACATGACCTGCGTTTATGTCGCCATCGGCCAGAAGGCCTCCAGCGTCAAGAACGTGGTGCGTGCCCTGGAACAGGCCGGCGCGATGGAATACACCATCGTCGTGGCCGCCACCGCCTCTGAATCCGCTGCCATGCAGTATGTGTCGGCCTACTCCGGCTGCACGATGGGTGAGTACTTCCGCGACCGCGGCCAAGACGCCCTGATCGTGTACGACGACCTGTCCAAGCAGGCCGTGGCCTACCGCCAGGTTTCGCTGCTGCTGCGCCGCCCGCCGGGTCGCGAAGCCTACCCCGGCGACGTGTTCTATCTGCACAGCCGTCTGCTGGAGCGTGCCGCTCGTGTGAACGCCGACTACGTCGAAGCCTTCACCAAGGGCGCCGTCAAGGGCAAGACCGGTTCGCTGACCGCGCTGCCGATCATCGAGACGCAAGCCGGTGACGTGTCCGCCTTCGTCCCGACCAACGTGATCTCGATCACCGACGGCCAGATCTTCCTGGAAACCAGCCTGTTCAACGCCGGTATCCGCCCCGCCATCAACGCCGGTATCTCGGTGTCGCGCGTCGGTGGTGCTGCCCAGACCAAGCTGATCAAGGGCCTGTCCGGCGGTATCCGTACCGACCTCGCCCAGTACCGTGAGCTGGCTGCCTTCGCGCAGTTCGCCTCCGACCTGGACGCCTCGACCAAGAAGCAGCTCGACCGCGGTGCCCGCGTGACCGAACTGCTCAAGCAGGCCCAGTACAGCCCGCAGTCCATCAGCCTGATGGCCGCTTCGCTGTTCTCCGTGAACAAGGGTTTCATGGACGACATCGAAGTCAAGAAGGTGTTGCCTTTCGAGCACGGCTTGCATGCCTACCTCAAGGACAAGCACGCCGCGCTGCTGGCCAAGCTGGAAGCGGCCAAGGCCATGGACAAGGATGCCGAAGCCGAACTGACCGCCGCCATCGGCGCGTTCAAGAAGACCTTCGCCTGATTTCCGACCTGACGATCCAAGGAGCCACTCATGGCAGCAGGTAAGGAAATACGCGGCAAGATCAAATCGGTGGAGAACACCAAGAAGATCACCAAAGCCATGGAGATGGTGGCGGCCTCCAAGATGCGCAAGGCGCAGCAGCGGATGCACGCCGCCCGTCCCTACAGCGAGAAGGTGCGCAACATTGCCGCCAACCTCGGCAAGGCCAACCCGGAGTACGTGCACCCGTTCATGCAGGTGAACGATGCCAAGACCGCCGGGGTGATCGTGGTGACCACCGACAAGGGCCTGTGCGGCGGCCTCAACACCAACGTGCTGCGCGGCGTGACCAACAAGCTGCGCGAGCTGCAGGCCGAGGGTGTTAGCACCCAGGCCGTAGCCATCGGCAACAAGGGCCTCGGCTTCCTGAACCGCATTGGCGCCAAGGTGGTATCCCACGTGACGCAGATGGGTGACACGCCGCATCTCGAGAAGATGATCGGCCCGGTCAAGGTGCTGCTGGACGCGTACGCGCGCGGCGAGCTGAATGCCGTCTACCTGAGCTATACCCGTTTCATCAACACGATGAAGCAGGAACCGGTGGTCGAGCAGTTGTTGCCCCTGTCGGCGCAGAAGATGCGGGATGAGGCCCAGGCCAGCGGCCCGCAGCACGACTGGGATTACATCTACGAACCCGACGCGCAGTCCGTCATCGATGAGCTGCTGGTCCGCTACGTGGAGGCGCTGGTCTACCAGGCCGTGGCCGAGAACATGGCATCGGAACAGTCCGCCCGCATGGTGGCCATGAAGGCCGCGACCGACAACGCGGGAAGCGTGATTGCCGAACTCAAGCTGGTCTACAACAAGACCCGCCAGGCCAGCATCACGAAGGAACTGTCGGAAATCGTGGCAGGCGCCGCAGCGGTTTAAGCCGCTCACCGATCGACAGCGTACAGATTTAAATTATTGGAGCAAAAAATGGCTCAAGTGCAAGGCAAGATTGTTCAGTGTATCGGTGCCGTGGTGGACGTGGAGTTCCCGCGTGACCATATGCCTCACATTTATGACGCCCTGAAAATGGACGGCTCGGCCCTCACGCTCGAGGTGCAGCAGCAGCTCGGCGACGGCGTGGTCCGTACCATCGCCCTGGGTTCTTCCGACGGCCTGCGCCGCGGCCTGATGGTGTCCAACACCGGCAAGGGCATCACCGTGCCGGTGGGCAAGGCCACGCTGGGCCGCATCATGGACGTGCTGGGCAACCCGATCGACGAGCGTGGTCCGGTGGACCAGACGCAGACGGCTTCCATCCACCGCAAGGCCCCGGCCTACGACGAACTGTCGCCTTCCACCGAGCTGCTGGAAACCGGCATCAAGGTGATTGACCTGGTCTGCCCGTTTGCCAAGGGCGGCAAGGTCGGCCTGTTCGGCGGCGCCGGTGTGGGCAAGACCGTGAACATGATGGAGCTCATCAACAACATTGCCAAGGCGCACTCGGGTCTGTCCGTGTTTGCCGGCGTGGGTGAGCGTACCCGTGAGGGCAATGACTTCTATCATGAGATGTCGGACGCCGGCGTCGTGAACCAGGAGAGCCTGGGCGACTCCAAGGTGGCCATGGTCTACGGCCAGATGAACGAGCCCCCGGGCAACCGTCTGCGCGTGGCCCTGACCGGTCTGACGATGGCCGAAGCCTTCCGTGACGAAGGCAAGGACGTGCTGTTCTTCGTGGACAACATCTATCGCTACACGCTGGCCGGTACCGAAGTGTCCGCCCTGCTGGGCCGTATGCCTTCCGCCGTGGGCTACCAGCCGACGCTGGCCGAGGAAATGGGCCGTCTGCAGGAGCGTATTACCTCCACCAAGGTCGGCTCGATCACCTCGATCCAGGCCGTGTATGTGCCGGCCGACGACCTGACCGACCCGTCTCCCGCCACCACCTTCGCCCACCTGGACTCCACCGTGGTGTTGAGCCGTGACATCGCCTCGCTGGGTATCTACCCCGCCGTGGACCCGCTGGACTCCACCAGCCGCCAGCTGGACCCGCAGGTCGTGGGCGAAGAGCACTACAACACGGCGCGCGCCGTGCAGGGCACGCTGCAGCGCTACAAGGAACTGCGCGACATCATCGCGATCCTGGGCATGGACGAACTGGCACCGGAAGACAAGCTGACTGTCGCCCGCGCCCGCAAGATCCAGCGTTTCCTGTCGCAGCCCTTCCACGTGGCCGAGGTGTTCACCGGCGCTCCGGGCAAGTACGTGCCCCTGGCCGAGACCATCCGTGGCTTCAAGATGATCGTGGCTGGCGAATGCGACCACCTGCCTGAGCAGGCTTTCTACATGGTCGGCACCATTGACGAAGCCTTCGAAAAAGCCAAGAAGGTCTAAGCCAGCGGGCCAACCGGAGTCACCATGAACACCATCCACGTCGATGTGGTCAGTGCCGAAGAGTCCATCTTCTCGGGCGAGGCGCGTTTTGTCGCGCTGCCCGGCGAAGCAGGCGAACTCGGCATCTATCCGCGCCACACTCCGCTGATCACGCGCATCAAGCCCGGCTCGGTGCGCATCGAAATGGCTGACGGCAAGGAAGAGTTCGTCTTCGTCGCCGGCGGCATCCTCGAGGTGCAGCCTGACTGCGTGACCGTCCTGTCCGACACCGCCGTGCGCGGTAAGGACCTGGACGAAGAGAAGGCCAACGAAGCCAAGCTGGCTGCCGAAGAAGCGCTCAAGAACGCCAAGAGCGATATCGACCTGGCCAAGGCCCAGTCCGAGCTGGCTGTCATGGCCGCCCAGATCGCTGCGCTGCGCAAGTACCGCCAGAAGAAATAAGCGCGCTTCAGCCGCGGCCCCTGCGACCGCATTGTCAACAAGGCCCTGTGAACGCAGGGCCTTTGTTCTTTCAGGGCTGGGGGTCGCCCAGGATGGGCCGCGGTCCCCGGCCCAGGACCCGGGCCGTCAGGCTGGAGGGGAAACTGTCGACCAGGCTGTTGTAGCGCTGGGTGGCCAGCTCGTAGCGCTTGCGGGCCACGGTGATGCGGTTTTCCAGGCCATCGAACTGGCCGCTCAGTGGCAACAGGCCCGGTGCGCGGCGTGTCACCTGCAGGACCGGCACCAGGGCAGCGCCCAGTGCCGCTTGTGCAGCGACATGACGCTGCAGCAGTGCAGCGTCATCCGGCAGGGTGGGCGTCGCTGGCAAGGCAGTCGCCTGGACGCGGGCATCGGCCAGCCGGACCAGCTGGGCGGGGTCGATCCCGGGCAGGGCCCGGGACGCGGTGAGCAGGTTGGTGAGCAGGGCGGTGCGCTGCTGGTGTAGCGCTGCCAGGGCCGCCCAGGCAGCCTGGCGCTCGGCATCGAGTTGCTGGAAGTCCCGGTAGCCGCAGCCGGACAGTAAAACAAGCAGCAGTAAAACAAGTGAGCGGGACCGCATGGTGAACTCCGGGACGAGGGCGTGGCAAGAATACACCGCTGACAGCCATGGCGTGTGCGCTGGAGGAAAATCAGGCCATCGGACTTCGCAGGCATGAACTACACCTCTCCTCTCTGGCTACCCGGCGGCCACCTGCAGACCATCTGGGCCGCGCTGTATGCCCGTCGCGTGCATGGGCCGCGGCCGCAGTTCAGGCGCGAGCGCCTGGACACACCGGACGGCGACTTCATCGACGTCGACTGGTTGCAGGACGCGCCGGGCCAGACCCTGCTCGTGCTTTTCCACGGGCTGGAGGGCTCCTCGGAGAGCCAGTACGCACAGGCCTTTGCCGGCTTCGCCCGGCAGCAGGGCCTGGCCTATGCCGTGCCGCATTTCCGTGGCTGCAGCGGCGAACTCAACCGCGCGCCGCGTGCCTACCATTCGGGCGACTGGCAGGAGATCGACTGGATCCTGCGCCAGCTGCGCAGCCGGCACCCTGGCCCCATCGTGGCCCTGGGCATCTCGCTGGGCGGCAATGCCCTGCTGCGCTGGGCGGGGGAGCTGGGCGAGGCCGCTGCCTCGGTCGTCAGCGCCGTGGCCAGTGTGTGCTCGCCGCTGGACCTGGCCGCGGGCGGACACGCCATCGGGCGGGGCTTCAACCGGCAGGTCTACACCCGCATGTTCCTGCGCAGCATGAAACCCAAGGCTCTGGCCAAGTGGCGGCAGCATCCGGGCCTGTTCGACCGGGACGCGCTGCTGCGCGCGCGTGACCTCTATGCGTTTGACAATCTGTTCACCGCGCCGCTCCACGGCTTCAAGAACACCGAGGACTACTGGGCGCGCGCTTCGGCCAAACCGCACCTGCATCGCATCCGCATTCCGGCGCTGGCGCTCAATGCGCGCAACGACCCCTTTGTACCGGCGGCCAGCCTGCCGCGTCCAGGCGAGGTGGGCCAGTGGGTGACCCTGTGGCAGCCCGCGCAGGGTGGGCATGTGGGTTTCCCCGACGGGCGCTGGCCGGGCCATGTGTGCACCATGCCCGAGGCGGTGGGCTCCTGGCTGCTGCAGGCGGCCGGCCTCAAGGAGCAGGCGCATGGATGACATCGTCCGCCAGGCCATGGCCAAGTGGCCCAACGTGCCCGACTGCTATGGCTGGCTCGGGCTCGATGCGCGCGGCAACTGGTATATGCGCGACGACCGTGCGCAGGCGGCGGGCGCCTTCGACAGCGGCCGGCCCGGGGCCAAGGGCTCGCTGCTCAAGCACGAGAAGCTGATCGACTTCATCCAGCGCAACTACGCGGTCGACGCCCAGGGGCGCTGGTTTTTCCAGAACGGACCGCAGCGCGTCTATGTGGAGCTGGAAGCCACGCCCTGGATCTGGCGCATCGAAGAAGACGGTACGGTACGCGCGCACAGTGGTGAGCCGGTGAGCGTGCAGCGCTGCGTGGTGGATGAAGCAGGGCATGTGTATCTGCAGACCGAGCGTGGCCTGGGGCTGGTGCACACACAGGACGTTGCGCGCGTCGCGGAGGGGGTCGAATCCGGCCGCTGGTTGCCCGAGGAAGAGCCGCAGGCCAGCCTGCCGCAGCGTTACGCCTATGTGCGCAGTCCACAGCGCGACAGGCCGGCGCCGGGCGTGAGCCCATAATTCCCTCGTCCCCCGTCACCTGAGCGTGCGCGGGGCTGACGAGGAGACAGCATGCAAGCGGCCCACAACACACGGCATTTCGCGCACTGGCCCCCGGGCCTGCCCCGGCAGCTGACCTTGCCGCAGACCAGCCTCTGGTACAACGTCGAGGTCTCGGCCACGCGCTATCCGGACAAGCCTTACCTCATCTACTACGACAGCACGCTGACTTACGCGCAGTTCCGCGACGAATGCGAGCGCATCGCCGGCTGGCTGCAGCAGGTGGGCGGTGTCAAGGCCGGCGACCGGGTGCTGCTCTACATGCAGAACAGCCCGCAGTGGGTACTGGCCTATTACGCCATCCTGCGTGCCAACGCGGTGGTGGTGCCCATCAACCCCATGAACCGCACGGAAGAGCTGCGGCATTACGTCAGCGACAGCGGCGCCAGTGTGGCGCTGGTGGCGCAGGACCTGTACCCGCAGATGGCACCCCTGCAGGGCGAGGCCGCCGGTCTCGGGCTGCAGCAGGTGCTGGTGGCGGCCTACAGCGACTACCTGCACAAACCCACCGACCTGGCCATCCCGCCCTTTGTCGCCGCAGCGCGCGAGCCCATCAGCGCGCCGGGCGTGACGCTGTGGGCCGACATGCTGCAGCAGAAGCTGTCCCCCGGGCCGCACACCGCAGGCCCGGAGGAGTTGTGCGTGATGCCCTACACCTCGGGTACCACGGGCCAGCCCAAGGGCTGCATGCATACGCACCGCAGCACCATGAGCACGCTGGTGGGCGGTGTGCAGTGGTTCAGCCGCACGCAGGACGCGGTCTACCTGGCCGTGCTGCCCTTCTTCCATGTGACGGGCATGTCGGGCAGCATGAACGGGCCGCTTTTCGCCGGCGCCACCATCGTGCTGCTCTCGCGCTGGGACCGCGACGTGGCGGCGCAGTGCATCCAGCGCCACCGCATCGGCATCTGGCAGGCCATCTCGACCATGGTGGTGGACTTCCTGTCCAACCCGCGCCTGGGTGACTACGACCTCTCCAGCCTCCAGGGCGTGCGCGGCGGCGGCGCGGCCATGCCCGAGGCCATTGCCAAGAAGCTCAAGGACCTGACGGGCCTGGATTACGTGGAAGGTTATGGCATGTCGGAGACGCTGGCCGCCACGCACATCAACCCGCCGCACCGGCCCAAACCCCAATGCCTGGGCATCCCGGTCTACGACGTCGATGCCCGCGTGCTGGACCCGGTGTCGCAGCAGGAGGTGGCGGCCGGAGAGACCGGCGAGATCGTGTTGCACGCGCCCCAGGTCATGCAGGGCTACTGGCGTCAGCCCCAGGCCACCGCCCAGGCCTTCATCGAGATCGACGGCCGGCGCTTTCTGCGCACCGGTGACCTGGCCTATGTGGACCAGGACGGCTATTTTTTCATGGTGGACCGGCTCAAGCGCATGATCAATGCCTCGGGCTACAAGGTCTGGCCGGCCGAGGTGGAGGCGCTGATGTACAGGCATCCCGCCATCCTCGAGGCCTGCGTGATCGGTGCCCACGACGCCAAGCGCGGCGAGACCGTGAAGGCGCTGGTGGTGCTCAAGGAAGAGGCGCGCGGCCAGGTCAGCGAGCACGACATCATCCACTGGTCGCACGAGCACATGGCGGCCTACAAGAGCCCGCGCATCGTGGAGTTCGTGGCCGCCCTGCCCAAATCGGGCACCGGCAAGATCCTGTGGCGCGAGCTGCAGGAACGGGAGTTGGCGCGCCCATGAAGGCGACCCTGGAACAGGCCCTGGCCGCCCCCTTCGGCACCATCGCCGGCCTGATCCACCAGCATGCGCTGCAGGCGCCCGCACGGCGCGCCCTGGTGCAGGAAAACCGGGCCCTCACGTATGGCGAACTCGATGCCCGGATGGACCGCGTGGCCGCAGCGCTGCAGCGCGATGGCGTGCTGGCCGGCGAGGTGATCGCCATCTGCGCCGGCACCTCCATCGCCTATGCGGTGACCTACCTCGGTGCCTTGCGCGCGGGCGTGGTGGTGGCACCGCTGGCGCCGGGCGCCACCGCCGAGAGCCTGGCCGGCATGCTGCACGACGCGGGTGCGCGCCTGCTCTTCACGGACCGCAGCGTGGCCGAAACGCTGGCTAGCCATGCCGCCAGCGTGCCGCGCATCGCACTCGATGAATCTGTGGCGGGCCGATCCTGGACTTCATGGCTGGGCGCAGACGCGGCCCATCCACAGGTGGTGCAGGTCGATGCCCCGTGGCCGTTCAACATCATCTATTCCTCCGGCACCACGGGCCAGCCCAAGGGCATCGTGCAGCCGCACGGCATGCGCTGGGCGCACGTGCAGCGCGGCGCGACCTACGGCTACGGGGCCGACACCGTCACGCTGCTGTCCACCCCGCTGTACTCCAACACCACGCTGGTGGTGTTCTTCCCCACGCTGGCTTATGGCGGCAGCGTGCTGCTGATGGGCAAATTCGATGCGGCCGCTTATCTGGCGCTGGCCGCACAAGAGCACGTCACGCACACCATGCTGGTGCCGGTGCAATACCAGCGCCTCATGGCGCGACCGGACTTCGAAGACTACGACCTGTCCAGCTTCCAGATGAAATTCTCGACCAGCGCACCGTTTTCAGCGGCCCTCAAGGCCGCTGTGCTCCAGCGCTGGCCCGGCGGCCTGGTCGAGTTCTACGGCATGACCGAGGGCGGCGGCACCTGCATCCTGGAAGCGCATCTGTACCCGGACAAGCTGCACACCGTGGGGCGGCCTGCACAAGGCCACGATATCCGCCTGATCGACGAAGCCGGGTGCGAGGTGCCGCCGGGTGCGGCGGGTGAAGTCGTGGGCCACTCGCCCGGCATGATGAAGGGTTACCACCAGCGCCCCGAGCTGACGCGCGAGGCCGAGTGGTTCGACCCGCAGGGCAAGCGTTTCATCCGCACCGGTGACATCGGCCGCTTCGATGCCGACGGTTTCCTCACCCTGTTCGATCGCCGCAAGGACATGATCATCTCGGGCGGTTTCAACATCTACCCCAGTGATCTGGAGGCCGTGCTGCGTGAGCATCCGGCTGTCCACGACGTTGCCGTGGTGGGGGTGCCGTCCGAGTTGTGGGGCGAGACGCCGGTGGCCTATGTGGTGCTGCGTGCTGAGGGAGCCGGCCCGCAGCCCGAGGCGCTGAGACAGTGGGCGAATGAACGCGTGGGCAAGACCCAGCGCCTGGCGGACCTGCGCTACATCACCGAGCTGCCGCGCAGTGCTATCGGCAAGGTACTCAAGCGCGAGTTGCGCGAGCAGTACGCGGGGCAGATGCGGAAATGAAAAAGCCGGTTGTCGACCGGCTTTTTCCTGGGAGTGCGGCGTCGCTTACTTGGCGGCTTCCGGTGCCTTGGGCTCGGTGAACTTGGCGCCGCCGGCATTGGCCAGGTAAACCACGGCACGCGCGATCTCGATATCGGAGTGGTCGCCACCGCCTTGCGGGGCCATGGCACCCTTGCCCTTGAGTGCGGAGTTCACCATGGCATCCAGGCCGGTCTTGATGCGGGCCGACCAGGCAGCCTTGTCGGCCAGCTTGGGGGCGCCGGCCACACCTGCGCCGTGGCAGGCCACACACTGAGCCTGATAGACGGCTTCGCCACTCTTGAGCGCGCGGTTGGCGTCACGGATCTCGACCGTGCCGACCTTCTGCACGCGCTCGGATACCGACTTTTCCATATTGGTGGCACCGGCGGCGGGCTTCTTGTCGGAGGTCACGAAAAACACCAGGCCGATGATGATGAAAACAGGCAAGACGAAGGAGAAAATGGAAACCCACATCATCTGCTTGGGCGTCTTGATCGGGCCGGTATGGTCTTCGTGCTGCTGCTCGCTCATGGTGTCCTCGGTAATTCTGATGGTTTGATCTAAATCAGCCGTTGATTATAACTGTCGCCCGGGCTGAAACCGCCTACAATCCGGGGCTCCACCGAACGCGGCTGTAGCTCAGTGGATAGAGTATTGGCCTCCGAAGCCAAGGGTCGTGGGTTCGATCCCCGCCAGCCGCACCACCTACACCAGGAATCCCGTAACCATGCGGGTTCCGCGCCAGTAGGGCCTCTCCAAGGATTGCACTGTTCCACAAACCCGTTCCACAGCGGGTTAGCATCGGAGAGTGCAAGAAGTGAAAAAGCCCCCCTATACCGAGCGCCGGGGGAACCAGTGGTGGTACCGGCGCCGAGCGCCTACAGAACTGGTTTCCGTCCTCGGTTTTGCTGAGTATCGTGAGTCCTTGCGTACATCGGACATCGAGGTTGCCCGCACCCGGGCCGCAGTCCGGAATGCCGAGGTGGCAGTGGAGCTGGAGGTTGCTCGGGCCAGCCTCAGAAGACCACCAGCCCCCAACGAGGCCTCTGTGGCCCCCATCACGTTCACGCCAGAGGGCCTGCAGTACATCCGGGCTGCCGTCCACGCGCACGTCCTGAAAGAAGATGAAGCGGTGCGTCTGGCACGCCCCGACTTGGACAGCTTGGACGAGTACGCCTCACTGCGTGCTAGCCAGTTTGAGGACGATGGCCAAGCACTCCTTACCGGGAGGGTTGCCTTGGGCAAGCAGGAGCAACTGCGGGTGCAAGGTGCCTTGCGAGCGGTTGGCATCACAGTAGGCCCGGAGTCCCCGTCCTGGGCCGAGGCGGCATTCAAGGCCACAGAGGGCCGTCATAGCGCCCTTAAGGACATCAGGGAGCGCCTTAACGGCGAGTACGTAGCCACCCCCAGCGTGCCGCTGTTACCCGCTTCGTTGCAGACGCAAGCACCTGCACAGACGGCCCTGACGCTGGGCACGGTCATAGATGCCTACGTTGCTAGCCTTCGGCAGACAGAGTTCACCCGCAAGGTGAAGCGATGCCTGCAGCTATTCGGAGCGATGGTGGGGCGGGGCAGCCCGGTGCGGGACCTGAAGCAAGTCATGGTTACCAACTTCCTGCGGGACATCTGCAAGCTGCCCCTGAAGTGGGCTGAACAGTACGACAAGGGCGTTCCAGTCGCTTCCATGCTCGCTAAGGGCACGGACAAGGGCATGTCCCCCACCACCTACGTGGACAACTACCGGGCCCCCTTGGGGACCTTCTTGGCCGTAGCCCTGCGTGACTACGGGGATGACGGGTTCCCCGCCCGTACGGTGGAGGGAATCGAGTACAGCGGTGACCGGCTGCCAGACGAGGACAAGCAGCGGGCCTTGTCTCCGGAAGAGCTACGGACCTTGTACGAGGGGGAGCACTTCGCCGCCATCGCCAAGGACCCGGAGCAAGTGGACCTGTACTGGTTTGCTGTGGTCCTGCTCTTCACCGGGGCACGGCCTCGGGAGCTATGCCAGACCAATCCTCAGGTGGACTTCGGGCGGGAGGGTGAGCACTGGTACATTGACCTGGACGAGACCACGGCAGAGGGCAAGGGGGTTACCAAGACCATCAAGACCGGGGAGGCCCGCCGAGTGCCCCTTCATCCTGAGCTAGTGCGCCTTGGCTTCCATGAGCACGCGCAGTGCCTCAAGGAGCGGGGAGCGGACAGACTGTTCACTTCGTTCAGGATCAAGCAAGGCAACCCGTATACGGCGAACGGCTCCTTGTTTTCGGACTTGCTCAAGGCGGTAGGCCTTTACACCAACGAGGCCCCAGCGGGGGAGCTGGTGACCGGGGCCTATGTTCTGCGTAAGACCTTTATTACGCAGTGCTGGCATCAGGGGGTGGTCTCACGTGAGCTGACAGGTCACGCCGAGGATGGGACCACTAGGACCCAGCGCAAGAGCTACATCACAGAGGCGGCTAAATTGGAGACAACGGCACGGGAACTGGACAAGCTTGTGCTGCCTGTCAGGATTCCGCCAGTTGCAGGGAGTCACTGACGCTAGGTTATGGGGAATAGCGGATTTTTATGGGTGACGCCATGGTCACCTATGAAACCGACACTGGTGTCACCATCGAGCCTGACGGCAGTGTCACCCGAAGTAAACGCAGCACGACGAATACTCAGCAGAACCGATACACCGAATACGTAGGAGGGGGTGACACTGGGGTCGGCTTTTGCTCAGTTGCTTTCCGAGTGCATGGGCGTAAGAATGACTCCATACGCACACCGGAGGCCACTTCATGACCAAGGCAGCTGAGAAGACAGCAGAAAAGACGGAATCCCCAAGCAAACGGACAGTCGAGGCTCGATGGGGCAAGACCAATACGGCAGCTGGCTGGACCGCTGTACCAAGCGTCTTGTTTCAGCGACAGCGTGCGCTGAACCTGAGCCCGCTGGATCTGAACATCATCATGTACCTTGCGGGAGCGTGGTGGGAGTCAGATAAGCATCCCTACATGAGCGTGGCGACTATTGCTGCTGCCGTGAACGTGACGGAGCGGACCATCCAGCGGAGGATCAAGGAGCTTGAGCTGTGGGGATACGTCAAGCGGCACAAGCGGTCGAGCAAGGCGGGACGCAACTTGACCAACGCCTATGACCTTACGGGACTTGCAACAGCGTGTGAGCCCTTTTCGCAGGAGCGGCTTGCCGATGTGGCGCAGCGGAAACGCGAGGCCATTGCGCGTAGCACGCGGAAGAAGCCCAAGGCGCTAACGGTCATTGACGGAGGAAAAGCCTAAAGGTTTGGCGGCGTAGCTCAGAGGACAGAGCACCTTGCTCACGAGTATCAGACGACGGCAATCTGATGATACGGCAAGGAGGGCGTGGGTTCAAATCCCGCCGCCGCATCCCCAATGGCATGGACAGCCAGCCAATTTTTGCAGCAAACATGTGAGTGGGTATGGAGCAAGCCTAGAGGGTGAATTTCCCCCCCGTGCCCCCTCGTCTACCTACTCATGCGATGGCGAGGTGCTTGCCCCCACCAAGGGCGATTACGCGGCCTCTCGCGTCCGGGACTGTGAGTGTTGGGGCGCCGCAGCACTAGCCCCCTTGCCATCAGGAATGCTGGTGCTGCTTGAGGTGAGCAGACGTTTGCCTTCCTTTGAAGGTTCAAGCCGGACAACTCGTAGCTTGCCCCCCATACTGGACTCCACGTGGGAGCGCACGATTAGCGATACGTCTTTCTTGGGTTGGATAGAGCTCATTTTCCATACCTTTCACTAACGTATTTGGCAACACCACCACATGCTCGGAAAATTGCATCCTGTGCGTCTTCGGACTCGAAGAGGTTCTGGTGAACGCTATCGAGGTAGATGACGCCTAACGCATGTTTCCCGCTCGCATCTAACACCGGCACAGCCATACAGGACATTTTGTCAGTCGAGAGATTGACCACGTCCGCATGTGTGTATCCCCAGTCGGCTTCCAACTGCTGTCGGTATGTATCTACATCATCGTCCGGACGGTGCATTGTGTAAAGCTGCTTTGTCCGGATGCATCGCCCTGTGATGCCAGAGCGTACCGAAAACCTGCGCCCTTCGCCACCACCATCACCACCAGCATAGGGTACAAGTTGCTCAATGTGTTGCGGATTGTCCAAAGGCGGGACCACACCATGAAATGTTACACGGATGTCCTCGGGCCTATTGGGGTCTAGGCCGCAAGCCTTCCCAGCGCATGCGTGCACGACAAACATCGCTGCCTTGAGTCCATCATGGTCTCGCTTAGCAAGCGCATCCTTGTCCAGCTCTCGGGCGTGCATGGTTTTCAGTAGCGCCGCCAGCAAAAGCCAACCGGCTGCGCCGCCTGCCCAATACCCGAGAGTGGCGGTGGCTGGGGACTGATGTAACTGATAGGCACCAATTGCCGCGACTATGAGGGGTGGAACCGCCCCGACAAGTTCAATGAGCCATTTCTGGCGTAGAACCTTCATCCACCACTCATGCTCCACCCCTGGGATGTGCTTCACTGCCACTATTTGTCTCCTTGCCCCCCCTAGCGTGAGCTTCATCCGATTATTGCAGTGCTTTGGTGTTCAAAACCGTCCGGTTACGGACCCCCTCGGCAGGCATGTCCAAAAACTAGCTTGACATTGTTTCGTACGTACCCCACAATCTGGACATCGTTTCCGTACATCTTCATGGAGTCCCCGATGTCCCGAGTCTTCGCCTACTGCCGCGTGTCCACCAGCGACCAGACCACCGACAACCAAGTGCAGGAGATAGCCGCAGCAGGCTACGCCCTGACCCCTGCACGGATCATCGCGGAGACCGTGTCGGGGTCCGTAGCAGCCAGTGAGCGGGAGGGCTGGGGCCGGCTGCTGAACAAGCTCGAAGCCGGGGACGTGCTGGTGGTCACCAAGCTGGACAGGCTGGGGCGTAACGCCATGGATGTCCGGGCTTCGGTGGAGGGGCTGGCAGGCATGGGGGTCCGGGTTCACTGTCTTGCTCTGGGTGGCATGGACCTCGCCAGCCCCGCAGGGAAGATGACCATGGGGGTCATCAATGCCATGGCTGAGTTTGAGCGGGACCTGCTCATAGAGCGGACTCAGGCGGGGCTGGCACGGGCCAAGGCCGAGGGCAAGGCGCTGGGCAGGCCCCAGAGCTTGAGCGAGGCACAGGTGCAGGCTGTGCGGCAGCGGCTGGAAGCCGGGGAGGCCGTAGCGGCCATCGCCCGTGACCTGGACACCAGCCGCCAGACGATCATGCGGGTCAGGGACGCGGCTATCACGGTGTAGCCAGCTACCGGGCTAGAGGTAGGCGGCGCTAAACGCGCACCCCTGCCTTCCCAACAAACCCCTTCTGCGGCCGACGAGGTCACAGAGGGGGTCCTGCGCTGGCACGGCTAAACGCCTACCTTTGCCTTAACCCACACCTTTGCCCCCACATGTCGTCGTCAGCCCAGCCACGAGGTTTGCGCTGCTAACAAATCACAGCCACAACCCGCGCCAACGCTGGACCGGATGGCTGTGCAGAGGCAAAAAGGGCCTCCAAACCCTGACTATTGAAGAAGTACATCGGCCTGCGCGGTCGGTGCCCACCACCCATCCCGCCTCAAGACCATGAACCCATGACCCAGCCCCCCGCCGTGTACCGACAACTGGCCTTCCCTGTGCCCGTGTTCGACTACCTCAAGAACTACCAGCGCACCCACATGGCCCGCCATGGGGAGCACCTGACCCTCGCCCAAACCGTGGCCGCCATCGTCCGGGACCACCAACTGAATGAAGAACGTGAAGTACATGAACGAACCCGAATCCCAGCAGTCCTGCGGTAGCCACAAGGACCGCGACGAGGCCCCGGCCTATGCCACCCTAGATGTGCCATTGGCATACCTGCAAGGGGCTGCAGCATGAGCCGAGGGCGTGGCAAGCAGACCACCAGTGGGGCCATAGAGGCGCTATCTGCGCAGGTCGCCAGCGGCAGACCGGCCCCTGCGGAAGCGCCCCGGACGCTGGAGCTGTGCAAGGTGCGGACAACTCCCGCCGTTTTCCAGCACCGCCAGCCGCATGCAGGAGACAGCAGTGCCCATGTGCGGGCAATGGCAGACGCCCTCAAGGCGGGTACCGCCAAGAGCCTGGACCCCGTGAGCGTCTGGTGGGATGGACGGGGCTGGATGTGCATTGACGGCCATCACCGCCTGGAGGCGTACCGCAGGAGCGGAGCAGAGACGTGGCTGGACATCCCCGTTCAGGTGTTCACCGGCAGCCTGGAGCACGCCATCGCGCAGGCGGCACGGGGGAACACCCGGGCCAAGCTTCCCATGAGCAGCCATGAACGGATGCGGGCCGCGTGGCGACTCACATGCACCACCAGCCTGAGTAAGGCGGAGGTCGTGGAGGCGTGCGGGGTAGGCGAGGGGACTGTGGCGCGTATGCGCAAGGCACGCAACACGCTGGAGGCCGAAGGCACTGAGCCACCTTGTGACCTGTCGTGGTGGGAGGCGCAGGCCAAGGCCAAGGGGCAGGAAATGCCGGAAAGGAAAGACATGAGCGACGACGACAAGCGGGCCAAGGCCGAGGGGTGGGCGCTGGCGATGCGCAAGAGTCTCCCCCACGGGTTTGAGACCCAAGAAGACATCATGGCGATGGCTTTGGAAATCCTCAGCCCCCGGCTTCCCGGTCGGCTGCAGGAGTGGTGGGGCGCAGGGGAGGAGGCTGGGGAAGAGGACTTCTGACGCTGAAGCCCGAGCTAACAGGTGCCAGAGCGAACGCAGCAGCCGGTGTGTTCGTGTCTGAGCATCTGTTCTTTATTTTGTTTCCGAGGTATGCCGGGTTAGCATCTACCAAGGACGCAGAGGGGGTGAGCTATGGATGAAAAGCTTATTGAAGCTGCAAGGCTGCAGTGCTGGCTCGCATACAAAAGGACTGACGGACGGTATTGCAAGGTGCTATGCGACTTACCTCCACCGGACTGGGCAGCGTTGGTGCCCGAGGTGCCGAACCTGCTGGAGCAACCGAAAGCCCCCCCGGTTCAGGATGCACGCTCAGAGAGCAAACAAGGTGCTGCGGGGCCTAGCCGTTCTTCGTCGGCATGGCCTGCGCTGCTAACAATGGCGGGTTTGCTTTCCGTCCTCTACTTCGCCCAAATCATGGAGGAAAACCAGAGCGGCAGTGGTCGGGCCATGCTTGGCTGGCTCTTCGGGGCGTTGGCAATTGGCGGCATTCTGTACGTGGCGTGGGGCAAGTCTGTGAAGAACACAGGGACCAACCTACTGGGCATGGGCAAGGCGGTCGTGATGTTCCTTGTCGTGGCTTTCATCCTCGGGGGCTTGGCGCGGTGCGTCGGTGGCTCTAGCGAAGGTGACGGGCTGGGTGGAGTGCCTGACTCATGGAGCCGCAGGTGACTGTTCCACAAATTGTCCCACCAAGGTGTGCCACAATTGAAATAGCAATCCCCGGAGAGCCTTATTTCATGCGGGTTCCGAAGGGGTGGTGTCAGTGAAGGCGGCCCCCCGCCAGCCGCACCAATCTACCCGTTTCTCCTGTCAGTTCACGCCGTCGCCGGCGTGGGCTGCGCCAGCGTGGGCTGATCGTCGCCGGCCCGGGCGATGGCCAGCAGTTCGCGTTTGGTCTCGGTGATGTGTTCTTCCAGCAGTTGCACCACCGCCGGCACATCGCGCCGCCGGCAGGCTTCCAGGATGCGGTAGTGGTCGGACTGCGGGCCTTCCTTGCCCGTGGCCCTGGACATCAGCACATGGGTGTAGCGGTCGGTGTTGAGGCAGAAGTCCTCGATCAGGCGGCGCAGCCGGCGGTTGTTGGCGGCGGAACCCAGCGCCAGATGGAAACGCCGGTTGTACTCGGCCCATTCCTGCACGGTCTCGGCTTTTGAATACGCCTCCAGGATCTTCTCCATGGTCTGGTAGTCCTGCTCGACCATATTGGGCACGGCCAGCCTGGCGGCATGGCATTCCAGCGCAATGCGGATGTCCAGCATCTCGAGGATCTGGTCCATGCTCATGCCCGCCACCACCGCGCCGCGGTTCAACTGGTGCACGACCAGGCCTTCGGACTCCAGCTGGCGCAGGGCTTCACGCACCGGGATGCGGCTGGCGTTGAAACGCTGGGCCAGGGCGTCCTGCTTCAGGGGCTGGCCCACGGGCAGCAGTCCGCTGAGGATTTCGTAGCGCAGCTGGGTCCGGATGGTCTCGTGCAGGGCTTGCTGGGCGCGGGTCGTGCTCATGGGCGCAGGGCTTTTTGTAGAAATCTTGGATACACGATTGTCCATCTGAATCCTCCTGTCTATAATTGGATCCAATTTAATAATTTATGGATTATATAAATAATGTCTTTTATCCATAAAACATTCAAGGCCAGCAACGAAGCGGTCCTGGCCTATCGTCCCGGATCAGCCGAACGCAGCGGACTGGAGCAGGAACTGGCGCGCCAGTACGGTGAGCAGATCGAGATACCCCTGGTCATCGGCGGCAAGCGCCTCACAGCTGCCAAGCCCGAGCCGGTGGTCTGTCCCCACGAGCACCGGCACGTGCTGGCCACACTGCATCAGGCCACGCCACTGGAAGCCCGGCAGGCGATCGACGCGGCTGTGGCGGCGCAGCGGGAGTGGTCGCGCCGGACGTTGGGGGAGCGCTCGGCGGTGTTCCTGAAAGCGGCCGACCTGCTGGCCGGCCCCTGGCGCGCGCGGCTTAACGCCGCGACCATGCTGGGCCAGAGCAAAAGCGTGCAGCAGGCCGAGATCGACGCAGCCTGCGAGTTGATCGACTTTCTGCGCTTCAACGTGCAGTTCGCGCAGGAGATCAGCCAGCAGCAGCCCTTGTCCAGCGCCGGTGTCAGCAACAGCATGGACCACCGCCCGCTGGAGGGTTTCGTCTACGCGATCACGCCTTTCAACTTCACGGCCATTGGCGGCAACCTGGCCACGGCCCCGGTGCTGATGGGCAACGCGGTGGTGTGGAAGCCTTCGGCCACGGCGGCGCTGAGCAACTACCTGGTGCTGCAACTGCTGGAAGAGGCGGGCCTGCCGCCGGGGGTGATCAACTTCGTGCCGGGCGAACCGGTGGGGGTGAGCTCGGCCGTGCTGGCCAGCCCGCACCTGGCCGGCATCCACTTCACCGGCTCCACCGCGGTGTTCGACCGCCTCTGGCTGCAGACCGCGCAGAACCTTGGCCACTACCGCGCCTACCCGCGCCTGGTGGGCGAGACCGGGGGCAAGGATTTCGTGCTGGCCCACGCCTCGGCCGACGTGGATGCGCTGGCCGTGGGCCTGCTGCGGGGCGCCTTCGAATACCAGGGCCAGAAATGCAGCGCGGCTTCGCGCGCCTATATCGCTGCTTCGATCTGGCCGCGCGTCAAGACGCGGTTGCTGGAGATGCTGGAGACTGTGCGTATGGGGGATGTGCGCGACTTCCAGTCCTTCATGGGTGCGGTGATCGACAAAAAGGCCTATGAGCGGATCAAGGCCTATATCGAGGCGGCGCAGCTTGATCCGGCTTGCAAGGTGATTGCGGGTGGTCGTTGCGATGACAAGCTTGGCTACTTCGTCACACCCACGGTGATCGAGGTGAGTCATCCTGCGCACGTGCTGATGTGTGAGGAAATCTTCGGCCCGGTGCTGACGGTCTATGTTTACGAGGACAGCGTATGGGATGACATCCTTCGGTGCGTGGACCAGACCAGCCCGTATGCGTTGACCGGTGCGATCTTTGCGCAGGACCGCGCGGTGATTCAGCAGGCCATGGAGGTGCTGCGTTTTGCAGCCGGGAACTTCTACATCAACGACAAGCCGACCGGGGCCGTGGTGGGGCAGCAGCCCTTCGGCGGTGCGCGGCGCAGCGGCACCAACGACAAGGCGGGCTCGGTGCTGAACTTGATGCGGTGGGTGTCGCCGCGGACCGTGAAAGAGACCCGTGTGCCGCCCAAGGACTACACCTACGAGCATATGCAGTTGCGGGGCGGTGCGGGCTGGCCTTGAAGCGGAACAGGGAATAAAGTGAGGGTGCATGCACCATCGGACGCAACCGGAGCCCAACATGAGCAGCCCGAATTCTCTTCCTTCCTACCTGAACCCCAATGATCTCGGGCCCTGGGCGACCTATCTGGAGCAGGTCGAGCGCGTGCTGCCGCACCTGGGCCGGCTCAGCGTCTGGGCCGACACCCTGCGCCGGCCCAAACGCTGCCTCATCGTCGACGTGCCCATCCACATGGACGACGGCACGGTGCGGCATTTCGAGGGCTACCGCGTGCAGCACAACGTCTCGCGCGGACCGGGCAAGGGCGGGGTGCGTTACCACCCGGGCGTGACCCTGTCCGAGGTGATGGCCCTGGCCGGCTGGATGACGGTGAAAAACGCCGCGCTCAACCTGCCCTATGGCGGCGCCAAGGGTGGCATCCGTGTCGACCCGAAGCAGTTGTCGCTGAGCGAGCTGGAGCGCATGACACGCCGTTACACCAGCGAGATCGGCATCATCATCGGCCCCGACCGTGACATCCCCGCGCCCGACGTGAACACCAACGAACGTGTCATGGCCTGGATGATGGACACCTACTCGATGAACGTGGGTTCCACCAGCCCGGGCGTGGTGACCGGCAAGCCCCTGTCCCTGGGTGGCAGCCTGGGCCGGCGCGACGCCACGGGGCGCGGCTGTTTCGTGGTGGCGCGCGAGGCCATGTTGCGCCTGGGCATGGAGATGAAGGGCGCGCGCGTGGCGCTGCAGGGCTTCGGCAATGTGGGCAACGCCGCGGCGCGGGTCCTGCACGAGCACGGCGCGCGCATCGTGGCCATCCAGGACGTGGCCGGCACCATTTACAAGCCGTCGGGCATCGACCCGCATGCTTTGGGCAAGTTTCTGGCCGCTGGCACGGGCACGCTGCTCGATTTCCCGGGCATCGAGTGCATCTCCAACGACAAGTTCTGGGAAGTGGAGTGCGAGATCCTGCTGCCCGCCGCGCTGGAGAACCAGATCACCGCCGAGAACGCCGGGCGCATCCGTGCCAGGCTCATCGTGGAAGGCGCCAACGGGCCGACCACACCGCAGGCCGAGGACATCCTCTTGGCGCGCGGCGCCATCATCCTGCCCGATGTGCTGGCCAACGCCGGCGGCGTGACGGTGAGCTACTTCGAGTGGGTACAGAACGCCTCGTCCTTCTTCTGGACCGAGGCCGACATCAATGCGCGCCTGGACCGCGCGCTCAGCGAGGCCTTCCGGGCCATCTGGGACCTGGCCCAGGAGCGTCGCCTGCCGCTGCGCACGGCGGCCTTCGTGATCGCCTGCACACGCGTGCTGGAAGCCCGTGAACTGCGCGGCCTTTATCCCTGAGTTTCCAGCTGGACTTGCACATGGGCCAGCAGGCCGGCGCAGGCGTCCTCCACCAGGTCCAGCACATGCTCGAAGCCCTGCTCACCACCGTAGTAGGGGTCGGGCACCACCTGTGCCGTGCGCTGCAGGCAGAACTCGGTGAAGCGGCGCAGCTTGTGCAAGTGCCCGGGCGGGCAGAGTTCGCGCGCGTGTTCGTGGTTGTCCTGGTCCATGACGAGGACGAGGTCGTAGCGCTCGAAATCCCGGGGCAACAGCTGGCGTGCGCGCAGGTCCGACAGGTCGTAGCCGCGCTGGGCCGCATGCGCCTGGGAGCGTTCGTCGGGCGGACGGCCGGCGTGGTAGCCGTGGGTGCCGGCCGAGTCGACCTGCACGCGGGCGGACAAGCCGCGTTCAAGCAACTGGTGGCGAAACACCCCGTGCGCGGTCGGGCTGCGGCAGATATTGCCCATGCAGACGAAAAGCACGGCATAGGGTTTCATGCGTCGGCATCCTTCTTGAGTTGCAGCGCGGCTTCGTACAGGGTGTTGCGCGGTGTGCCCGTGATCTCGGCCGCCAGGCGCACCGCGGTCTTCAGCGGCAGTTCGGCCAGCAGCAGGGTGAGTACGCGCAGGTCAGGGCCGCCCTCGTTCTGCTGCGCCTGCAGTGGGTGCAGCACCAGCACGAATTCACCGCGCTCGCGCTTTTCGTCGGCGGCCAGCCAGGCCGCCAGCTCCGCCACCGGCAGGGTGACCAGCTGCTCGAACTGCTTGGTCAACTCGCGCGCGACGGTGAGAGGACGGGAGCCCAGCACGGCAAGCGCGCTGGCCAGCACAGCGATGCGGTGTGGCGCCTCCAGCAGCACCACGGCCCGCTGCTCGCTGGCCAGGACCTGGACGGCGGCCGTGCGTTCGCCGGCCTTGGTCGGCAGGAAGCCGGCAAAGACAAAAGCACCGGCCTCATCCACCACCCCCGCCACGCTGAGCGCGGCGGTGATGCTGCTGGCGCCCGGCAAGGGCACGATGGGCAGGCCGGCGGCGCGTACCGCGGCCACCAGGCGCGCGCCCGGGTCGCTGATGGCGGGTGTGCCCGCGTCGCTGACATAGGCCAGGCGCTGGCCGGCCTGCAGGCGCGTGATGACCTGCAACGCGGCCTCGGCCTCGTTGTGCTGGTGCAGGGCCAGCAGGGCCGCCGAGGGGCGTTCGATGCCATAGGCGCGCAGCAGGCTCTGGGTGTGGCGCGTGTCCTCGCAGGCCAGGGCGTCGACCAGCTGCAGCACGTGCAGGGCCCGCAGCGTGATGTCGGCCAGGTTGCCGATGGGGGTGGCCACCACGTAGAGCGCGCCCTGCGGATAATGCTGGGCAGCGGCCGCGTCATGCGCGGCGGACAGGGCGGAGGCGTAAGTAGCGTTCAATGGTGTTCCCCAAGTGGCCGGCGGCAGCCGGCAAGCCCAGCACCCGGCAGGCCGGTGAGGCCGCCGAGGCGCAGGCCCTGCAGCACCTGCAGGCGGCCGGCCTGCGCCTGCTCGAACGCAATTATCGGACGCCCGGGCGCGGTGGCGGCGAGATCGACCTGATCATGCGCGCGGCCGATGGCACCCTGGTCTTCGTGGAAGTGCGCCAGCGCGCCGGCACCGGGCACGGCGGGGCGGCGGCCAGCGTTGGCGCCACCAAGCAGCGGCGCATCGTGCTGGCGGCGCGGTTTTACCTGCAACGCTGGCAGGTGCCGCCACCCTGCCGTTTCGATGTGGTGGCACTGGACGGCGAGGGCCTGCAATGGCTGCCGGCGGCCTTCGACGCAGGCTGAGCGGCAGTGGCCCCTGGAATACTGGGGATGGTGGGTGGCGGTTATCATAGGCACCATGCTTGAGCAACGCATTGAACAACACTTCATCGACAGTGCCGACCTGAAGTACCAGGCGGCGCAGGTCCTGAGCAAACCCATCGCAGCGGCGGTGCAGGCCATCCTGACCTGCGTCACCAACGGCGGCAAGGTGCTCATCTGCGGCAACGGCGGTTCGGCTGCCGACGCCCAGCATTTCGCGGCCGAGTTCATCGGCCGCTTCGAGCGCGAGCGCCCCGAGCTCGCCGCCATTGCGCTGACCACCGACAGCTCCATCCTGACGGCGATCGCCAACGACTACGATTTCAACGTGATCTTCTCGCGCCAGGTGCGCGCCCTGGGCCAGCCCGGTGACGTGCTGCTGGCGATCTCGACCAGCGGCAACTCGGGCAATGTGCTGGCCGCCATCGATGCCGCGCACGAGCGCGAGATGGTGGTGGTGGGCCTGAGCGGGCGCAACGGCGGCAAGATGGCCAGCGCCCTGCGCGAGACCGACGTGCACATCTGCGTGCCGCACGAGCGCACCGCCCGCATCCAGGAAGTCCACCTTTTGACGCTGCATTGCATCTGCGATGCAGTGGATCACCAGTTGCTTGGAGAACAGGAAAACAATCCATGATGAAGTTGCCGGCCCGTCCTTTCTCCGTGACCCTGCTGGCCTGCGTGCTGGCCGGCGCCGGCCTGAGCGCTTGCGCCCCCCTGATGCTGGGTGGCGCCGTCGTGACCGGCATCTCGGCGGCCGACCGCCGTACCACGGGCACGCAGATCGAGGACGAGCGCATCGAGACGCGCGGCAGCGCGCGTCTGCGCGAGCATCTGGGCGAGCGCGTGCACATCAACATCACCAGTTACAACCGGCAGGTGCTGCTGACGGGCGAAGTGCCCAGCGAGCAGGACAAGCAGCTGGCCGAGCAGGTGGTGTCGCGCATCGAGAACGTGCGCGCCATCATCAACGAGCTGACGGTGCTGGGGCATTCCACCCTCACGCAGCGATCCTCGGACGCGCTGGTGACCGGCCGTGTCAAGGCCAACCTGATCGACGCCAAGGACGTGAGTACCAGCGCCTTCAAGGTGGTGACCGAGCGGGGCATCACGTATCTGCTGGGCCGGGTCACCTTGCGCGAGGCTGACCGTGCGACCGATCTCGCGCGCCGCACCAGCGGTGTGCAGAAGGTCGTGCGCCTGTTCGAGATCATCACCGAGGAAGAGCTGCTGGAGATGCAGGCCCAGCCCACCAGCACGGGCGGACAGACGCCCGCGCCCGCCAGCGGCCGACCGATGTGATGATGACTCCCGGTCCGTCCAGGGCCGGGGTGTTTACTTGCGAAGGCGGCGCACCAGGCTGGACGTGTCCCAGCGACCACCGCCCATCTCCTGCACATCCCCGTAGAACTGGTCGACCAGGGCCGTGACCGGCAGACGCGCGCCGTTGCGGCGCGCCTCGTCCAGCACCAGGCCCAGGTCCTTGCGCATCCAGTCCACGGCAAAGCCGAACTCGAACTGGTCGGCGACCATGGTCTTGCCGCGGTTGTCCATCTGCCAGCTCTGCGCGGCGCCCTTGCCGATCACATCCAGTACCAGGGCCATGTCCAGCCCGGCCTGCTGGCCGAAGGCCACAGCCTCCGCCAGGCCCTGGATCACGCCGATGCAGCAGACCTGGTTGACCATCTTGGCCAGTTGGCCGGCCCCGCTGTCGCCGATGCGTGTGAAGGCGCGGGCGTAGGCCATGGCGGCCGGACGGGCCGTGTCGAAAGCGGCCAAATCACCGCCGCACATGACCGTGAGCATGCCGTTCTGGGCGCCGGCCTGGCCGCCGGATACGGGGGCGTCGACGAAGTGCAGGCCGCGCGGGCGTGCCAGGGCATATAGCTCGCGCGCCACCTCGGCCGAAGCCGTGGTGTGGTCGGCAAAGACCGCGCCGGCTTTCATCCCGGCGAAAGCGCCGTCCGGCCCCAGCACCACGCTGCGCAGGTCCTCGTCGTTGCCCACGCAGGCGTAGACGATGTCCGCTGCGGCCGCCGCCTCACGTGGTGTGGGGGCAGCGCTGCCACCGAACTCCTGCACCCAGGCCTGTGCCTTGGCGGGCGTGCGGTTGTAGACCCTGACCTGGTGCCCGGCGCGTGCCAGATGCCCGGCCATGGGATAACCCATCACGCCCAGGCCGAGGAAGGCCACCTTGCGCGCAGGCGTGGGTTCGTAGGTCTTTGGGTTGATGCCGGGCATGGCGGGCTCCTGGGGGACAGATGTGTAGCGCGGCGTAGCGAGCGGGATGCAGAGCAAGGCGCGGGTGGCGGGCATCCGGAACGTACCTTGGGGTACGTGAGGAATGCCCGACGGGACCCGCAACGCCGCTATGCGCCCGCGCAGTAGCCGTCAGACAATCGCGAAGTTCTCGGTGCCGGCGCTCAAGTCCTGTGTCTTGCCCCGCTGGCTGTTGAGCTTGATCTGCAGGCGCAGGTCGTTGACCGAGTCGGCGTTGCGCAGCGCGTCCTCGTAGGTGATCTGGTTGCCTTCGTACAGGTCGAACAGGGCCTGGTCGAAGGTCTGCATGCCCATGTTGCGGCTCTTTTTCATGATCTCCTTGATCTCGGAGATCTCGCCCTTGAAGATCAGGTCGGAAATCAGTGGCGAGTTGAGCATGACCTCCACCGCCGCCGAGCGGCCCTTGCCGTCCTGCTTGGGGACGAGGCGCTGCGAGACCAGGGCGCGCAGGTTGAGCGACAGGTCCATCAGCAGCTGCGGGCGACGCTCTTCGGGGAAGAAGTTGATGATGCGGTCCAGTGCCTGGTTGGCGCTGTTGGCGTGCAGGGTGGCCAGGCACAGGTGGCCGGTTTCGGCGAAGGCCACGGCGTGTTCCATGGTTTCGCGGTCGCGGATCTCACCCATGAGGATGACGTCGGGTGCCTGGCGCAGCGTGTTCTTCAGCGCGATTTCCCAGCTGTCGGTGTCCAGCCCCACTTCTCGCTGTGTCACCACGCAGTTCTTGTGCGGGTGCACGAACTCGACCGGATCCTCGATGGTGATGATGTGGCCGTGGGAGTTCTCATTGCGCCAGTCCACCATGGCGGCCAGCGTGGTGGACTTGCCCGAGCCGGTGGCGCCCACCATGATGCACAGGCCACGCTTGGCCATGGTCACTTCCTTGAGCACCTGGGGCACGCCCAGGGTGTCGATGGTCGGCAGCGTGGCGGGAATCACGCGCAGCACCATGCCGACCTTGCCCTGCTGGATGAAGGCGTTGGCACGGAAGCGCCCGACATTGGGCGGCGAGATCGCGAAGTTGCACTCCTTGGTGCGTTCGAACTCGGCGATCTGCTTGTCGTTCATGATCGAACGCGCCAGCGCCATGGTGTGGGCCGAGCTCAGGGGCTGGGGCGACACCTTGGTCACCTTGCCGTCCACCTTGATGGCGGGCGGGAAATCGGCGGTGATGAACAGATCGCTGCCGTTGCGGCTGTTCATAAGCCGCAGCAGGTCGGTGATTAACATGTTTGACTGGGAGCGCTCCATGAGAGCACCTCCTTCCTGGTGCGCCCCGCCTCAGCGGCGGGACGCGTGGGTTGTCCGTACCCCCACGGCTTCAGCCGGGGAAGTTCTCCGGGATCTTGGCCTTGCCGCGGGCTTCGGCGGCGCTGATGATGTTGCGCTTGACCAGATCGGTCAGGTTCTGGTCCAGCGTCTGCATGCCCACGCTGTTGCCGGTCTGGATGCTGGAGTACATCTGCGCCACCTTGGCCTCGCGGATCAGGTTGCGGATGGCCGGTGTGCCCAGCATGATCTCGTGCGCCGCCACCCGGCCGCTGCCGTCCTTGGTCTTGCACAGGGTCTGCGAGATCACGGCCTGCAGCGATTCGGACAGCATGGCGCGGATCATTTCCTTTTCCTCGGCCGGGAACACGTCGATGATGCGGTCGATGGTCTTGGCGGCGCTGGAGGTGTGCAGGGTGCCGAACACCAGGTGGCCGGTCTCGGCCGCGGTCATGGCCAGGCGGATGGTCTCCAGGTCACGCATTTCGCCCACCAGGATGGCGTCCGGGTCTTCGCGCAGCGCCGATTTCAGGGCGGCGGCAAAGCTCAGGGTGTGCGGTCCGACTTCGCGCTGGTTGATCAGGCATTTCTTGGACTCGTGCACGAACTCGATCGGGTCTTCCACCGTCAGGATATGCCCGAACTCGGTCTCGTTGAGGTAGTTGACCATGGCCGCCAGGGTGGTGGACTTGCCCGAGCCCGTGGGGCCGGTCACCAGCACCATGCCGCGCGGCTTGAGCGCCAGCTCGCCGAAGATCTTGGGGGCGTTGAGCTGCTCCAGGGTCAAGATCTTGCTCGGGATGGTCCGGAACACGGCGCCGGCGCCGCGGTTGTGGTTGAAGGCGTTGACGCGAAAGCGCGCCAGGCCATCGATCTCGAAGGAGAAGTCGACTTCCAGGAATTCTTCGTAATTCTTGCGCTGGGTGTCGTTCATGATGTCGTACACCATGGCGTGCACTTCCTTGTGCCCCAGGGCCTCGACGTTGATGCGGCGCACGTCGCCGTGCACGCGGATCATGGGCGGCAGGCCGGCGGAGAGGTGCAGGTCGGAGGCCTTGTTCTTGACGCTGAATGCCAGCAGTTGGGTAATGTCCACGTGTCCCTCTATCGATCGGTGTAGGCGTACTTTGCTAAGCTTGCCGGACAATTATGACCGTGATTGCCGCCCAGCTCCAAGCCGTTCATGCCCGCATCGCTGCCGCATGTCATGCCGCCGGGCGTGACCCGGCCAGCGTCGGCTTGCTGGCGGTTTCAAAAACCTTCGGCCCGGAGGCAGTGCGCGTTGCCCATGCCGCCGGCCAGACGGCCTTCGGCGAGAACTACATCCAGGAGGCTGTCGACAAGATGACCGTGCTGGGGGACCTGCCCCTGCAGTGGCACTGCATCGGTCCGATCCAGAGCAACAAGACGCGCCTGGTGGCCGAGCACTTCGCCTGGGCGCAGACCGTGGATCGCCTCAAGATCGCGCAGCGACTCAGCGAGCAGCGCCCGGCCCACCTGCCCCCCCTGCAGATCTGCCTCCAGGTCAATGTGGATGGCGGGACGACCAAGTCTGGCGTGGCGCCGGAGGATCTGCCGGCCCTGGCCCATGCGGTGGCAGCGCTGCCACGTCTGCAGTTGCGCGGCCTGATGTGCATCCCCGATCCGCAGCCGGACTTCGAGGCCATGAAGGCCGTGTTCCTGCGGGCCAAGGATCTGCTGGAGCAACTGCGTGCCGACGGGCTGGCGCTGGACACCCTGTCCATGGGCATGAGCGCCGACCTGGAGGCCGCCATCCATGCCGGCAGCACCCTGGTGCGCGTGGGCACGGCCATTTTCGGTGGCCGTGACTACAGCCGCGCCACAGCCTAGGTCTTGCCGATGAGCGCGTTCAGGCGTGGCATCACCTCTTCCGCCATCAATTGCATGGAGCGCTGACCCAGCGCCGGGTCCAGCCAGTCGTGGCAGGCGTAGAGCAGGGTGCCGAAGTCGCCCACCTGCGCGCGAAAGGCCAGCAGCTGTTCCACCACCGAATCCACCGTGCCGGCGATCACCAGCTTTTGCGTCACGTACTCGGGCGTGATGGCTTCGTTGGGTATGTCCGGGTCGGTCTTGAAGAGGTTGCCGCGCCCGCCCGCACCCACCAGCTTGCGGATCAGCTGCTTGAAATAGAAGTGGTAGGGGCCTTCGGCGCTGTGCCCGTAGCGCTGTGCCGTGGCCGCGTCGTCGGCCACGAAGATGCTCTTGGCTACGCGCCATTCGGTCGGGCTGGCCTGGGCGCCCACCGCCTCGCGGCCCTCGACGTACTTGGGCCAGTGCGACTTCACCCACTCGGGCATCAGGAAGTTGGCCGAGATGGGCTGCCAGCCGCGCTTGGCCATCTCGGTCACGCCCTGGGAGTGCGGCGCCACGGCCGTGCCCACGATCAGGGGGTGGGGCTTTTGCAGCGGCTTCATGATGAAACCCTGACCGATCTCGGGGATCATGGTCCTGGCCACCGAGACCTTCCAGTACTTGCCCTCGATGTCGTAGGGCGGCTCGGAGGCCCAGATCTTCAGCACCGTATCGATGCCTTCGACGAACATCTCGTTACGGTTGGCGCCGAAGTTGCCGAAGACCTCGGCATCCGACATCAGGCCGCCCGGGCTGATGCCCATGATGAAGCGCCCATCGAGCAGGTGGTCCAGCATGGCGGCCTGCGCTGCCACCGCCGCCGGATGGCTGTTGGGGACGTTGATGGTGCCGGTGCCGAGCCGGATCTGTTTCGTCTCGGCTGCCAGGCTGGCCAGGAAGATCATGGACGAGGTGATGTTCTCGGCCGCGTCGGTGACGTGCTCGCCCACGTAGGCCTCGCTGTAGCCCAGGCGGTCGGCCAGCAGCACGGCCTCACGGTCCTCGCGCAGCGTTGCGCGGATGTCGCGCCCCGGCGGGTGGATGGGCATCATGAACATGCCGAGTTTCATGGTTTTCCTCTCGATGTGGATCGGTGACGTTGTCAACAGGCCCTGAGCCCCACGCCTTGCTGGAACTGGCCGTTGCAGAACAGCAGCGGCGTGCTGGCGCTGTGGGCGTAACGCTCCACCTCGCCCAGGAAGAGGACGTGGTCGCCCACATGCTGGTCACCGACGATGCGGCACTCGATGCTGGCGGCGCAGCCCCCCAGCACCGGCTGCTCGTGCAGGCCCGCCAGGCAGTCGATGCCGGCAAACTTGTCGGCGGCCGGACGCGCGAAGCGCTGCGCCAGTTCCAGTTGGTCCAGTGCCAGCACGTTGACCACGAAGCGCCCGGCGGCACGAAAACCGGCCAGGCTGGGCGAACGTTCCGCCAGGCTCCACAGCACGATGGGCGGGGCCAGCGAGACCGTGTTGAAGGAATTGGCCGTCACACCCAGGCGCTGCCCGTGCGGCGTGCGCGCGGTGACCACGGTCACCCCGGTGCCGAAGCGGCCGAAGGCGCGGCGCAGGTCCAGCGGGTCGGAGGGAGGGCGGGCGGCATGGTGGGAGGCCATGCCCGGATTTTGGTGATCACTTGATCAATATCAAATCAGGGTAAACCCGAAAATAGCGCCCTGCGAGTTCAGTGCCGGTCCAGGAACTCGAGGGCGCTACGGCTGAAGCCCTGCGGGTTTTCTAGATGCAGGATGTGCGGGCCAGCCAGGGCCTCGAAGCGGGCGCCCGGGCTCAGGCGGGCGTAGGCCTGGACCTGGTCTGCCGAAACCGCCTTGTCATCCTGACCCGCCAGGAAGAGGGTGGGCACGCGCAAGCCGGTCAGCTGTTTTTGCAGATGCAGTCCGGCCAGCGCGCGGGCGCAGGCCGCAAAACCGCGCGGCGGGCAGGCCAGCAACTGCTGTCCCACCCAGTCCACCGTGGCGGGCTGGCGGGACAGGAAGTCCGGGGTGAACCAGCGCTCCAGCGTGGGTGCGAGCACAGGCGCCATGCCCTGCTGCTCCACCAGGGTGGCGCGCTGCTGCCACATGACGGTAGCGGCGGCATCCATCTCCAGCCGTGAGCAGGCCACGACCAGGGAGCGCAGGCGTTCCGGGGCTGACAGGGCCAGGGCCATGCCGATGCAGCCGCCCAGCGAGAGGCCGAGAAAGTGGCTCTGCAGGATGCCCAGTTGCTGCCAGAGCTGCAGCACGTCGGCGGCCAGCTCGTCCATGCTGCAGGCGCCGCCGGCGGCGGCCGAGCCGCCGTGTCCGCGCGTGTCGACGGCCAGCACGCGGTAGTGCGGGGTCAGCAGGGGCAGCAGGGGATCCCAGATCCGCCGGTTGACCCCGATGGGGTGGCTCAGGGTCAGCCAGGGGGCGTGTTCCGGGCCGTGGATGCTGTGCGCGAGGGCTGGGGTCATGGGGCGCGGGAAGAGCTTGCGGGGGTGAGCATTAGATCATTAAGATCGCGGCCATGACAAGCCGCAAAACCCAGCCAATGCCGCCGGCGGCACCGCCACGACGGCGGCCGGCCGGCGAAGCGCGCGAGCGGGCCATCGTCGAGGCGGCGGTGAAGTTCTTCGCCGAGGTCGGCTTCGACGGCGACACGCGCGAGCTGGCGCGGCGCGTGGGCGTGACGCAGTCGCTGATCTTCAAGTACTTTCCCAGCAAGGCGGCCCTCATCGAGCGGGTCTACCAGGAGGTCTACGTCGGCCGCTGGAATCCCTACTGGGAAGTCATCCTCGCCGACCGGCGCGTGCCGCTGGAGGAGCGCCTGGTGCGCCTGTACACCGACTACGCGAAAACCGCGCTGACCTGGGACTGGGTGCGCCTGTTCATGTTCTCCGGACTCAAGGGCGAGGCCATCAACCAGCGCTACCTGCAGTTCCTGCGCAGCCGTGTGCTGGAGCCGGTGGCCATCGAGTTGCGTGCCGAGCTGGGTCTGCCGGGGCCGCAGGCGCTGCCGCTGAGCGAACTGGAGATCGAGCTGGTCTGGGGCATCAATGCGCGCATCTTCTACTTCGGCCAGCGCCGCTGGATCTTCGACGTGCCGCTGCAGGCTGATCTGGACGAACTGATCCGGCTCACCATCCGCCACTTCATGGCCGGTGCGCGCGAGGTGTTGCCGGAGCTGGGGGTGTTCCAGGCCCGCAGTGCGGCGCTGCCCCGGGTCGTGGCGCAGCAAAACGTGGAATAAGTCACAAGTAAGCTGCCACTGGGGGTGGGGGACGGGCTTACCCGCTGGCGCGGTCGTGCTTGTTACATAAAATTACAATGAAGGCCTGACCATGTATCCCCCTGCTGTCCCGGCGCCCTGCCGATCCTCCGGAATGACCCTCATCGAGCTGCTGCTCGTGGTGGCCATGGTCGGAGTGCTTGCGGCCATTGCCCTGCCCATGTACCAGAGCTACCAGGAGCGCATCAAGCAGACACAGGCCATCCAGGACATCAAGATCCTGCAGACCCTGGTGCAGGACTTCCGCATCAACAGCGGCAGTTACCCGGACACGCTGGCGGAGGTCGGCAATGCCGACCGGCGTGATCCCTGGGGCCGTCCCTACGTCTACCAGGAGCTGGCCAGCGCCGCGGGCAAGGGCAAGGCGCGCAAGGACCGCAAGCTCAATCCGCTGAACTCCGATTTCGATCTCTACAGCCCGGGCAAGGACGGGACTTCGAAAACGCAGCTGACCAACAAGGAAAGCCTGGACGACATCGTGCGGGCCAATGATGGTGCTTTTGTCGGCCTCGCCGCCAACTACACCCAATGAGCGCGCTGCGACCATCGTGTTCCCCCTGCTGAAACTCCCCATCCAGGGCCTGTTCCTGCGCAGCCGGGTGGCGCGGCGTGTGTTCCTGCTGTTCCTGCTGTCGGCCCTGGTGCCGGCCGTGCTGCTGGCCGTGCTGGCCTATTGGCACATGCGCAATATGGACCAGCAGCACGTGAGCCGCCAGCTGGCGCTGGAAGGCGGCAACTATGCCAGCGGCCTGTATGAGCGTCTGCTGGGTGCGCATTTCATGCTCAGCGTGCAGGCCGCCGGTCTGCGCCAGGGGTTGACAGTGGCAGACACCAGCCCGGACCAGGCACACCGGGTGTTCAAGCGCATCGATGTGCACGCGCAGGTGCTGTCCGGCAGCCCGGCAGACGCCTGGCCTGGCCAGCGGCTGCAGGAGCCCCAGGCGCTGGCCCAGCTGGCACGCGGTGACAGCGTGCTGCTCACGCAGCCCGATGCGACGGGCGTCCGCATCTTTCTGGCCACGGCGGTCGACCCGGCCCAGCCCGCACGCGGTGTGCTGCTGGCCGAGCTGGCGCCGGCGCATGTGTGGGGCGAGGCGGAGGACCTGGCGCATCAGACCCAGGCCTGTGTGCTCGATGACGCGGGCCACGTCCTGTATTGCTCGCAGGCCCGGCTCACCGCCGTCGCCGCCGGGATCGCAGCGCAGCAGCAGGCGCGGACCACGGGTGTCAGCGATGCCTGGCAGTTCAATACACGCGGTCTGTTCCTGCGCGCGCGCTTCGCGGTCGATGACTGGACTGTCATCACGCTGCGCCCGCAGGGTGCGAGCGATGCCGGTTGGGGCCAGCTGGCCTATGTCTTTCTCGGCATCATCCTGCTGACCCTGCTGCTGGTGGCGCTGCTCAGCGGGGTGCAGTTGCGGCGCATGCTGATCCCGCTGGAGCGGCTGATCGACGGCACGCGACGCATCGCGCACGAGGAGTTCAACCAGCCCGTGCTGGTGCGGCGCGACGACGAGTTCGGCCAGCTGGCGCAGGCGCTCAACAAGATGGCCGCTCGCCTGGGCCGGCAGATCGGAACGTTGCGGGCCATGGCGGAGATCGATCACGAAATCCTCGCACGTGTGGACATGGAGCAGATCATCACCCGCGTCCAGGAGCGCCTGCACGAGCTCTGGCCGAAGGCCGTGACCAGCATGGTGGTGTTCGACCAGCAGGCCGCGGACTTCGGCATCGTGCATCTCTATGCCGGCGAGCAGGAGATGACGTCCAAGGTGCCCAGCAAGCTGGAGCCCTGGCTGCTGGAGCAACTGGCGCGCGACTACGACGGCATGTGGTTCGAGGTGGGCGGCGGCGAGCTGCCGGACTTCCTGTCCATGGTGGCCGATGCCGGCGCACGGCGCATCCTGGTGCTGCCCATCTTCTGGGACGAGAAGGTCAGCGGCCTGCTGGCCATCGGCCTGCTGGAGCCGCGCGAATTCAGCAACGAGCTGGTGCAGCAGGCGCGCGACCTGGTCAACCGCATCGGCGTGGCCCTGGCAGCCCATGCGCGTGACGAGCAGCTCAAGTTCCGCGCCTACCATGATGCCCTGACCGGCCTGCCCAACCGGCCCTTGCTGCTCGAGCGCCTGAACCAGGAGATGGCCCACACGCGGCGCAATGGCAAACAGCTGGCCGTGCTGTTCATCGACCTGGACCGCTTCAAGAAGATCAATGACAGTCTGGGGCACGAGGGCGGCGACCGCCTGCTGTGCCAGGTGGCCGAGCGCCTGAGCTCCTGCACGCGCGAAGGTGATACCGTGGCCCGCCTGGGGGGCGACGAGTTCGTCGTGTTGCTGCCCAGCCTGGGCCATGCGCAGCAGGCGGCCCGCCTGGCCAGCGAGATGCTGGGCGTGCTGGCCGAGCCCTTCATGATCGACGGTAGCACAAGCTACCTGAGCGCGAGCATCGGTGTGGCCATCTTCCCGGACGACGGCAGCCTTGCGCCGGAACTGCTCAAGAAGGCCGACATGGCCATGTACCGGGGCAAGGCGACGGGGCGCGGGCGCGTCATCTTCTTCGAGGAGAGCATGAACCTTGCCCAGCAGGAGCAGTCCGTGCTGGAGCGCGAGTTGCGACAGGCCATCGCGCGCGGCCAGCTCTCGCTGCGTTACCAGCCGCGTGTGCGGCTAAGCGACGGCCAGCTCTCGGGCGCCGAGGCGCTGCTGCGCTGGTTTCATCCGGAACTGGGCTGGGTCAGCCCCGAGAAGTTCATTCCCCTGGCCGAGGAGGTCGGGCTGATCGACGAGATCGGGGGCTGGGTGCTGGACCAGGTCTGCGAGCAGCTGGGGCACTGGCAGGCGGCGGGTTACCGCATCACCCTGTCCGTCAACGTCTCGGGCCGCCAGCTCAAGTCGGGGCGCCTGGGCCAGCGGGTGCAGCAGGCGCTGCAGGCCAGCGGCGTGGTGCCGGCGGCGCTCGAACTCGAGGTCACCGAGGGAACGCTGATCGACAACATCGAAGCGGTGGGCGAGCAGCTCGGCCAGATCAAGCGGACCGGCGTGGTCATCGCGCTGGACGACTTCGGCACAGGCTACTCCTCGCTCAGCTACCTGCAGCGCCTGCCGATCGACATCCTCAAGATCGACCGCTCCTTCACCCGGGAGCTGGGCCGCAACGACGGCGTCGGCAGCATCGTGCATTCCATCATCGCGCTGGCGCATGCCCTGGGCAAGACGGTCGTGGCCGAAGGTGTGGAGCGCGAAGAGCAGGCCGAGCTGCTGCGCATCTGGCAGTGCGAGCAGGCCCAGGGCAACCATTACAGCCTGCCGATCAAGGCCGACGAACTCGAAGCACTGCTGACCCCTTCACGCCCGGCCGAAATCGCCTGAATCGGGGGGGCGGCCGGTGCCGCCAGCGACCGTCGCCCCGGTACCTGGTGCGAGCAGGGGTCCAGGAAATCTGGGTCCAGGCCACCTGCATCACAAGCGGGCCCCGATGGGGTCGATCTCGTGCTTCAATAGCGACGACATGGCGCTACTTTACGGGAGACAAGCATGTTCCGTGACCGAATTGAAGCCGCCGAGCGGCTGGCCGAATCACTGGCGGCCTACCGGGGCCAGCACCCGCTGGTGCTGGCCATCCCGCGCGGCGCCGTGCCCATGGGCAAGGTCATCGCCGAGCGCCTGAAAGGCGATTTCGACGTGGTGCTGGTGCGCAAGCTGCGCGCACCCTGGCAGCCCGAACTGGCGATCGGCTCGGTCGATGAAAGCGGCTGGACCTATATCGCGCCCTTTGCCGCCAGTGCCGGGGCCGATGCGCAGCACATCGAAGCGGAAAAACGCAAGCAGTTGGAGACCATACGCCAGCGCCGCATCCAGTACACCCCCTTGCGTGCGCACATCAACCCGGCCGGACGCGTCGTGATCGTGGTCGACGACGGCCTGGCCACCGGCGCCACCATGATCGCCGCCCTGCACGGGCTGCGCCAGCAGAAGCCGGCCAAACTGGTGTGTGCGGTGCCGGTGGCGCCGCCCGACACGCTGGAGAAAGTGCGGACGCTGGCGGATGAGGTGGTGTGTCTGGAAGCGCCCGAGTGGTTCCAGGCCGTGGGCCAGTTTTACCAAGACTTCCAGCAGGTGGAAGACGAGGAAGTGATCACGCTGCTGAAGGATTGAGGGTTTATCTCCAGTGCCGGCCAAACCAGTCGGCGGCTTGGCGCGCCACTTCGTCCAGCGCTCCCGGCTCTTCGAACAGGTGGCTGGCGTCGGGGATCACGGACAGTTCTTTCTCGCATTGCAGCCTGGCATAGGCGGTGCGGTTGAGCGCCAGCACTTCGGTGTCGGCGCCGCCGACCAGCAGCAGGGTCGGCGCACGCACCTTGGCCAGCTCGTGGGCACCGGCCAGGTCCGGCCGGCCGCCACGCGAGACCACCGCCTGCACTTCATCGCCCAAGGCCGCCGCCGCCTGCAGGGCCGCCGCTGCTCCGGTACTGGCACCGAAATAAGCGATGGGCAGATGCCGGCTGGCCGGGGTGTGTTGCATGACGTAGGCACTCGCCACCAGCAGCCGGTGCGTCAGCAGGCCGATGTCGAAGCGCGTGTGGTAATCCAGGTCCTCGCTCAGCGTCAGCAGGTCCAGCAACAGCGTGCCGCTGCCCCGGGCATGCAGCACCTGGGCCACGTGGTTGTTGCGCGGGCTGTGCCGGCTGCTGCCGCTGCCGTGCGCGAACAGCACCAGGCCCCTGGCGTTCGCCGGCAGCTCCAGCATGCCTTCGATGTGCACGTCGTCGGCCGGAATGCGCAGCAGTTCCTGTATCGGCATGGTCATGCTCCTAGGCCCCGATCGCGATCGGGATGCGCCGGCGCCCGAAGTTGCCGGCCTGTTCTGCAAAGCGCCCGCTTATCGCCGTGTCGCAATGCGGGCAGTGGCCGTCAGGCCTGAGGCGGTAATTGGCGATCCGGTGCCAGTCGCGCTCGATCAGCGGCTTGTGGCAGTGCGGGCAGAAGGTGGTGTCGCCTTCCGCGTTGCGCACATTGCCGGTGTAGACGTAGTGCAAGCCGTGCTCCAAGGCGATGCGCCGGGCACGGACCAGGGTGGACGGCGGCGTGGCCGGCACGTCCGGCATCTTGTGGTCCGGGTGGAAGGCGGTGAAGTGCAGCGGCACGTCGGACCCCAGTTCCTTCACGATCCAGCGGCTCATGGCCGTGATCTCCTCGTCGCTGTCGTTGTGGCCGGGAATCAACAGGGTGGTGATCTCGAACCAGACCTGGGTCTCGTGCTTGAGATAGACCAGGGTGTCGAGCACCGGCTGCAGGTGCGAGCCGGTGAGCTTGAAATAGAAGTCGTCGCTGAAGGCCTTCAGGTCCACGTTGGCGGCATCCATCTTGGCGTAGAACTCGCGCCGTGCCTGGTCGTGCATATAACCTGCGGTCACCGCCACCGCCTGCACGCCGCGCGCGTGGCAGGCATCGGCCACGTCCATGGCGTACTCGGCGAAGATCACCGGGTCGTTGTAGGTGAAGGCCACGCTTGTGCAGCCGGCCTCGGCCGCCGCCTGGGCGATGGCCTCGGGCGAGGCCTGGTCCATCAGGCGGTCCATGTCGCGCGACTTGCTGATGTCCCAGTTCTGGCAGAACTTGCAGGCCAGGTTGCAGCCGGCGGTGCCGAAGGACAGCACGCTGCTGCCGGGGTAGTAGTGGTTCAGCGGCTTTTTCTCGATCGGGTCGATGCAGAAACCCGAGGAGCGGCCCCAGGTGGTGAGGATCATGCGATCCCCCTCGCGCATGCGCACGAAACAGGCGCCGCGCTGGCCCTCGTGCAGCTTGCAGTCGCGCGGGCACAGGTCGCACTGCAGGCGACCGTCCTCGACGGGGTGCCACCAGCGGGCCGGGTAGGCGTCCAGGACGAACTCCGTGCTCATGGCGTGCTGGCAAGCCGCAGCTCACCCTCCTTCCACTTGGTCACGGTGTAGCGTTGCAGTTGCACCTCCTCATGCCAGAAGTCCGGGGGCAGGCCGGCCTTGCGCTTCAGGTGGGCCATGAAATCGCCCGTGGTGGGCAACTGCTCCCACACCTGGGGCAGGAAGGTGCTGCGCCGCGAGCCGTACTGGAGTACCACACCGTCCATACCCGGGCGCAGCTGCGCCAGCGCTTCGGCCTCGCTGCCGAAATGCAGCGTCTGCATGGGCGAGAGCAGGGAGACTTCCACCTCGGTGCCTTCCAGCTCATGTGCAGCCAGCGGGGCAAAGCGCGGGTCGTGGAAAGCGGCAGCCAGGGCGTTGGCGCGCACGTCGGCCAGCAGGGGGCGGTGCGCCTGCAGCGTGCCGATGCAGCCGCGCAGCTGCTCGTCCTGCGTGAGCGTGACAAAGCA
>CAUPQO010000005.1:0-43505 GCA_963513295.1 uncultured Hylemonella sp.
AAGGACAAGATCCTCATGGGCCCCGAGCGCAAGAGCATGGTCATGCCCGAGGAAGAGCGCCGCAACACGGCCTACCACGAGTCGGGCCACGCGCTGATCGGCAAGATGCTGCCCAAGTGCGATCCGGTGCACAAGGTCACCATCATCCCGCGCGGCCGCGCCCTGGGCGTGACCATGAGCCTGCCCGAGAAGGACCGCTACAGCTACGACCGCGAGTACATGCTGAACCAGATCAGCATGCTGTTCGGCGGCCGCATCGCCGAAGAAGTGTTCATGAACCAGATGACCACCGGCGCGTCCAACGACTTCGAGCGTGCCACCCACATCGCACGCGACATGGTCATGCGCTACGGCATGACCGACGCGCTGGGCCCCATGGTCTACGCCGAGAACGAGGGCGAGGTCTTCCTGGGCCGTTCGGTCACCAAGACCACCAGCATCAGCGAGCAGACCATGCAGAAGGTCGACGCCGAGGTGCGCCGCATCATCGACCAGCAGTACGCCCAGGCGCGCAAGCTGATCGAGGACAACGCCGACAAGATGCACGCCATGGCCAAGGCCCTGCTGGAGTGGGAAACCATCGACACCGAGCAGCTCGACGACATCATGGCCGGCAAGGAGCCGCGTCCGCCCAAGGACTGGTCGCCGCGCACGCCGAACTCCGGCGGTGGCGATGCCGGTGGCACACCGGCGGTCAAGACCGATCCTTCACCAACCGCTGCCTGATCGGCGCGATAATCACAAACGGGGCCCAGTGCCCCGTTTTGTTTTGACCCCCTCCGATTTCGCATGATCTGGCAGACCACCCGTTACGCCATCGACCTGTCCAGGCCGCAGGTCATGGGCATCGTCAATATCACCCCCGACTCCTTCTCCGATGGCGGCCGCCACGCCTCCACGCGTGCCGCCCTGCTGCACTGCGAGCAGTTGCTCAAGGACGGCGCCGACATCCTGGACCTGGGGGGGGAGTCCACGCGTCCGGGCGCCGTGCAGGTGCCGAGGGACGAGGAGCTGGCCCGTCTGCTGCCGGTGCTGAGCGAGGCTGTGAAACTGGGCGTGCCGCTCTCCATCGACACCTACAAGCCGCGTGTCATGCAGGCTGCCCTCGACCTGGGGGCCGACATCGTCAACGACATCTGGGCCCTGCGCTGGTCGGATGCGGCCGATCCGCTGGACGGCCGCCAGGTCGTCGCTCAGCACGCGGACTGCGGCGTCTGCCTGATGCACATGCACGGCGAGCCGCGCACCATGCAGATCAGCCCCATGGACGGTGACGTGGTGCCGGCCGTGCTGGCCTTCCTGCAAGAGGCCGCGCAGGCGCTGCAGTCACGCGGGGTGGCCAGGGAGCGCATCGTGCTCGACCCCGGCATCGGTTTCGGCAAGACGGTGACGCAGAATTTCTCCCTGCTGGCCCGCCAGGGCGAGCTGCTGGCGGCCGGTTATCCTCTGCTGGCCGGCGGGTCGCGCAAGTCCTCGCTGGGCGCCGTGGCCGGCCCGCGACCGGGCAGCACGGTGCCGCCGGGGCAGCACGAGCGTCTGGCGCCCAGCGTGGCGGCGGCGCTGCTGGCGGTGGAGCGGGGCGCGGCCATCGTGCGGGTGCACGATGTGCGGGAAACCGTGCAGGCACTCCAGGTCCTCGCTGCTATAAAATGAATAGCATTCAAAAGACGGAATTTCAGGGGACAGGCTCATGAGCAGGAAATACTTCGGCACCGATGGCATCCGCGGCACGGTGGGGCAGGCCCCCATCACGCCCGACTTCGTGTTGCGCCTGGCGCATGCGGTAGGTCGCGTGCTCAAGCGCAGCGAAGACAAGCCCGTGGTGCTGATCGGCAAGGACACGCGCATCTCAGGCTATATGCTGGAAAGCGCGCTCGAGTCCGGCTTCAACTCTGCCGGGGTGGAGGTGGTGCTGCTGGGCCCCCTGCCCACGCCCGGTGTGGCCTACCTTACGCGCGCGCAGCGCGCCTCGCTGGGCGTGGTCATCAGCGCCAGCCACAACGCCTACCCCGACAACGGCATCAAGTTCTTCAGCGCCCAGGGCACCAAGCTGCCGGACGCCTGGGAGCTGGCGGTGGAGTCTGCGGTGGACGAGCCGCCGGTCTGGGTCGACTCGGCCAGCCTGGGTCGCGCACGCCGGCTGGACGACGCAGCGGGCCGTTATATCGAGTTCTGCAAGAGTACGTTTGCCAGCGACCTCACGCTCAAGGGCCTGAAGATCGTGGTCGATGCCGCGCATGGCGCGGCGTATTACATCGCCCCCACGGTCTTCCACGAACTGGGCGCCGAAGTGGTGGCCATCGGTTGCGCGCCCGACGGCCTGAACAACAACCGCGAGGTCGGCGCCACCCATACCGACGCGCTGGTGGCTGCCGTGAAAGCCAACCACGCCGATTACGGCGTGGCGCTGGACGGCGATGCCGACCGCCTGATGATGGTCGATGCCACCGGTCGCCTGTACAACGGCGACGAGCTGCTCTACCTGATGGCCGACGACCGCCTGGGCCGTGACGAGCATGTGCCCGGCGTGGTGGGGACGCTGATGACGAACATGGCGGTGGAAGTGGCGCTGAAGAAACGCGGTGTGCAGTTCGTGCGCGCCAAGGTCGGCGATCGCTACGTGCTGGAAGAGTTGCACAAGCACAAATGGCTGCTGGGCGGCGAAGGTTCGGGCCACCTGCTGGCGCTGGACAAGCAGACCACCGGTGACGGCCTGGTCTCGGCCCTGCAGGTGCTGCAGACCTGTGTGCGCAGCGGCCAGAGCATGGCGCAGCTGCTGGCGGGGGTCACGCTGTTCCCGCAGACCCTGATCAATGTGCGCCTGCAGCCGGGCAGGCCTGGAAGGCCAACACACGCCTGGCCGCGGAAACCCAGGCTGTCGAAGCCGAACTGGGACAGACGGGCCGTGTACTGATCCGTGCCAGCGGTACCGAGCCGCTGGTGCGCGTGATGGTGGAGGCACGCGATGCGGCGCAGGCCCAGGCCTGTGCCGAGCGCCTGGCGGCCACACTACGGAGTTGAATTTAGGCACCGCCATGACGTGTCTGACCGATGCCTGGGCGTTGCATGAAGCAGAACTGCGCGGCTGGTTGCTGCATCGTCTCGGCAATGCCGCTGAGGCTGAGGATTCCTTGCAAGACCTGTTCCTGAAGGCTCTGCGGCAAGGGGATCGCTTTTGCTCTGTCAACAATGCCCGGGCTTGGCTTTTCGAAGTCGCGCGTAATGCTCTCGCCGACCGCCTGCGCGTGACCCGCCAAATGGTCGAGTTACCCGAGGACTTCCCTGCACCTCAGGTCGAGACAGATGCGGTGGATAGCCTGACAGCCTGCCTGCCCCGTGTCCTGTCCGAGTTGAGTGCAGAAGACAGGGAGGCGATTACTCTGTGCGATCTGCAGGGTTTGCCCCAGGCAGACTATGCCCGGAGTCTGGGCTTGAGCGTCAGCGCCGCCAAGTCTCGCCTGCAGCGCGCCCGCCAGCGCTTGAAGCAGCGCATGACCACGGCCTGCCAGGTACGGTTTGACGATGCCGGGCAGGTCAGCGACTTCGTTCCCCGGGATCCGCAGACGCAATAGAGATTTGTAAATCCCTGCGTCTTTTGGCTGGCTCATGCGTCTCCGTAAGCATGAATGCCATGACCGCTGCGCTAAAAACCTGGCCCTTGCGCCGGCCGCTTGCCTTCCTGATCCTGGCGGCCATCGCTTGGTTCGGGCTCTACCAGACCCTGATCCCCGTCTCCGAGGCCCTGGTGGCCGCCTTGCCGGTGGATCGCAACAGCCATCTGGGCGGAGCCCTGCAGTTCTTCTTCTACGACACGCCCAAGGTGCTGATGCTGCTGACCGGGGTGGTCTTCGTCATGGGCATGGTCAACAGCTACTTCACGCCGGAGCGCACCCGGGCGCTGCTGGCCGGCCGCAGCGAGGGCGTGGCCAATGTCATGGCGGCCAGCCTGGGCATCGTGACGCCGTTCTGCTCCTGCTCGGCCGTCCCCTTGTTCATCGGCTTCGTGCAGGCCGGTGTGCCGCTGGGCGTGACCTTTTCTTTCCTGATCTCGGCACCTATGGTCAACGAGGTCGCACTGACCCTGCTGTTCGGCCTCTTTGGCTGGAAAGTGGCGCTCTTGTACCTGGGCCTGGGGCTGAGCGTGGCCATCGTGACCGGCTGGATCATCGGTCGCCTCAAGATGGAAGCCCATCTGGAGGATTGGGTGCGCGACATGCCCAAGACCTCGGCCCAGTTCAACGATGCTGGCGCCACCCTGGGTGACCGCATCCAGGCCGGCTTTGGCGCCGTGCGCGAGATCGTCGGCAAGGTCTGGCCTTACATCTTGGCCGGCATCGCCATCGGCGCCGGCATTCATGGTTACGTGCCGCAAGAGTTCATGGCCTCCTTCATGGGCAAGGACGCCTGGTGGTCGGTGCCGTTGGCCGTGCTGATCGGAGTGCCCATGTACACCAATGCCGCGGGTGTGATCCCGATCGTGCAGGCCCTGCTGGCCAAGGGCGCGGCCCTTGGCACCGTGCTGGCTTTCATGATGAGCGTGATCGCGCTCTCGCTGCCCGAGATGATCATCCTGCGCAAGGTGCTCAAGGTCCGGTTGATCGCCACCTTCGTGGCCGTGGTGGCCAGTGGCATCCTCTTGGTGGGTTTTGTGTTCAACGCCGTGCTGTAAGCGCTGCCCGGTTTCTCAAGTTTCTTTCAAAGGAGTTTTCCATGACTGTCAATCGCGCCATCAGCATCTTTGCCGGCTTCATGATCATGGCCAGCTTGGCCCTGGCCCATTTCAGCGGCCAGATCAACCTGGGTCAGCTGAGCTGGCTGTGGCTCACGGCCTTTGTCGGCGCCAACCTGTTCCAGATGGGCTTCACCGGCTTTTGCCCGGCAGCCAAGATAATGAAGGCGCTGGGCATGAAAGAGGCTACCAGCGCCTGCGGCACTGGTGCCACGAGCGGGAAGTGCTGCTGATGGCCGGCCTGCACTTTCACCGGAGCCGGGCCATTGCCGTGGGGCGCTGGCTGCTGGCCGGGCTGCTGGCCGCTACCAGTACCGCCCACGCCGTCGAGGTGAGCTTCCAGCCCGTGGCCGAAGGCGTCTACGCCTACATCGGCGACACCGAAGGCCGCACCTATGACAACGAAGGCCTGAACGCCAACCTCGGTCTCGTCGTCACGCCCGCCGGTGCCGTGCTGATCGACAGCGGCGCAAGTTTCCAGTCGGCCCGCAAGATCCACGAGGCGGCGAAAAAGGTCACGACCCAGCCCATCAAATGGGTCATCAACACCGGCGGGCAGGACCATCGCTGGCTGGGCAATGGCTACTTCAAGGGGCAGGGTGCCGAGATCCTGGCCCACGCCAACGCCGAGGCCGACATGAAGGCCCGCACGCTGGAACACATGAACGCGCTCAAGCCGGTGCTCAAGGAACGGCTGGACGGCACGGAGCCGACCCTGCCGACCCGCTTCCTCAAGGATGCCGATACCCGGCTGGAGCTGGGCGGCGTGGTCATTGAAGTCAAGCACCGCAACGGCGGCCACACCCCGGGTGACAGCCTGGTCTGGCTGCCGCAGAAGAAGGTGTTGTTCAGCGGGGACGTGGTCTACGTGGACCGCGTGCTGGGCCTGCACCCGGTGAGCAAGACCAGGACTTGGCTGGCCTCGTTTGCCGTCATCGACGAACTGCAGCCCGCCGTCATCGTGCCGGGCCACGGCCGCGTGACCACGCTGTCCCAGGCCCGGGCCGACACGCGCGACCTGCTCAGGGCCCTGCGCGCGCACATGGGCAAGGCGGTGGAGGCCGGCACCGATATCAGCGCGGCCGTCAAGTCCTTCGACGCCGCACCCTTCAAGCACCTCAAGCACGCCGACGTCTGGATTCCCCAGCTAGCGAACCGCACCTATCTCGAAATGGAACAGGAGTAAATCATGGATATCAAGGTACTCGGCACCGGCTGTGCCAACTGCAAGAACACCATCGCGCTGATCGACCAAACCGCCAAGGCCAAGGGCGTGGACGTGACCCTGACCAAGGTGGAAGATATGAAAGACATCATGAGCTACGGCATCATGGCCACTCCGGGCGTGGTCATCAACGGCAAGGTGGTGCATGCCGGCGGCGTGCCCAGCCGCGACAAGATCGACCAATGGTTGAGCGCGTCCTGATCGTCGTATGGCGGAAAAATTGCAGGCAAGATAGAGTCTCCTGCGAAACAACCTAAGCGATGACGATCGATCAGCTCAACCAGGACTGCTTTTGCTTCAGCCTGGACCGCGCGGTGCTGGCCCAGGCGCTGGAGACGGAGCTCGGCACGGCCGGCGTGACGGCGCAACTGCAGGAACATTGCGCTTCGGCCTTTGCCGCACAACCGGTATTCGTGGCCGCCGAGCAATTGCAGCGCATGGCCCAGGTGGTGCAGGCGGTGGAGGTAGTCGTTGCCATGCCAGCCTACCGGGAGCAGGTGCTGGCCACCGCGCCAGCGACGGCGCGCATCGGCGGTGTTACGGCTCAGAGCGTCTTCTTCGGCTATGACTTTCATCTTGCCCAAGGGCAGCTGGGCCTGATCGAGATCAACACCAATGCGGGTGGCGCCATGCTCAACGCGGTCTTGGCCCGTGCCCAGCGCAGCTGTTGTGCAACCATGGACAGCCTGGTGCCCACCCGTGCCAGCGTGGCCCTGTTCGAGCAGCGTCTGGTGGACATGTTCCGGCGCGAATGGCACCTGTCCCGTCCGGGCGGCCGGCCTCTGGCCAGCATCGCCATCGTGGACGAGGCGCCGGCGCAGCAGTACCTGTACCCGGAATTCCTGCTGTTCCAGAAGCTGTTCGAGCGCCATGGCCTCAAGGCCGTGGTGGCCGACCCCTCTGAGCTGCAATGGCGCGATGGCCAGCTCTGGCATGGTGAGCTGGCCATCGATCTGGTCTACAACCGCCTCACCGACTTCTATCTGGAGCAGCCCGCCAACGCCGCCCTGCGCGCAGCATGGCTGCAGCCGGGCGGTGTGCTGACGCCGCACCCGCAGGCCCATGCCTTGTACGCAGACAAGCGCCTGCTGGCTCTGTTCAGCGACGAAACCCGTCTGCAGGCCCTGGGTGTACCCGAGGCCACGCGCCAGGTGCTGCTGGAGCATGTGCCGCACACGGAGTTGGTGAGCGTGCAGGCAGCCGATCGTTTATGGGCAGCGCGCCGTGGCCTGTTCTTCAAGCCGGTGGCGGGATATGGCGGCCGGGCCGCCTACCGTGGTGACAAGCTCACCCGCCGGGTCTGGGACGAAATTCTGGCGGGCGAGTATGTGGCCCAGGCCTTCATGTCGCCGGGCCAACGGCGGGTCGAGGCGGCCGACAGCGCCCAGGCCATGAAGTTCGACCTGCGCGCCTACGCCTATGCCGGCCAGGTGCAGTGGGTGGCGGCTCGCCTCTACCAAGGGCAGACGACCAACTTCCGCACCCCCGGCGGCGGCTTTGCACCGGTGTACAGCACCGTCGACGCGTCGGGCCATGCTCTGCGGCACGAGGACGGCGAGCATGCCTCCTACATCTTCCTGCTTGACGAGGGCGGTGCCGTGCATCCGCTGCCGCATGCGCTTTATGTGGCGCTGGCGCGCCAAGAGGCACTTGCCCCTACGCTGGCGGGCCAGACCCTGCGCCTGGCGGACTGGTATGTGCGTCTGAGGGATGGGGAGCCGCAGCAGATCGTGAACGAGACCTATGGCCTGTACCGCATCGATGCGCAGGGCAAGGTCGAGTTGCTGAAAGCACCGGCCGATGCCGGCTGGCCGACGCTCGCCGAGCGCGAGCGCATGCAGGCCCTGATCTTCACCAAGCCTGCATCGGCCTGAATAAGGTCAAGAGCGTTTGTCCAGCCCCGGCCGCCGATTCAGCGATGGCGACGCCCATCGGAATCAATGACGACTTCACCATCTTCCTTGGTGTAAGGGCCCTGCTGAGGATGAGGCAGGATATCGAGCACGGTCTCCGATGGCCGACACAGGCGTACGCCGAGTGGCGTCACGACGATGGGGCGGTTCAACAGGATGGGATGCTGCTCGATGAAATCAAGCAGCTGCTCCTCGGTCCACCTGGGGTTGCCGAGGTCCAGTTCGTCAAACGGGGTTCCCTTCTGACGCAGCACGTCGCGCACCGTGTGCCCCATGCGTGACAACAGGGATCGCAATTCGTCTCGACTGGGCGGCGTCTGGAGGTACTCCACAATCTTGGGCTCGACACCACTGTTACGGATCAAAGCCAGTGTGTTGCGGGAGGTGCCACAGGCCGGGTTGTGATAGATGGTGAAGTCGCTCATGCCGGTCTCTTCAGGGGATGGTCGCCGTGCGCGGTCTCCAGGCGTTGACGATGGCGACCAGCGACAGCATCACCGGCACCTCGACCAGCACCCCCACCACCGTGGCCAGAGCGGCCCCGGAGTTCAGGCCGAAGAGCGAGATGGCCACGGCCACCGCCAGCTCGAAGAAGTTCGAGGTGCCGATCAGGCAGGCCGGGCCGGCGACATCGTGCGGCAGTTTCAGCCAGCGCGCGGCATACCAGCTGAGAAAGAAGATGCCGTAGGTCTGCAGCACCAGCGGCACCGCGATCAGCGCGATCACCTGCGGCTGCTGCACGAGCGTGCCGGCCTGGAAACCGAAGAGCAGCACCACGGTGGCGATCAGGCCGACGATGGACCAGGGCTTGAGCTGGCGCACCAGACCGGCCAGCGCCTGCGGCCCGCGGCTCTGCAGCAGCTGCCGCGTGGCCATGCCGGCGGCCAGCGGCAGCACCACGTAGAGCAGGGTGGACAGCAGCAGGGTTTCCCAGGGCACCGTGATGTTGGTGACACCCAGCAGGAAGGCGGCGATGGGGGCGAAAGCCACCACCATGACGAGGTCGTTGACCGACACCTGCACCAGCGTGTAGTTCGCGTCGCCCTTGACCAACTGGCTCCAGACGAAGACCATGGCCGTACAGGGCGCCACGCCCAGCAGGATCATGCCGGCGATGTACTCGCTGGCCGATTGCGGATCGACCCAGGGCGCGAACAGGTATTGAAAGAACAGCACACCCAGTGCCGCCATGGTGAAGGGCTTGACGAGCCAGTTCACCACCAGCGTCAGCAGCAGGCCACGCGGCTTGCGCCCCACGTCCTTCACGGCGGTCCAGTCGATCTGGATCATCATCGGGTAGATCATCACCCAGATGAAAACGGCCACCACCAGGTTCACGTGCGCCACTTCCAATCTGGCGATCAGCTGGAACAGATCCGGCACGGCCAGGCCCAAGCCCACCCCGCTCAGGATGCCCAGGGCAACCCACAGGGTCAAATAACGTTCGAAGAGTCCCATGTGCTTTTGCGTCCGTTCAGTTCCTGCCGGCCGGCGGCCGTGCCCGGTTCAGGCGCCTTCCTTGCCGATGCGCCTGAGTTCATTTTGCAGGGACAGCCGGTCCAGCTTGTCGATGGGCAGGCTGAGAAAGATGGCGATGCGGCGGTTCAGGATCATGAACGCATCCGAGAAAGCCTTGCGTCGGTGGGCCTCGCTGCCCTCGACCGCCACCGGGTCCTCGACGCCCCAGTGGGCTGACATGGGTTGGCCGGGCCACACCGGGCAGACCTCCCCGGCAGCCTTGTCGCACACCGTCAGCACGAAATCCATGCGCGGGGCATCGGGGGCTGAAAATTCGTCCCAGTTCTTGCTACGCAAGTCTTCGGTCGGAAAGCGGTTGCGCGCCAGCAGTTCAATGGCCATGGGGTTGACCGCTCCGGCCGGCTGGCTGCCGGCGCTGTAGGCGCGGAATCTGCCGCCACCGAGCTGGTTGAGGATGGCCTCGGCCATGATGCTGCGCGCCGAGTTGCCAGTGCAGATGAAGAGGACGTTGTAGGTGTGTGAGCTCATGTGATTTCCCGTGGCTTGGTGACGCAGTGCACTGGTGTGCTGTCCAGGCAGGGTTGGCCCTGGCAGCAGTTGGCGGTGAGGAACCCCAGCAGATCGTTCATGGTGTCGATGCGGGTGCGATAGATCAGATGCCGGCCCTCGCGCTCCTGGCTTACCAGGCCGGCATGAGACAACTCTTTGAGATGGAAGGAGAGTGCCGCTGGCGTGAGATCATGGGCCTCGGCCATGCGGGTGGGCGTGTCTCCCCCAAGGCCGGCCACCACCAGCCGCCGGAAGACCCGCAGGCGCGAGGCCTGGGCCAGGGCGCCCAGGGCCTGGACGGCCAGGGTGTCGTTCATGGTTTCATGCCTATGGCAACAGCGGGTTCGCGCGCCGTCGGCAGTGACAGCGTGACAGCCCAGCACAGGGCGAGCATCAGGGCCGAACCCAGCAGCGCGTACAACAGGCCACCCCACTGGTACAGCAGGCCCGACAGCAGGGTGCCCATGAAACGCCCCAGCGCGTTGGCCGCGTAATAAAAACCCACGTCCTCGGCGGCCTTCTCGCTGCCGGCGTAGGCCAGGATCAGGTAGGAGTGGACCGAGGAGTTGATGGCAAAGGCAAAGCCGAAGAGGCCCAGGCCCCCCACCACGATCCATTCCAGCTGGGGTGCCTGCAGCACGATCGGTACCGCCAGAGCCGCCGGCACCAGCGCCAGGACCGCCGACCACCAGCGCGCAGCCGGTACCTCGCTGCTCAGGCCGTCGGGGCTGCGCCGCACAAGGTTTGGCGCCAGGGCCTGGACCAGGCCGTAGCCTATGGTCCACAGCGCCAGGAAACCGCCCACCATGGTGAAGGTCCAGCCCGAGGCATACAGGAACACCGGTACGCCGACCACGAACCAGACGTCGCGCGCGCCGAACAGGGCCACGCGCGCGGCAGCCAGCAGGTTGATGCCCCGGTTCTTGGCGAACAGTTCACGCGCGGATTTCGACGCCTTGCTCTTGCCCATCAGACGCGGTACGAACAGCAACACACCGGCCAGGACCAGCGCCAGCAGCGCCGCCATGGCGTACAGGGCACCCTGGAAACCGAGCTGGTCCAGCAGCAGGCCACCGAGGAAAAAACCCACGCCCTTCATGGCGTTCTTGCTGCCGGTGAACCAGGCCACCCACTTGAACAGCTGGCCCGCGCCCTGGCTTTGGGCCTGGTCGGCCGTGACCTTGATGGCCGACTTGCTGGCGGTCTTGGTCAGGTCCTTGGCCACGCCGCAGACGCCCTGCGCCACAACGACCCAGGCCACCGCCAGCGCCGCCGACCAGGCGGGGTCGAGCCGTGACAGCAGCAGGAAACCGGCGATCTGCGTCGTCAGGCCCACGGCCAGCATGCGGGCGATGCCGTAGTGTGTGGCCAGCCAGCCGCCGACCAGGTTGGCGACCACCCCGGCGGCTTCGTACAGCAGGAACAGGAAGGCCAGCGTGAACGGCGAGTAGCCCAGGCGGTAGAAGTGCAGCAGCACCAGCATGCGCAGCGCGCCGTCGGTGAGCGTGAAGCCCCAGTAGGCGGCCGTGACGATGGCGTAGTTGCGCGTGGCGGCCTGCATGTCAGAGGCCTGCGGCCTGCAGGTGGCAGGCCAGGTCGACCATGCGGCAGGCATAGGCCATCTCGTTGTCGTACCAGGCGTAGACCTTGAGCATCGTGCCGTCGGTTACCAGGGTGGAGGGGGCGTCCACGATCGAGCTGCGTGTGTCGCGCGCGTAATCGGCGCTCACCAGCGGGCGCTCCTCGTAGCCCAGGATGCCGGCCAGCGGGCCGCGGGCGGCCGCGGCAAACAGCGCATTGACTTCCTCGGCCGTGGTGGCGCGCTGCAGCTCGAACACGCAGTCCGTCAGCGAGGCGTTGAGCACCGGTGCGCGCACCGCGTGGCCGTTGAGCTTGCCCTTGAGCTCGGGGTAGATCAGTGCGATGGCGGTGGCGCTGCCGGTGGTGGTCGGCGCCAGGCTGAGCATGGCGCTGCGGGCGCGGCGCAGGTCCTTGTGCGGAGCATCGACCACCAGGTTGGTGTTGGTCGGGTCGTGGATGGTCGTGATCTGGCCGTGGCGGATGCCCAGGTTCTCGTGCACTACCTTCACCACGGGCGCCAGGCAGTTGGTGGTGCAGGAGGCTGCGGTGACGATGCGGTGCCGGGCCGGCTCGTAGCGTTCGTGGTTCACGCCGACCACGATGTTGAGCACATCGCCCACCTTCACCGGCGCCGCGACGATGACGCGCTTGGCGCCGCGGTCGAGGTGACCCTGCAGGGTCTCGGGGGTGAGGAACTTGCCGGTGCATTCCAGCACCACGTCGACACCGAGATCGCCCCAGGGAATCTCCGCCGCCGTCGGGTGGCTGCTGAAGGACAGCCTGCGCTGGTCGATGCGGATGGCCTGCTCGCCTTCGGCGGCGATGTCGGCACGCCATTTGCCTTGCACGCTGTCGAAAGCCAGCAGGTGTGCCGTTGCGGCCGCGCCGCCCTTGATCTCGTTGAGGTGCACCACCTCCACGCGGTTGCCGGCGCGCGGATCGTCCTGGGGCCTTTCGGCCGCGCCCAGGGCTGCGCGCAACGCCAGACGCCCGATGCGCCCCATGCCATTGATGCCGACTTTCATGTGATGTCCTGTACTTGTTTCAATAATCGTGTGATTGTTGAAGTATTTCTTCGTCCTGTGACGGCTTTGTGACAGCCCTGCCGGCACGGCAGGGCCGCGGCCCGGGGTTCAGCAGCAGGCCTTGGCGCCGTTGGCCACCTGGGCGGATGTCGGTGCGCAGCAGCCGGCGCTCGCCACTTCGATCACCTTCTTCGGCGCACAGCAGGCACCGGCTTGCGGCGCGGCTTGATTCCTCTGGCTGAATACCGGGATGTTGTCCAGGGTGTGGAACTGCTCCCAGGCGATGCCCTGCGGGTCGGTCACCCAGTACTTGTCGCTGCGGGCGTAGCAGCAGGTGGTTTCGCCCTCGTCCAGCAGGGCCATGTCGGCCTGCTCGGCCTGGGTCTTGAGGGCCTGCAGCTCCTCGGTCGATTCGACCTGGAAACCCAGGTGGTCGAGACCCGGCTTGTCTCCGCGTGTGGAGATGGCGAAATTCACCGGCGGATCCTGCAGCATCCACTTGGCGTAGTCGGTTTCGGTACGGGCCGGGGTCTGCTTGAACATGGCCGAGTAGAAAGCGATGTTCCTGGCCAGATCTTCGACATGGAGGTGGACGTGAAAGCGTGTCTTGGGGGCTCCTGGGAAAAGTAGGTGGGTGTCGATCAGCAGGTGGCGCAGGCGGCCTTCTTGCTGCGCTTGGGGCTGATCTCGCAGGCGGCGCCCTGGCAGCAGTGCTCGGTCAGATAGGCCAGCAGGGCGTCCATCTGCGTGAAGTTCGCGCGGTACACCAGGTGCCGGCCATCGGGTTCGCTGCTGGCCAGGCCGGCATGTACCAGTTCCTTGAGGTGGAAGGAGAGGGCGCTGGGGCTGATGTCCAGCTGCACCGCCAGCAGGCCGGGCGTGAGCCCGGCGGGGCCGGCCACCACCAGCGCACGGCAGGCGCGCAGGCGCTGAGCCTGGGCCAGCGCCGCCAAGGAGCGCAGGGCTGCGTTTTCGGTGGCTGTGGTTTTTTTCATGTTTCAATAATACTTGAAACATTGAATGGATGGCAAGCCCCTCCGGGGTCGGGTGAAGGGTGTCACGGAGATGTCATGTGGTCGCCACAAAGCCGTCATCAAGCCTGCTCACACTGCAAGCCATGCAGGACTACGGCATCCCCACCCCCCGCGAAGCTGGCGAGACCCGGCCTGGCCCGGCCATGGGCCGGGAGGCCGGCCGCCTGCGCGATGCCGGCTGGTGGCCCGTGTTCCCGGGGGGCCAGGCGCTGCCGCAGCCCGGGCGCACCCAGGTGCTGCATCACTGGGCGCTGAGCCCCGGGCAGCGCGCCGCCGGCCTGCTGTTCCAGCCGCTGGATGGTAACCCCCGCCACGGTGTGCTGGCCCTGTTCGTGGACGAGGGCGAGCTGCACGGGGCCATCGAGATCGTGGAGCGCCAGGGGCGCTGGCTGGTCATGCCCGACGGCCTGCGCGCCCGCACGCTGGCCGTGGCGGCCATGGCACGTTCAGGGGGGCGGACTTCCCTGCGGTCCAGCCTCGTGGGCACGCCGGACCGGCGCTTCATCTTCTTCAACACCCAGGGCGACGGCGGCACGGCCACCCTGGTCGAGCGGCGCCGCGATGGAGGCGCCGTCGTCACCTGACCTCTTGCGAGCCCCGCTGAGCCGGGGCTTTTTTACACGCCAACCCGATTCACTGACATCACAAAAGGAGAGAAAAAATGAAAGAACTGCCCAACCCCACCTTCCCGCTGTCTCCCGTTGCCATGCCTCGGGGGTCGCTTCACCGCCCTGATCAGTCGGTCCCTGCGCAAGAGCGCGGCGGCATTGAAGTTTCGTGGGCGCGCCACCTCGATGAAGTCCGTGCGGCGCAGCGCCTGAGGCACGACATCTTCGCCGGCGAGATGGGCGCGCGCCTGTCCACCACGGTGCCCGGCCACGACGTGGACCTGTTCGACGACTACTGCGAGCACCTGCTGGTGCGTGACCAGGAGACGCAGCAGGTCATCGGCACCTACCGCGTGCTCACGCCCGAGCAGGCCCAGCGCATCGGCAGCACCTACAGCGAGCTGGAGTTCGACCTGACGCGCCTGCGCCCCCTGCGCGAACGCATGGTGGAACTGGGTCGCAGCTGCGTGCACCCGGATTTCCGCCACGGTGGCGTCATCATGGCCCTGTGGGGGGCACTGGCCGAGTTCATGGTGCGCAACAAGCTCGACACCATGATCGGTTGCGCCAGCATCCCCATGCTGCACAACGGCGTGATCAGCGGTGACGTGGCGGCCAGCATCTGGCGCCAGGTGCGCGAGACCCATATGGCACCCATCGAGCACCAGGTCTGGCCGCGCCTGCCGCTGCCGGTCGACGAACTCGACAGCCAGCTGGACGTGGAGCCGCCGGCCCTGATCAAGGGTTACCTGCGCCTGGGCGCCAAGGTGCTGGGTGCCCCGGCCTGGGACCCGGACTTCAACAGCGCCGACCTGCCCATGCTGATGCGCATCGCCGACCTGCCGGCGCGTTACCGCAAGCACTTCTTCGGCGCCTGATGAAGAGCGCGCTCGATCACCGCAGCAGCTGGCTGGGACAGGCCATGGCGCGCCAGGGGCATGAAGACGACCATGACGACGAGAAGGGCGGCGGCAAGCGCTACCGCGCCGTCTTCATCTCCGACCTGCACCTGGGCACCCCCGGCTGCCGTGCCGAGGACCTGCTGGACTTCCTCAAGGCCAGCTCCAGCGAGCACCTTTACCTGGTGGGCGACATCATCGACGGCTGGCAGTTGCGCCGGCGCTGGTACTGGCCGCAGGCGCACAACGACGTGGTGCAGAAGCTGCTGCGCCGCGCGCGCAAGGGCTGTCGTGTGGTCTTCGTGCCGGGCAACCACGACGAGTTCGCGCGCGGTTTCATCGGCCACCAGTTCGGCGGCATCGAGGTGGTGGACGATGCCGTGCACGTCACGGCCGACGGCAAGCGCCTGTGGGTCACGCACGGCGACTACTTCGACGGCGTGATCCAGTGCGCCAAGTGGCTGGCTTATGTGGGCGACAACCTCTACGAGTTCACGCTCAAGCTCAACCGCTATCTCAACCACCTGCGCGCGAAGTTCGGCCTGCCTTACTGGTCGCTCTCGGCCTACCTCAAGCACAAGGTCAAGAAGGCGGTGAACTTCATCAGCGATTTCGAGCAGGCGGTGGCGCACGAGGCCAGGAAACGCGGCCACCAGGGCGTGGTCTGCGGCCACATCCACCACGCCGAGATCCGCGAGATCGAGGGCGTGCTCTACTGCAACGACGGTGACTGGGTCGAAAGCCTGACGGCCCTGGTCGAGCACCACGACGGCCGGCTGGAATTGGTGCGCTGGGGCGAGACGGCAACGGGCCAGTCCCTGCAGACCGCCTCTGTGCGCGCCGCCACCGCATGAAGCTTGCGCTGGTTACCGATGCCTGGGAGCCCCAGGTCAACGGCGTGGTCACCACGCTGGTGGAACTGGTGCACGAGGTGCGCCAGGCGGGGCATGAGGTCGAGGTTATCCACCCCGGCCAGTTCCGCACGCGCCCCTGCCCGGGTTACGCCGGTATCGACCTGGCGGTGCGGCCGCGCCAGGCGCTGGGCCAGCGGCTGGACGCGCTGGCGCCGCAGGCCATCCACATTGCCACCGAAGGCCCGCTGGGCTGGGCGGCACGGGCCTATTGCCTGAAACACGGGCTGGCCTTCACCACCGCGTACCACACCCGTTTCCCGGAAATCCTGCAGGCCGCGCTGCGTGTCCCCTTGTCCTGGGGCTACGCGCTCTTTCGCCACTTCCACCGCCCGTCCTCGGGGGTGCTGGTGCCCACGCAGGGTGTGCTGAACCTGCTGCAGCAGCGCGGTTTCAGGAACCTGCGGTCCTGGACGCACGGCGTGGACCTGCGCCTCTTCCCCTACCAGGACGAGGTGCGCCCCTATCCCGGGCTGCAGGATCTGCCCCGGCCGGTGTCTCTGTTCGTCGGGCGCGTCTCGTATGAAAAGAACATCGCGGCCTTCCTGAAGCTCGATGTGCCGGGCTCCAAGATCGTCTGTGGTGTGGGACCGCTGGAAGCCGCGCTCAAGGCGCGCTACCCACAGGTGCACTGGCTGGGCATCCTGCCGCGGGCCGAGCTGGCACAGGTGTACGCTGCTGCCGATGTGTTTGTCATGCCCAGCCGCTCCGAAACCTTCGGCCTGGTCATGCTGGAGGCCATGGCCTGCGGCACGCCCGTGGCGGCCTACCCGGTGGATGGCCCGCTGGAAGTTCTGGGCCAGCACGCAGGCCAGGCCCAGGGCGGGGTGCTGGACGAGGATCTGCAGCAGGCCTGGTACCGGGCCCAGGCCGTGCCGCGCCATGCGGCACGCCAGCGGGCCGAGGTGTTCAGCTGGGAACAGGCGGCACAACAATTCCTGGCCAGCCTGGTGCCGGTCCGACAGGCCGAGCCCCTGAGTGGGCCGCAGAAAAACACTGTCACACCATTGTCATCTATGCTGTAAACAATCTGTCATGACTTTGCAATCTTCCAGCCTGGATCCCGCCATGTCTGCCGAAAGCGCGCTACGCATCACCGTCCCGGTCCTGCTGGACCGGGACCAGAGCATCCTGGCCTTCAACTGGCGGGTGTTCGACTGGGCCTGCCGGCCTGAGGTGCCGCTGCTCGAGCGCCTGCGCTACCTGTGCATTGTCTCGTCCAATCTGGACGAATTCTTCGAGGTTCGGGCCGAACCCCATCTGAGCGCCAAGCAGGGCCAGGACCAGCAGGGGGTCTACACCGCGGCATCCTTCGACGCCATGTCGGCAGCCATCCACACCCTGGTGGAGCGCCAGTACGCCCTCTATAACGACGAGTTGATGCCGGCCTTCGAGAAGCAGGGTATCAAGATCATCTCGCACGGCGAGCGCAACACCGCCCAGCGGCGCTGGGTCAAGCAGTATTTCGAGCAGGAGGTGCGGCCCCTCTTGATCCCGGTGGGGTTGGACCCCTCGCACCCCTTTCCGCAGGTGGCCAATAAGTCGCTCAACTTCATCGTGCGCCTGGGCGGGCACGACGCCTTCGGCCGCGAGAACGATATCTCCATCGTCAAGGTGCCGCGGGCCCTGCCGCGCCTGATCCGCCTGCCCGATTCCCTGTGCGGCAAGCGCCGGCTGTTTGTCTCGCTCTCCAGCGTGATCCGTGCCCACCTGGCCGAGCTGTTCCCAGGGCGCGAGATGAGCCAGTTCTCGCAATTCCGCGTCACGCGCCACTCCGACCTGGCCGTGGATGAGGACGACGTCAAGAACCTGCGTACCGCGCTGCGCCAGGGCCTGCAGCACCGCCATTACGGCCAGGCGGTGCGGCTGGAGGTCTCCGCCGGCTGTTCGGAGTACCTGTCCGACTTCCTGCTGCGCCAGTTCGAGCTGCCCGAAGGCGCGCTCTACCGCGTGCATGGCCCGGTGAACCTGGTGCGCCTGAACCAGCTGGTCGACCTGGTGGATGAACCGCGCCTGCGTTTTCCGTCCTACAAACCGTCCTACCCCGGCCAGCTGGTGAGCGGGCAGTCCATCTTCGAGCAGCTGCGGCGTGGCGACGTGATGATCCACCAGCCCTACGAGAGCTTCGACGGCGTGCTCGATTTCCTGCGCGAGGCCATCGACGACCCGCAGGTGCTGGCCATCAAGCAGACCATCTACCGCACCGGTGCCAACTCCGTCCTGATGGACCTGCTGCGCGAGGCCGTGCGCCGCGGCAAGGAGGTGACCGTGGTGCTGGAGCTCAAGGCCCGCTTCGACGAAGAGGTCAACATCAACTGGGCCGAGCAGCTCGAATCGATCGGCGTGCAGGTGCTCTACGGCGTGGTCGGCCTCAAGACCCACGCCAAGATGATGCTGGTGACACGCCGCGAAGGCCGGCACTTCCGGCGTTACGCCCACCTCTCCACCGGCAACTACAACCCGATGACGGCGCGTTTCTACACCGACCTCAGCCACCTCACGGCGGATGCGGGACTGACCGCCGACATCGAACACGTCTTCGTGCACCTGGCTGGCCAGAGCCGCCTGCCGCGCCTCAAGCACCTGTGGGTGGCACCCTTCCAGCTGCATCGCAAGCTGCTGGAGAAGATCGAAACTCTTGGGGCTGCTGCCGCAGCCGGCCAGCCGGCGCGCATCGTCGCCAAGATGAATGCCCTGACCGACGAGGCCCTGATCCGCGCCCTGATCGCCGCCGGGCGCCAGGGCGTGAAGATCGACCTGATCGTGCGCGGCGCCTGCATGCTGCCCGCGCAGCTGCCGGGCCAGACCACGAACATCCGTGTGCGCTCGCTGATCGGGCGTTTCCTCGAACACGCCCGCGTCTTCTATTTCCGCGCCGGCGAGACCGAGGACCTCTACCTCTCCAGCGCCGACTGGATGAACCGCAACATGCTGCGCCGGGTCGAGCTGGCCTGGCCGGTGCTCGACCCTTTGCTGCGCCAGCGCATCGTCGACGAGTGCCTGGTGGCGGCCATGGGCGATACCCAGGGCAGCTGGGAGTTGCAGCCGGACGGCCGCTACACCAAAGTGGCGCCGGCGGCCGGCCGTCCGGCCGTCAGTGCCCAGGATGCCCTGATGGCGCGTTACGCATTGAGAGAACTCCGCTAGATGGACCTGCTGCTGTGGCGTCACGCGGAAGCGCATGAGGCCCAGCCGGGTGGGGATGACCTTGCGCGCGTGCTGACGCCGCGCGGCGAGAAACAGGCGGCCCGCATGGCGGCCTGGCTGGACCGCCAGCTGCCCGAAGGTGCGCGCATCCTGGCCAGCCCGGCACGCCGCACCGAACAGACGGCCATGGCACTGGGGCGCAAGTACAAGCTGCGCGAGGAACTGGGGCCCGAAGCCACGGTGGAGCAGCTGCTGCAGCTCGTGCAGTGGCCCGATGGCCGGGGTGTCACCGTGGTGGTGGGGCACCAGCCGGTGCTGGGGCAGACCATCGCCCGCCTGCTGGCCATCCACGGCAGCGAATGCAGCGTGAAAAAAGGCGCCGTCTGGTGGCTGCGCCATCGCCAGCGCGATGGCATCTCGCAGACCACGCTGGTGTCAGTGCAGTCCCCTGACGTTTTGTAGCGAGTTTCAGGCTTTCTTCGGCCGGCCTGTCTTGATCGCCGGGATCGCCTTGAGCGCGGCGAGCAGGCTCTTGTCGCTCATGGCGGCCAGGGCCTTGATGCCGGCGCGCAGCAACTCACTCTTCTTGCTCGGCTGCGCCAGCTTGGCGCAACGCTGTTTGAGTTCGGCCAGCGCCGCGTATTCGTCCTTGGGGATGGTGAAGCTGTCCCGCACCAGTTTGGGTTTCCTGGGCTTGACCGGTTTGACCACGGTTTTGGCCTTGACGGTCTTGGTGCTGCCGGCCTTGGACGCAGCCTTGCCGGCCGCGGATTTGGTCGGTGCTACTTTCCTGGCGGACTTGCTGACCGTCGGGGTCTTTTTGCGGGCTGCGGTGGAGGAAGGCGAGGCGGATTCTTGCATGGGATCTAGGTCGTTCGGGTTAAGAAAAAAACAGTTTATATAGTTTGATGACCCGGCGCAATCACTGCCGATGCGTGCAATTTTCACGAAGTCATAAAAGAGAAATATCTTTGTCATGCGCCTGACATGGAGTGCCCGCACAGTGGCCCCTCGCCTGTTGTTGGGGCATCGCCTCTGAAATGGAATGCTGGAAACCCTGTACGTTGCGACGCAGCATGCGCATGCTGCGCAGCGCCCGCCGATGATTGATCACGTCCGTCTTTTTACCCATCAATTCCTGTCCGCCCTGAGTGGACGGGACGGCCCGCTGGCCCGCCTGATGCGCAGCGATGCCCTCCATCCGGTGTTCCAGCCCATCGTCGATCTCAAGAGCGCCACGGTGCATGCGCACGAGGCACTGATCCGTGGTCCCCAGGGCAGCCTGCTGCAGTCGGCCGATGCGCTGTTGTGCGCGGCCCAGGCCGAGGGCCTGCTCTACGAGTTCGAGCTGTATTGCGTCTACGTGGCGCTGCGACAGTGGGGGCAGCAGCGCCAGCCGGGGCGGCTGTTCCTCAACATCAGCGCCCATGCACTGGAGCGGCTGGTGGCGGTGGACGGAACCCAGACGCTGGCGCGGGCCATGCGCACCCTGGAGGTGTCGCCGCGCATGGTGGTGCTGGAGATCACCGAGCACGAGCGCGTGCACGACATGGACGGGCTGGTCGAGGTGGCCCGGGCGCTGCACGCCGTGGGCCTGGCACTGGCGCTCGATGACTTTGGCGACGGCCGCTCCAGCCTGCGCCTGTGGTCGCAGATCCGGCCCGACATCGTCAAGATCGACAAGTACTTCAGCCGCGACATCAGCTGCAGCGCCGACAAGCTCAAGACCCTGCAGGCCCTGCTGCAGATCGCCGATGTCTTCGGCACGGCCCTGGTGGCCGAGGGCATCGAAAACGAGGCCGACCTGCGCGTGATCCGCGATCTCGGTTTCAGCTACGGCCAGGGTTATTTCCTGGGCCGGCCCGACCGGGACGTGCCGTCCGACATGCTGCCCGCCGCCGCCCAGGTGCTGCACGACACGCGGGTGGCGGTGATGCCCGAGCAGCGTTACGTGGCCCGCATGGGGCAGCTGCGCCATCTCTCCCTCATCCATGCGCCCGCGGTCGGACGCCATGCCAACAACGACGAGGTGGCAACCCTCTTCCAGGCCTATCCCGAGCTGCATGCCCTGGCCGTGGTGGACGATGAGTGCCCGCTGGCCATCATCAACCGCCAGCAGTTCATGGACCATTACGCCACCCTGTATTTCCGCGAGATCTTCGGCAAGAAGTCCTGCCTGCTGCACGCCAACCAGCAGCCGCGGCTGATCGAACGCAATCACGACATCGAGGAACTGGTCGGCATCCTGACCTCGCAGGACCAGCGCTACCTGAGCGACGGCTTCATCGTCACCGAGAACGGCCGTTACGTGGGCCTGGGCACCGGCGAACAGCTGGTGCGCTCGGTCACCGAACTGCGCCTGGAGGCGGCCCGCCACGCCAACCCGCTGACCTCGCTGCCGGGCAACATCCCGATCAGCCTGCACATCAAGCGCCTGATCGAGAGCCAGGGCGAGTTCGTCGCCTGCTACATCGACATGAACAACTTCAAGCCCTTCAACGACCAGTATGGCTACTGGCGCGGCGACGAGATGATCCGGCTGCTGGCGCAACTGGCCGTGGCGCACAGCGATCCGCAGCGCGACTTCGTCGGCCATGTGGGGGGCGACGATTTCATGATCCTGTTCCAGAGCGACGACTGGGCGCAGCGCTGCGAGCGCATCGTTCAGGAGTTCGCCCAGCAGGCGCGCGAGCTCTTCGACGAGGCAGCCCGCCTGTGCGACGGCATCCATGCCGAGGACCGGCATGGTGTCATGCGCTTTTTCCCTTGCACCACGGTCTCCATCGGCGCGGTGCAGGTCGGGCGCCAGGCCTACCGCGACGCGGAGGAGGTGGCCACCCAGGCCGCACTCGCCAAGCGCGAGGCCAAGGCTGCGGGCAACGGCCTGTTCGTGATGCCGCGGCGCGCGCCCGTTCCCGCCTGAGCGGCGGGCGGGCGGCGCCGACCCGCAGCCCGGGCCGGTCACCGATTGTTCATGGCACCGACATGCCGCAGTCACATGACGCTTCCATGATCAGCCGAACAAACTAGCGGGGTGACCATGAAGGTATCAGTGATCGGTGCGGGTTATGTGGGCCTGGTGACAGCGAGCTGTCTGGCCGACATGGGGCATGAGGTGGTCTGCATGGACAGCGACCCGCGGCGTGTGGAGCTGCTGCGCTCGGGGGTGGTGCCGATCTACGAACCCGGGCTGGACGCCGTGATCCAGCGCAACACCCGCGACCAGCGCCTGTTCTTCACCACCCGCCTGCCCGATGCGCTGGAGGCCTGCGAGGTGCTGTTCATCGCCGTCGGCACGCCGCCGAAGGAGGACGGCTCGGCCGATCTGGTCCATGTGCTGGAAGTGGCGCGCCAGGTGGGCCAGGCCATGTCGCGGCCCCTGGTCATCGTCAACAAATCCACGGTGCCCGTGGGCACGGCCGAGCGGGTCGAGGCGGTGATCACCGAAGCCCTGCAGGAGCGGGACCGCTCCGGACTGCCTTTCGCGGTGATCTCCAACCCCGAGTTCCTCAAGGAAGGCGCGGCCATCGACGACTTCATGCGCCCGGACCGCATCGTCATCGGCCTGCCCGTTGGTGGCCCCGGCGAGATGGCGCGCGCGGCCATGACACGGCTCTACGCCTCGCTCAACCGCCACCACGAGCGCACGGTCTGGATGGACGTGCGCAGCGCCGAGCTCACCAAGTACGCCGCCAACGCCATGCTGGCCACGCGCATCTCCTTCATGAACGAGATGGCCAACCTGGCCGACCTGGTGGGCGCCGACGTGGACGCCATCCGCCGCGGCATCGGTAGCGACAGCCGCATCGGCCCGAGTTTCCTCTACGCGGGCACGGGTTACGGCGGCAGCTGTTTCCCCAAGGACACCCGCGCCCTGATGCAGACCGCGCAGCAGCACGGCAGCCAGATGCTGCTGGTGGACGCCACCGAGCGTGTCAACCAGGTGCAGCGCCAGGTGCTGTCGCGCCGGGTCATCGCGCATTTCGGCAGTGATCTGCACGGACGCCGTTTTGCCCTCTGGGGCCTGGCCTTCAAGCCGCAGACCGACGACATGCGCGAGGCGCCCAGCCGCCACCTGATCCGCCAGCTCATCCTGCGCGGCGCCGAGGTGGTCGCGCACGACCCCGTGGCCATGGAGGCGGCGCAAGCCGTGCTGGCCGAGGACCTGGCCGACATTCCGCAGGGTCTCTCACGTCTCAAGCTCGTGGGTGACGCGAACTCCGCCCTGGACGGCGCCGACGCCCTGCTGGTGGTGACGGAGTGGAAGCTCTTCCACAACCCCGACTTCGACCTGATCCGCCAAGCCCTGCGCCATTCGCTCATCATCGACGGGCGCAACCTCTACGACCCGCAGCAGCTGCAGGCGCTGGGCATCGCCTACCAGGGCATAGGCCGGCGCAATGCGCTGGCAGAACAGGCCATCGCCGGCGCGGTCGGCATGGAGAGCCTGGCCCGGCCCGCTGCGCCGGCCCGCGCGATGGTGCATGGCTAGTGTCTAGGCGCTTGCCGCGCGGCTTCGGGTGGCTCATGGCCACCCAGTTTCTTTCCTCGCTGGCCGACAACGCGCTGCTCATCGTCGCCATCGCCCACCTGCAGCACCTGGGCTCGCCGCTGTGGTGGGCGCCGCTGCTCAAGTTCGCCTTCACCCTGTCCTACGTCTTCCTGGCGCCCTTCATCGGCGCGCTGGCCGACGCCGTCTGCAAGCGCAGCCTGATGGCCTGGATGAACGGGCTCAAGCTGCTGGGCGCACTGGCCCTGCTGTATGGCGTGCATCCCATGCTGGCCTTTGCCCTGGTGGGCCTGGGTGCCTCGGCCTATGCGCCGGCCAAGTACGGGCTGCTGACCGAAAGCGTGCCCCCGGCCGCGCTGGTGGCGGCCAATGGCTGGGTCGAATCGACGGTGGTGCTCTCCGTGCTGCTGGGCACGGTGCTGGGCGGCGTGCTGATCTCGCCGCTGTGGCTGGGCTCGGGCCCGGTGGGCTGGGCCACCACCCTGTGGCCGGTGGCGGCCGGCGCCTCCTCGCCCGCTCTCAACGTTTCCCTGCTGCTGGTCGTGGGCCTCTATGTCCTGTCCTCGCTGTGCAATCTGGCCATCGTGCCCAGTGGCCGGTCCTACCCGGCGCGTGACCGTGCGCCCGCTCGCATGCTGGCCGACTTCCGCCATGCCAACGCCTTGCTCTGGCGCGACCGCAGCGGCGGCCTGTCGCTGGCGGTCACCACCACCTTCTGGGGTATCGGGGCCATGCTGCAGTTCGCCGTGCTGCACTGGGGCGTGCAGGTGCTGGGCCTGAGCCTGGACCAGGCCGCCTACCTGCAGGCCATCGTCGCCGTCGGGGTGGTGGCGGGTGCGGTGCTGGTGGCCAGCCGCCTGCGCCTGCGCCACGCCACCAGCGTGCTGCCCCTGGGCCTGCTGATGGGCGGGCTGATGGCCTTGTCGGTCTGGTTGCCGGGCTGGATCTGGGCCGTGCCCTCGCTGCTGCTCATCGGGGCGCTGGGCGGCATGCTGGTGGTACCCATGAACGCCTTGCTGCAGCACCGCGGCCACCGCCTGCTGACGGCGGGCCAGTCGATCGCCGTGCAGGGTTTCAACGAGAACCTCAGCGTCCTCGTCATGCTGGGGCTCTATGCCGGGCTGATTGCCCTGCAGGTGCCGGTGCAACTCGTCATGGTGCTGGCTGGCCTGGGGCTGGCGGTGTTCATCGGGCGCAACCTGTGGCGCCGCCGGGGGGCGCCGGGGCGCCGTTCGTTGTTAGGCCATCTGCTGCGGCGCGATTGAGGGCAGGCGCTCGCTGCCGGCCATGCTGCCGGCGATGGCCAGCTTCATGACACTCTCGATCTGTCCCACGATGCCGGCCCAATCGTTCTGGCGCGCGGCGTCACGTGCGGCGGCGCGCAGGCGCTGCCTCAGGCCGGCGTCCTGGGCCAGTTCGGCGACCTGGCGTACAAAAGCTTCCTCGTCGTCCATTGCTGCCAGCAGGCCGCTGCGACCCGGTGTGATGTTTTCCGAAGCGGCCGCGTAGTCATAGGCCAGCACGGCCAGGCCGCTGGCCATGGCTTCGAGCACCACATTGCCGAAAGTCTCGGTCTGGCTGGGGAAACCGAAGATGTCGGCGCTGGCGTAGTGCCGTGCCAGTTCCAGCCGGTCCAGCTGGCCCGTGAGGATGGCGTCGGGCGCCAGGGCCTGTAGCTCGGCGCGCATGGGGCCGTCACCCACGAGGACCAGCTTCAGCTCGGGCTGCACCAGCCTGGCCTGGGCATAGGCGCGCACCAGCAGCGGCAGGTTCTTCTCGCGTGCCAGACGGCCCACACAGAGCAGCACGGGGGTGTCGGGCCCCACGCCCCAGGTCGCGCGCAGCGCCTCGTCACGGCGGGCCGGGTCGAAGATGCCGGTGTCCACGCCGCGCGCCACCACCTGCAGGCGTTCGAAGCCGGCGGCGTTCAGCCGTTCGGCCAGGCCGCGTGTGGGCACCATGGTGCACAGGGTCTGGTTATGGAAACGCCGCAGGTAGGCCATGATGGGCTTGCTCAGCCAGCCCATGCCGTAGTGGCTGCTGTAGGCGTGGAAATTGGTGCGGAAGTCAGAGGTGACCGGGATGCGCAGCTTGCGCGCCACACGCAGCGCCGACCAGCCCAGCGGCCCTTCGGTGGCGATGTGCACCAGGTCCGGCCGCTTGAGCGTCCACAGTGGTTCGAGCTGGCGGCGCGAGGGCAGGCCCAGCTGCAGGTGCGGGTAACGCGGGATGGCCATGCCGCGCATCAGCACGTCGCCCGACGCACCCGGCGGGGCTTCGCTGGCCTGGCGCGGGCGTACCAGCTGGACCTGGTGGCCGCGTTCGCGCAGGCCTTCGACCACGCGCTGCAGCGTGAGCGCCACGCCGTTGATCTCCGGCGGGTAGGTCTCGGTGACGACGGCGATGCGCAGATGGGTCTGCGCCGGCGGCAGGTCTTCGACCAGGATGTCGGTGGTGTCGGGTTTCATGCGCCCATCTTGCGTCGCGTTTATCTCAGTTCGATGACAGCGTGGTATCGCGGCATCGCAGGCCTGTGAAATTTTGATGACGAGTCACCGGCTGTCATCGTTCTTTCACGTGCGAGCCCGACCATGCCCCCAGGCGCAGCCTTGCTGCCCTTCCGTTTTCACGACACACCAAGGAGTCTTTGTGAGCCAATTCCTGCAAGCCCTCAAGGTCCAGCGCTGGGACGACCACCGCTATTACCACCACAGCCGCATCAACCAGTCGCTGCACCTCATCAGCGCCATCTCCTTCCTGGTGGCCTATGCTTTCCTCTTCATCCAGCCGCCGGTGGCCGCGCTCATCGCCTGGCTGGTTTCCATGGTCTCGCGCCAGTCCGGCCACTTCTTCTTCGAGCCCAAGGGTTACGACGAGGTGAACCAGGCCACGCACGAGTACAAGGAAGAGATCAAGGTGGGCTACAACCTGCAGCGCAAGGTGGTGCTCATGGCCGTCTGGGCCGGCCTGCCCGTGGTGCTCTGGCTGCAGCCAGACTTCTTCGGCCTGCTGGAGGCGCACACCCAACCCAGCGGCTACGTGCTCAACGTGGGCTGGCTCTGGCTCTGGCTGGGCGTGGGCGGTCTGGCCTTCCGCGTGCTGCAGCTGGCCGTGAGCCAGAGCCTGTACACCGGCATCGTCTGGGCCACCAAGATCATCACCGACCCCTTCCACGACATCCTGCTCTACTGGAAGTCGCCGCTGTACCTGCTGCAGGGCGAACTGATTGCCAAGCCCGAGCACCTGCTCGAAGAACGTGCCGAGCACGAGGCCGAACTGGCCCGCCAGCAGGGCTGAACTTCATGCCCGGTGCCTTGCCGCACCGGGCTTTTGCCTTTCCTTCAGCGCCGCACCAGATGGCGCAGCATCTCCCGCAACAGCCCGCGCTTGATGGACTGGTTCGTTTGGCCCGGGGCCTGCCACCACCAGCCGTCACGCTGCATCTGCAGACCGGCCTGTACACAACGCTCCAGCATGTCATCGAAATCGCTCTCGCTGAAGTTCAGGCTGAAGATGAAACGGCCCGTGCCCACCCAGCTCAGGGCCAGGCCATGATCGCGCAGGTAGTACTGCAGCATCCAGTTGTAGCGCGAGGGGCGGGTGTAGCTCAGCGTCCAGACGCTGCTCATGTTCGCCGCCTGCAGGGGCAGGCCCTCGGCCAGCATGCGGTTGTTGAAGCGTTCGCGCCGTCCGTCCCAGGTGGCGTCCAGATCCTGGTAGATCGCGCGCACTTCGGGTGTTTCCAGCCGGCGCAGGAACTCGTTCATCGCGCCCATCACATAAGGGTGGGCGTTGAAGGTGCCGCGTGCGAAGCAGATGTCCGCGGGTTTGTCCTCGCGGAAGCGCTGCATCAGCTCACGCTTGCCGCAGACCACGCCCACCGGCAGGCCGCCACCCAGGGTCTTGCCGTAGGTCACCAGATCGGCCTGCACGCCAAAGTATTCCTGTGCACCGCGCGCCGCCAGGCGGAAGCCCAGAAACACCTCGTCAAAGATCAGCACGATGCCGCGCGCGGTACAAACCTCGCGCAGCTGCTGCAGCCAGCGCGTGTAGGCCGCGCGGTCGTAGCCCGCGCTGCGGCTGCTGTCGAGCAGGGTGGAATCACCCGGGGCGTTCTTGTTGGGGTGCAGGGCCTGCAGGGGGTTGATGAGCACGCAGGCAATGTCGCGGCGCGTGCGCAGCACCTTGAGGCTGGCCTCGTGCATGTCGCGCAGGGTGTAGGTCTCGCGCGGGGGCAGGGGGTTGCCCGGGCCGGGCTGCACGTCTTCCCACCAGCCGTGATAGGCGCCGCAGAAGCGCACCAGGTGGCGTTTGTCCGTGTGGTAACGCGCCAGGCGCACGGCCTGCATCACGGCCTCGGTGCCGCTCATGTGGAAGGACACGGCGTCCAGCCCGCTGATCTGCTGCAGCCGCGCCACGTTGTCGGCCACGCAGGGGTGGTTGGCGCCGAGCACGGGGCCCAGGTCCTGCGCAATGCGCGCACCCGCCGCGATGCAGGACTTGTAGAAGTCCATGCCCATGACGTTGACGCCGTAGGAACCGGTGAGGTCGATGTAGCGGTTGCCATCGATGTCCGTCACGCTCACGCCCTCGCTGGCTTGCACAAAACCGCCCACTTGCAGGTGCTGGCGCAGGTAAGGGCTGAACTGGTAGGGCACGCGGTAGGCACCCGTGAAACGCAGGTCGGGCAGGCCCTCGCGTGCCTCCTTGGTCATCGCGATCGACAGCGGCGCCTTGGCCTGCAGCCGGCCGGCCAGCGCCAGGAAGCTCGCGCGGCGCTGCTGCGCCACCGTGTCGGGCGCGCCGTCGCAGGCGTAGAAGGTGGCCTCGTCATAGGCGTAACCCGGGATCCAGCGTGCCAGCCGCTTGGCCATGCGCGAGTGACCGGCCAGGGACGGGTGCTTGGCACGCGAGAGTTCGAGCCGGCGCTTGAGGGCGGGGAGGGTGAGGCCGGCGGCGCCGGCAATCCAGACAAGTTCGTAAGCCATGACAGTTCCGTGAAGGAGGATGGCTCTTTGTATTCAACTGATTTGACAAGCGTGTGAAACGACCATGACATTCAAGACATTCCGCGACCGCCTCCTGCAACAGGAAGGCCTGAACTTCGTGCTCACCAACCGCCTGCCCCGCGTGGCGCTGACGCGTTTCATGGGTCGTTTCAGCAAGATCCGCCAGCCGCTGGTGCGTGATGCCTCCATCGCCCTGTTCAAGTTCTTTGGCGATCTGGACCTGAGCGAAGCCAAAAAACAGAGCTTCGACAGCCTGCACGACTGTTTCGTGCGTGAACTCAAAGTTGGTGCCCGGCCCTTCGACGCCGATCCCCGGGTGGTGTGTAGCCCCAGTGACGGCATCGTGGGCGGCCATGGTCGTATAGAGGGCGATGAACTGCTGCAGATCAAGGGCATGCCCTACAGCCTGACGGAGCTACTGGGCAGCGCTGAGCTGGCTGAGCAACACCAGGGCGGCAGCTACGTCACCCTGCGCCTGCGCGCCGGCATGTACCACCGCTTCCATGCGCCGACCGATTGCACCGTGAAACGCGTCACCCACATCCAGGGCGATATGTGGAACGTCAACCCCATCGCGCTCAAGCGCGTGCCCAGCCTCTACTGCCGCAACGACCGCGCCGTGATCGAGGCCGCGCTGCCCTCAGCCCAGGCCCTGACGATCGTCCCCGTGGGCGCCATCCTGGTGGCCAGCGTGCGTCTGCATTTTCTGAATCTCAATCTGCACCATGACTACCGGGGTGAGCAGGTGATTAATTGCGATGCGTCGCTCAAACGTGGGCAGGAGATGGGCTGGTTCGAGCACGGCTCGACCATCGTGGTGCTGGCGCCCAAGGGTGTGGAGCTGGTGGAGGGGCTGACGACGGGGACGGAGGTGAGGGCGGGGCAGGCTTTACTGCGGCGGGTTGGAGGGATGCAGCGTGCTCTTGCATTGCGGGGCTGCACGGTTTGTCATGATTGCGGCTCTGCGCTATATTGGCGCAAATTCTTTAAACAAAACAAGCACTTAGCTTGCAGCAAGGGAGGTGCCAGGATGAACATTCGCCCATGTTGTTCCGCATTTTTGCGGTCTATATCACGTTATGCAGCAGCTTGAGGTCGACCCAAGGCAACTTCGGCGTCAGGTGGAAGCAGAATTCCTCCGCCATGCGGTCACCTACGAGCCGCCGTCGGAGGGTCAATCCGTTGGCACGCCGTGGGGCAAGGAACGAGTGGACGCGGAAGTGGAAGGGATGGCCACACTCCTCGTCGAACCGTACTTGGTCCAGTATCTGTCCGGTGATGATCTATTGCCGCCGGAACAGCGGCGCACGGGAATACGATCAGCATTCGTAGTGGCCGAAGACCGGAGTTACTTTCTGCTTTACGATTTCGAGGCGGAAGATTTCGTGCTTTCGGTCAAACAGCCAGACGGTCGGCTAACTGCTTGGGGAATCAGAGGCGATGCAACTAGTACGTTCCTTGCTCGGTAGGCTGCTGCATAACTGGTCGGCCAACACGGACCGCGTCACGGCAGGCTTCGCCTGCCTACGCGCGTCCGGTTGCCTCCAACGTTCGATCCCAATATGACGGCCGTGCTTCAAATTAGCTGTTTCGTTCTTGCAGGAGTCGCATACATATCCGCGTTCCTGCTTTTTTGGATTGGGCTATTTCCCCAAGACGAACTTTCCGGCCTCCTGACGCGATGGTCTGTGGTCACGCCATTTGCGGCAGTGGCAATGCCGTTCCTAGCATTCGTTGTATTCGTTCTCGGATATGACCCGCGTACAAAGTGGCTAGTGTTCCTTCGACACTATTTGCTGACATGCCTACAAACAACAAAAGCCCTCTACCTGTCATTGGCAGTGCTGACAGCAATCAACGTGATCGAAGGTGCGATGCTCATAAGGAGCTTTGCTCCACCCGCTGCAGAGAGCATGAAGCCCTTGCTGAAGAGCGATTTCGAGAATGCTGTAAAGATTGCGGAAGCAGAAGAGTCGACCCAACGGAGCGCCAAACTTATACGGCTCGTCGCCGATGCGGAAATGCTAGCCAAGCGGAGGCTGAGTACCTCAGATAGTCCCACGGAAGCGGCAGCACTGCGAAATGAGCTAGCACAATTTGATGGCCCATTCGAGCCCCTGTGGCAGCGATTCCTAGCACAGCGGGGCCTAGCGAAGGTTGCATTTAGTAGAAAAGACGTTGATGGTATGGCTCTGCATTTCACTCGCGCAGAAGGAATTGCACGCTGGATTGATGCACCTGGCACCGAAAAGCAAGCACACGCGGCGGCGCTGTTCTCATTGTCAAGAGATGAAAATGATCCAGTCAAGGCGAGAGAGTTGTTAGATAAGGCGGAGAAGATCGCCCAGTCTGACCCGTCCATTTTTGGTCAACGCATCCTAGGAAACATTTACTACACGAAAGGTGATTACGGAGGGGCATATCGAATCTGGAAAGCTCTTCTTGATCGCGACCAAAACGATGTAAGCCGTGGTCTAGCGATGCCGGAAGCGATAGAACGCAAGCGACTTAGCAACGCGATCGCGTTAGCACGTCTTAAACAGTCGCAGCCAAAATACGCGTTAGAAGTTGTTGAGGCAGCGCTCAAAGAGTCGTGGAGTAGTGAAAACGAAGAGCACAGAACTGAACAAGTCCGCCTGTTGGCCACAAAGATGTTGTGTTTGCTCGCTCTCGGGCGGCCCGACGATGCGCTGATTGTGTTCGAAGAGCGTCTAAATGTAAGCAGACAGCTCAGTGGCGAAGGAATAACGCCTGGATCCTATCTTCTCAAGGCGAATGTTCTTTCGGAAAAATGGAAAACAATGGCCGCTAATGACCCGGCGCGACGTCAGGCGGCAGAAGAGGTTCTTCGTGTCTTATTGCTTGCTCAGGAGCCCAAGAGAGATCTTCGTGCATTCAAGGACTATAAACGTGAGTCGTTCATAGGTTTGGTCAACGACGTGGCTACGCTCTGGCGATGGGATGGCATCTCATTTGATAAAGACGGTTGTATTGAAGCAATACTGAGTTTGCTTCCATGAGATTCGCACTGCCATGTTGCATGAGGCTCAGCGTCGCGCTGGTCCAGATTCTCTCTAACCCTGCGGTCCACCGGACGCTGCGCGATAGAGCCGCGTCGCGCCGGTAACCTCCACGTTACCCGTGATGCTCTCTCATCTTCATCGGTCCCGCCGCCATCTGCTTGGGGTCCTTGCAGTTGCCGTCTTGCTGCCCGCCTGCAGCAAACGTGCCCCCAAGGCCCAGCCACTGCCCGCCGGCAGCACGGTGCTGGCCCTGGGTGATTCATTGACCTCCGGCGTCGGCGCCACGGCGGACACGGCTTATCCTGCCGTATTGCAGGCGCTGACAGGCTGGCAGGTGGTGAACGGCGGCGTCTCGGGCGACACCTCGGCCCAAGCCTTGTCGCGTTTGCCTGCGCTGTTGCAGGAGCACCAGCCCGCGCTGGTCATCGTGAGCATCGGCGGCAACGACTTGCTGCGCCAGATGAGCGCCGGGACGGCCAAGGAAACGATCCGCGAGATCAGCCGCACCGCCAGCGCCAGTGGCGCCCAGGTGCTGCTGGTGGCGGTGCCCCAGGTCTCGCTGCTGGCCGCCGGCACGGGTAGCCTGAAAGACCACCCACTGTATGCCGAGTTGGCGGAGGAGCTGAAGCTGCCTCTGCACGCGGACGGCTGGGCCAGCGTGCTGTCCCAGCCCGGCCTGCGTGCCGACACCGTACACGCCAACGCCCAGGGTTATCGCCAGTTCGCGCAAGGGCTGGCGCAGGCTCTGCGCCAAGTCGGGTGGCTGGTTTGACGGTAGAGGGTGCGGTTCAGCCCGCGCACTCCACCCGCAAGGCCCACGCCGTCTTCTGCCAGGCCTGCACTTCCTCCATCAGCAGGTAAGCCGACTGCGGGTACTTGGCGACCCAGTCGGTACGGCAGTCGAGCTGCACCGCATGCCCGCCATCCCACTCGATCCGCAGGCCCTGCAGGTCCGGGTCGCGCCGGGCGTGGCAGAGGATGACGGCCAGGCGCAGGGCCAGCAGCTGCAGCACGAAGGCTGCGTCGTCGAACGCCAGGTCCAGCTTGCGCAGCTTGCCGCGGTGGCCTAGCACGAGCTGGCCCAGGCGGTGCAGTTCGTTCATGGTGAAACCGGCGGCGTCGGCGTTGTCCAGGATGTAGGCGCCGTGCTTGTGGTAGTCGCTGTGCGAGATGGCGCTGCCGATCTCGTGCAGCTGCGCGGCCCAGCCCAGCTTGCGCAGGGCGCGCTCCAGTTCCTCGGGCTCGCCCGGGCCGGCCAGCTGGCGCAGCAGGTGGTGCGCCACTTTGCGCACGCGCTGGGCCTGGGTCGGGTCGGCGTTGAAGTTGCGCGCCAGGCGCAGGACGCTGGTGCTGCGCTGGTCGCTCTGTTCGTGCTCGCGGTCCAGCAGGTCGTAGAGGGCGCCGTGGCGCAGCGCGCCCTGGGCCACGTGCATTTCCTCGATGCCCAGCAGCGAGAAGAGGGCGCGCAGCACGCTGACGCCGCCGCCGATAACGGCGCGCCGGTCGTCCTTCATGCCCTCGATGCGCAGGCGCTCGGCGCTGCCGGCCTTGAGCAGGCGCTCCAGCAGCCAGTCCAGGCCCTCCTGCGTGATCAGGCCCTCGGCCCAGCCGGCGGCCTGCAGCACGTCGCCGACGGCGCCCACCGTGCCCGAGGAGCCGTAGGCCACATCCCAGTCTTCACGCCGGCAGCTGTTGAGGGCTTCGTCCAGCACGGCCTGGGCCGCCACCTCGGCGGTCTCGAAGGCCTCGGCGCTGAAGACACCTGCGGGGAAATAGCGCATGGACCAGGCCACGCTGCCCACGCGGTAGGAGTCCATGAAACGCGGGCGGTAACCCTGGCCCAGGATGAGTTCGGTGGAGCGCCCGCCGATGTCCACCACCAGGCGGCGTTCGTCGGACTGCGGCAGCAGGTGGGCCACGCCCTGGTAGATCAGGCGCGCTTCCTCGCGGCCGGAGATGACGTCGATGGGAAAACCCAGGATCTTCTGCGCGCGCTCCAGGAAGACCTCGCGGTTGCGGGCTTCGCGCAGGGTCTGGGTGGCGACGGCACGCACCTGGTTCTTCTTGAAGCCGGCCAGGCGTTCGGCAAAACGGCCCAGGCAGTCCCAGCCGCGTTGCATGGCTTCTTCGCCCAGGTTGCGGTCTTCATCCAGGCCGTTGCCCTGGCGCACGGTTTCCTTGAGGTATTCGCGGCGCTTGAGCAGGCCGTGGTCGAGTTGTGCGATTTCAAGCCGGAAGCTGTTGGAGCCCAGGTCGATGGCGGCGAGTTCGGTTCCGTTTTTCATGCGCGAGGCTTTTGGGGACGCAGGGATCGTACCTTGTCCCGTGGGGGTCATCCCAGGATGCGTCCGTTCGCGCCCAGCATGCTTTGTGTCACGTAGGCGCTGGTGCGCCGCTGCGACTGGAAGCTGATGCGAAAGCCGGCCAGGTCCAGCACGCTGCGCTTCTGGAAGGCCTGCAGCACCTGGGCCCGTGTGGCCGCGGGCTCCAGGCCCAGCAGCACCTCCTGGGCATAACGCGCTGCAATGTAGCCGGCCAGGCTCTGGGGGGTGGGCGGTTCGTCGAACAGGCGCGTCAGCGTTTCGCGGTAGGCGCGCACGATGGGCAGGCTGGAGGTGACCATGGGCACGACCTGGGTGGCCATGACGGGGGTGTTGCGCGACTGGCCCAGCTGGTTGAGGGTCTGCAGGTTGACGTCGGCCAGGCCGATGACGTAACGCTGGCGGTCCTGCTGTTCCAGTCCCAGGGTGAACTGGGCCAGCTCCGGCGTGCCGCCGATGAAGAGCAGGATGGCCGGGGTCTGTGGCGTGAGCCTGCGGCCCAGCTGCTGCAGGGGCCCATTGGGGGCGTAGGGGGCGAGCCGCAAGCCGAGGTCGCGGGCAATGCGGCTGACTTCCGGGTGGTAGAGCGCCTGCTCCGGGGCCGAGGCGTAGACCACCCCCAGCTCGGCCACGCCGATCACCGACAGCGAGCGCAGGGCGTGGGCGATCTGTTCCTGGCGGGAGGCAAAGATGGGAAAGGTCCGCTCGGCGCCGGCGATCACGTCCTGATGCAGCCAGGGCGCGACGTGGGCGATGTCCAGCGCCTCCTGGCCCAGCAGCTGGACCAGGCTGGCCGCGGTGCGGTCGCCGGCCGTGCCGCACAAGGCCAGGCACTGGGGGCTGGCACGCACGCTGTCCAGTGCCTGGCGCAGGCTGGCCGGGCTGCCATCGACTTCCAGCACGGTGTGCTGGACGGGGCGGCCGCGCATGCCGCCGCGGGCATTGAAGTCCTGCCAGGCGGCGCGCGAACCGATCAGGAAGTCGCGCGAGACGTCCAGCTGGCTGGCCGAAACGTCCACGATCTGGACGATTTCCGGGGCGCGGGGGGCGGGCGTGGCGGCTTTCTGGGGCTGGGCCTGGACGGGCAGCGTGGGCAGCAGGGCGCCGAGCGTGGCGCCGAGCAGGAGCCGGCGCCGTGGCGGGCAGGTGGGTGCGGGCATCGTGTTTGGCAGAGGGGAAAGCGGCCCAGCTTAGGCAGATCTCATGACTTTTTCGCGAATACTTCATGTCTTTTTCATGACAGAATTGCGAATGCGCCGGCTTGAGGTTGTTACAGGCGATGTCACACGGTTGACATAAAAGCTTCTTAAAGTTTGCCCATCTCCAACCAACCCTTAAGGAGCTTTTGATGACAACGACTTTCAAGCAAGCCCTGCTCAGCCTGTCGGCTGTGGCCCTGCTGGCCGCTAGCAGCCTGGCTTCCGCCCAGGACGTGACCGGTGCCGGCGCCAGCTTCCCGGCGCCTGTCTACGCCAAGTGGGCTTCCGAGTACAACAAGGCCACCGGCATCAAGATCAACTACCAGTCGGTCGGCTCCGGCGCCGGCATCCGCCAGATCGACGCCAAGACCGTTGATTTCGGCGCCTCCGACATGCCGCTGACCGACGACGTGCTGGCCAAGAAGGGCCAGATGCAGTTCCCCACCGTCATGGGCGGTACCGTGGCCGTGGTGAACATCAAGGGCATCGCCCCGGGCCAGCTCAAGCTGACCGGCACGGTGCTGGCTGACATCTATCTGGGCAAGATCACCAAGTGGAACGACAAGGCCATCACCAGCCTGAATCCCGGCGTGGACCTGCCTGACGCCGCCATCGCCCCGGTGCGCCGCGCCGACGGTTCCGGCACCACCTTCGGTTTCACCAACTACCTGAGCCAGGTCAGCCCCGAGTGGAAGGAAAAGGTCGGTGAAGGCACCGCCGTGAACTGGCCCGTGGGCGCCGGCGGCAAGGGCAACGAGGGCGTCTCCGCCTTCGTCGGCCGTCTGCCCAACTCCATCGGTTACGTCGAGTTCGCCTACGCCAAGCAGAACAAGATGGCGCACACCCAGCTGCAGAACCGCGATGGCGTGTTCGTCCAGCCCAGCGACGACAGCTTCAAGGCTGCCGCTGCCGGCGCCGACTGGGACAAGACCTTCTTCCAGATCCTGGGCAACAAGCCGGGCAAGAATGCCTGGCCGATCACCAGCGCCACCTTCATCCTGATGCACAAGGTGCAGGACAAGCCGGCCAATGCCGCCCAGACCCTGAAGTTCTTCCAGTGGGTCTACAAGAACGGCGACACCATGGCCGGTGACCTGGAATACGTGCCCATGCCCGCCAGCGTGAAGGCCGCCATCGAGAAGTCCTGGAGCCAGATCAAGGACGCCTCCGGCAATCCCATCGCCTACAAGTAAGTAGAGAGAAAGCGCCAGTACGCCATGAGTTCACTCCCGTCCGCTCCCCGGTCCCGCACAGGTGCCTGGTTCGATGCCTTGTTCGGCTGGCTGGCCCAAGGGGCAGCGTGGGTGACTCTGGCGCTGCTGGCCAGCATCATTGCCTCCCTGATGGTCGGCGCCTGGCCGGCCATCGAACGTTATGGTCTGGGTTTCCTGACCAGCCCGGTATGGGACCCGGTGCAGGAAAATTTTGGCGGCCTGGTGATGATCTACGGCACCCTGGCCACCTCTTTCATCGCCTTGCTGATCGCCGTGCCGGTGAGTTTCGGCATCGCCCTGTTTCTGACCGAGATGTGTCCGGCCTGGCTCAAGCGCCCGCTGGGCACCGCCATTGAATTGCTGGCAGCCGTGCCCTCCATCGTGTATGGCATGTGGGGCCTGCTGGTCTTCGGTCCCATCCTGGCCACCTATGTACAGGTGCCGCTGCAGAAGCTGTTCGCCGGCGTTCCCTATCTGGGCGCCCTGGTGTCGGGGCCGCCGGTGGGTATCGGCATCCTGTCGGCCGGCATCATCCTGGCCATCATGATCATTCCCTTCATCGCCGCCGTGATGCGCGATGTGTTCGAGGTCACGCCACCCTTGCTCAAGGAGTCGGCCTACGGCCTGGGCTCCACCACCTGGGAGGTGGTTTCCAAGGTGGTGCTGCCCTATACCAAGGCCGGTGTGGTCGGCGGCATCATGCTTGGCCTGGGTCGCGCCCTGGGCGAGACCATGGCGGTCACCTTCGTCATCGGCAACATGAACCAGCTCGACACGCTGAGCCTGTTCGATGCGGCCAACAGCATCACCTCGGCCCTGGCCAACGAATTCGCCGAGGCCGCCGCCGGCATCCACCAGGCGTCGCTGATCTACCTGGGCCTGGTGCTGTTTTTCATCACCTTTGTCGTGCTGACCCTGTCCAAGCTGCTGTTGCAGCAACTCAAGAAGAGCGAAGGCACCAAGTCATGAACGCGCAAGACCAGATCCGCAGCCGGGCCTTCCAGCGCCGCAAGCGTGTCAACTTCCTGGCCCTGGCGCTGTCCATGGGCGCCATGGCCTTCGGCCTGTTCTGGCTGTTCTGGATCCTCTGGGAAACCTTCCGCCTGGGCCTGGACGGCCTGGTGTGGGCCACCGTGACGCAGATGACCCCGCCGCCCAACGAAGCGGGCGGCATCGCCAACGCCATCTACGGCTCCTTTCTCATGGTGATGCTCGCCACCTTCGTGGGCACGCCCATCGGCATCATGGCGGGCATCTACCTGGCCGAGTACGAGCCCAAGGGCTGGCTGGCCGAGGTGACGCGTTTTGTCAACGACATCCTGCTGTCGGCGCCTTCCATCGTGATCGGCCTGTTCGTTTATGCGGTGGTGGTGACGCGTTTCAAGTCCTTCTCCGGCTGGGCCGGCGTGATGGCGCTGGCGCTGATCGTGATCCCGGTCGTCATCCGCACCACCGAAAACATGCTGCAGCTGGTGCCCGCCGCCATGCGCGAGGCGGCCTACGCGCTGGGCACGCCCAAGTGGAAGGTGATCCTGATGATCACCCTGCGCGCCGCGCGCGCCGGTGTGGTCACCGGTGTGCTGCTGGCCGTGGCGCGCATCTCGGGCGAGACGGCGCCGCTGCTGTTCACGGCGCTGAGCAACCAGTTCTGGACCTCGAATCTGTCGGATCCGATGGCCAGCCTGCCGGTCACCATCTTCAAGTTCGCCATGAGTCCGTACGAAAACTGGCAGCAGCTGGCCTGGGCCGGCGTGCTGCTGATCACCGTGACCGTGCTCGGGCTCAACATCATTGCGCGCGTGCTGACGCGCCACAAGGGCTGACGACGTGTACACCAGCGAATACTCTCCTGCAAGGCAAAACATGGAACCGATTTCCAACCCGGCCGACACGCCTGCCCCGAAGATCTCGGTGCGCAAGCTGGATTTCTTCTACGGGAAATTCCACGCGCTCAAGGACATCAACCTGGACATCCCGCAGAACAAGGTGACGGCCTTCATCGGCCCGTCCGGCTGCGGCAAGTCCACCCTGCTGCGTGTCTTCAACCGCATGTTCGAGCTGTACCCGGACCAGCGTGCCCAGGGCGAGGTGCTGCTCGACGGCGAGAACCTGCTGACCAGCAAGCAGGACGTGGCCCTGCTGCGCGCCAAGGTGGGCATGGTGTTCCAGAAGCCGACGCCGTTTCCCATGTCCATCTTCGACAACATCGCCTTCGGCATCAAGCTGTTCGAATCGCTCAGCGCCACCGACCTGGAAGAGCGCGTCGAATGGGCGCTGCGCAAGGCCGCGCTGTGGAACGAGGTCAAGGACAAGCTCAAGCAGAGCGGCTCCAGCCTGTCGGGCGGCCAGCAGCAGCGCCTGTGCATCGCACGCGGCATCGCCATCAAGCCCGAGGTGATCCTGCTCGACGAACCCTGTTCCGCGCTGGACCCGATCTCCACTGCCAAGATCGAGGAGCTGATCACCGAGCTCAAGGACGACTACACCGTGGTGATCGTCACGCATAACATGCAGCAGGCGGCCCGCTGCAGCGACTACACGGCCTACATGTACCTGGGCGACCTGGTGGAGTTCGGCTCCACCGAGCAGATGTTCTTCAAGCCCACGCGCAAGGAGACCGAGGACTACATCACCGGGAGGTTCTGATGAAACGAGCAGTTATGCAGCGGTGCAGGCTAACTTCGCGCAGCGAAGTTAAGCGCAGCGGCCGTAACCACTACATCACCGGTCGCTTCGGTTAAGGAGGAAATGAAATGCCTGACAAACACCTATCCACGCAGTTCGACAGCGAACTGAGTTCCGTTTCCAGCCGCGTCATGGAGATGGGCGGCTTGGTCGAAGCCCAGCTGCAACAGGCCGTCCAGGCCCTGGCCCGGCTCAATATCGAATCGGCCCAGCAGGTGATCGAGCTGGAACACCGTGTCAACGCCATGGAGATCGAGCTCGACCACGAGATTTCCTCCATCATCGGGCGCCGTCAGCCCACCGCGCGCGATCTGCGCCTGCTGATGGCCATTTCCAAGACGGTCGCCAACCTGGAGCGCGCCGGCGACGAGGCCGAGAAGATGGCGCGCATGGTGCTGTCCATCATCCACGCCGGTGCGCCGCGCGCCATGCCGGCCTCCGAACTGCGCACGGCATCCGATCTGGCCGCGGGCCAGTTGCGCAAGGCGCTGGACGCCTTTGCCCGGCTCGACACGACGACCGCCGTGGCCATCCTGAAAGAAGACGATCTGATCGACAAGGAGTTCGACAGCTTCGTGCGCGTGCTGATCACCTACATGATGGAAGATCCCCGCACCATCTCGCCCAGCCTGGACCTGCTGTTCCTGGCCAAGGCCATCGAGCGTGTCGGCGACCATGCCAAGAATATTGCGGAACTCATCATCTACATCGTCAAGGGGGCTGACGTGCGGCACGCCTCCATCGAAGAAATCGAGTCGGTACTCAAATGAAGCAGCCTGCGGTCCTGGTGGTGGAAGACGAGCCGGCGATCGCCGAGCTGATCGCTGTCAACCTGCGCCACAACGGTTTCCAGCCGACGGTGGCCCCCGATGGCCAGGTGGCGCAGCGCGAGATCGACGCGGTGCTGCCCGACCTGGTGCTGCTGGACTGGATGCTGCCCGGCGAGAGCGGTCTGACCCTGGCGCGCCGCTGGCGCAATGATCCGCGGACCAAGGCCGTACCCATCATCATGCTGACCGCCCGCGGCGACGAGGCCGATCGCGTGGCCGGCCTGGATGCCGGGGCCGACGACTACATGGCCAAGCCCTTTTCCACCAAGGAAATGCTGGCACGCATCCGTGCCGTGCTGCGCCGGCGCGCCCCCGAGCAGGGGGCCGTGACGCTGGAGATCGGCCGCCTCAAGCTGGACACGGCCACGCACCGTGTGAGTTATGCGGAGCAGGCGCTCAAGCTCGGGCCGACCGAGTTCAAGCTGCTGCAGTACCTGATGAGCCACGCCGAGCGCGTGCACAGCCGCGGCCAGCTGCTCGACAAGGTCTGGGGCGACCACGTGTTCATCGAGGAGCGCACGGTGGACGTGCATATCAAGCGCCTGCGCGAGGCGCTAGGCGAAGCCGCCGCCATGGTGGAGACCGTGCGTGGCGCCGGTTACCGCCTGTCGGCACAACCCGCACCCACGGCCATCGCGCTGCGGGGCTGAAGATCAAGCACCCGTCCGCGGGGACGCCGGTTTCATGCTCTTGCAGCTCGTTCTTTTTCTGCTGATCCAGTGCCTGGGCGCCTTCGTCGGGATGTGGCTGGCGCCCGAGGCCCTGCAGATCCGCGGGGCCCTGGCCGGCATGCTGGTCGCCGGCCTGCTCTGGGTGCTGGTCGATTTCACGCGTGGCCTGCGGGTGCTGCAGTGGTTGCGCAACGGCGACGTCTCGGATGTGCCGCTCAAGCTGGGCCTGTGGGGCGAGGTGGCCGAGCGCGCGCGCCGGCTGGTGCGCCATCGCGAGCAGGAAACACGCGATAGTGATCGCCGCCTGCAGAATTTCCTGGCGGCCTTGCAGGCATCCCCCAACGGAGTGGTCCTGCTCGACGCGCAGGGCCGGATCGAATGGTTCAACCAGACGGCCGCCACCCACTTCGGCCTGGAGACCGGGCGGGACCTGCTGCAGCATATGGTCAATCTGGTGCGCCATCCGGCGTTCACGGCCTATGTGGCCGGGACCAGCCAGGAGGCCAGCGTCGTCATGCAGGGGCGCGCCCACAGCAGCGCCCACCCGTCGCGCATTTCGGTACACCTGCACGACTACGGCGAGGGCCGGCGTCTGCTCCTGTCGCGTGATGTCACCATGTTCGAGCAGGCCGAGGCCATGCGACGCGACTTCGTGGCCAACGTCTCGCACGAGATCCGCACGCCGCTGACCGTGCTCTCGGGTTTTGTCGAGACCCTGCAGACCCTGACGCTGGACGCCACCGAGCGCGCCCGTTACCTGGACCTGATGGCGCAGCAGGCCAGCCGCATGCAGTCCCTGGTGAGCGACCTGCTGATGCTCTCACGCCTCGAAGGCAGCCCCCTGCCCGGGGCCGGCGAATGGTCGTCGCTGCCCGTGCTGACGGGCCAGGTGGAACAGGAGGCGCAAGTGCTCTCGGCCGTGCTCAACCCGCCCATGACCGGCCCGGCCCAGTGCCTGAACTTCGAGGCGGCACCCCCGCGCGAACTGTCGGGCATGCCCAGCGCGCTGTCCAACCTGGTCAGCAATGCCGTGCGTTACACGCCGGCCGGCGGCGAGGTGCGCTGCGGCTGGCTCGAGCACGGAGACGGCCGCATCGAGTTCTACGTGCAGGACAGCGGCCCGGGCATCGCGCCCGAACACATCCCGCGCCTGACCGAGCGTTTCTACCGCGTGGACCGCAGCCGTTCGCGCGACACCGGCGGCACCGGCCTGGGCCTGGCCATCGTCAAGCACGTGGCGCAGCGCCACGGCGCGGAACTGCGCATCGAGAGCACGCCGGGCAAGGGCTCGCGTTTTGCCATCGTCTTTCCGGCCAGCCGGGTGCGCCCGCTGTCCTAGCGCCGGGCAGCGCCGCTGCCGAGGGCCGGCCCATGGACATCTGTCACCTGGACTTGCCGGGGTCCTTCACGTCGGGCAGGGTGGCGATCTCCACGTTGTAGAGCTGGCCCTTGCGCCGTTCCACGCGGCGGATGTAGATGTTGTGCACGACATCACGCGTCTGGGCGTCGATGTACATGGGGCCGCGCGGGCTCTCGAAGATCTGTCCCTTCATGGCCGCCAGCAGGGCATCGCCCCCGGTGTCGCCCTTGGTCGCCTTGAGCGCTTCGTAGATCACACGCATGCCGTCGTAGGCGCCGACGGCCATGAAATTGGGCCGCGCGCCGCTGTAGGCCTTCTGGTAGGCCTCGACGAATGTCCGGTTGACCGCCGAGTCGTGCGCGGCCGAGTAGTGGTGCGCGGTGACCACACCCAGGGCCACGTCGCCCATGCTGTTGAGGAGGTCGTCGTCGGTCACGCTGCCCTCGGCGATCATGCGGATGCCGGCCTTGTCCAGGCCGCGCTCGGCGAACTGCTTCATCAGGGCCGAGCCCACCCCCGAGGGAACAAAAGTGAAGAGGGCATCAGGCTGGAGGTCGCGCACCTTCTGCAGGAAGGGCGCGAAGTCCGGGTTGCGCAGCGGCACGCGCAGGGTCTCGATCACGGTGCCGCCGTTGGCCATGAACTGATCCTTGAAGTATTTCTCGGAGTCGACACCGGGCGCGTAGTCGGTGACCAGGCTCACCACCCGTTTGATGTTGTTTTTCCAGGCCCAGTCGGCCAGCGCGGTGACTACCTGGGGCACGGTGAAGCTGCTGCGCACGATATAGGGCGAAGCGTTCGTGATGCTGGAGGTGGCCGCCGACATGACCACCATGGGCGTGCGGGCCTGGGTGGCGATAGGTGCGGTCGCGAAGGCCTGGGGTGTCAGCCCGAAGCCGGCCAGCACGTGCACTTTCTCGTTGACGATCAACTCCTGGGCCAGGCGTTTTGTGATGTCCGGCACGCCCGTGTCGTCCCGCACGATCAGCACCACCTTCCTGCCGGCCACGGTGCTGCCGTGCTGGGCCATGTACAGGCGCGCCGCGGATTCGAGCTGTTTGCCGGTGGACGTGAAGGGGCCGGTCAGCGGCAGCAGCAGGCCGATCCTGAAGCTGTTGTCCTGCGCCAGCGCGTTACCGGCGCCCCAGCTCAGGCCCAGTGCGGCGAGTGCGGAAAGGAAATGGCGTTTGTCCATGTTGCGTCTCCTGATCGTTGTGATGAGCGGGGGCGTTTGTGCGGATCCGGCATCTTCCGCCCCTCGCTTGCAGAGCATAACGCGGGCCGCCCACAGGCCGGGGCCCCGGGTCTCAGCCGGGCCGGCGCTCGCGGCGCAGCACCTGCCAGATCATGGTCCAGAAGGTCAGGGCTGCCAGGGCCAGCGCGGCGGCACCAGCCATCCAGAAGGCGGCTGGCGTCTGCAGTGCCGGCCAGGGGCCGAGGCCGCGGTAGGCCAGCAGATAACCGCCGTACAGGCCCAGGCCCCAGAGCAGCACGCCGTAGATCAGGAACGGCGTGAAGGTGATGCGCCAGCAGCGCAGCACGAAGACGGCCAGCGCCTGCAGGCCGTCGAAGAGGTGGTAGAT